>JAYSQG010000411.1:0-33348 GCA_043721685.1 Saprospiraceae bacterium | reverse complement strand
ACACCGATTATGTGTTATTTTAAAGCTGAATTGGATAAAAATCAAGCGCGCTATTTGGTGACGGCGCTACGCACCTTAGAAAAATGGCTTGATTTACTTTTCTATAAACGATGTCAGCCCTAACGGGCTTAAAATAAAACAATGCGTAACATGAGTAAGAAAGTGATATTGTGCATAGTGCATCATCTGGATAAAGTTCATTTTTTAAATTTAATTTATGATTAGCTACACGATAGTTATAGTCAGAAATACCGATGGCGCACAGTCTCCGCTGACGAATGGTCTTCCTCAAATACACCCACACAACAACCAGAGTAAGCCGACACCAGCACCTCCGTTTTTTATTTAATGATACAAGTTAAATTAACGAAAACCCCTGATGAGCGGCACCGGTCTCCCTTGAATATAGAGTGCATTTATTAGTAATTATTTAGTTTTCCAATAATCAGAGTTAGGATTGTTTTCTTTACAGATGCTATCATACAAATCCCATTCAATAACGATATAGCCTTCATCATCGTACCACAATGCTTTTTGGTCAAAGCAAGCAATAATAGATAAAAACATATTTTTTAATGAATCAAAAATGCGGACAGGTTTTACAATTAAAAAACCCGGAGCATAAAAAAATATGCTGCCATAAGTTTTTGAATCCCTATCCAAATCAACTAAATAACTATCTTGTTGACACAATGGGAAGAATGACTTTTTAATAAAGTCATTCTCGATCAACATATCATAATACTCAACCATTACTTCCAATGCAAAAAAAGGATTAAAAGGGATGAATAAAGCTCTATAATCTAAAACAATTTTTGAATCATCAATACCATTCTTCCATTGATAAAAACAGAGCAACTCATCGTTGACATCAAGGCTTTTAGATAATAAAATTGACTCGATGTCAATTTTATTATCTATACCTTTATTCATAGATTCGATAAGATTAGGATTAATTTCACCTAACTTCAATTCAAAATCTTTTAGTACTTTAACAAAATCGTTCATAATCTCGGATATTTTACATTCTTTCAAAATTTGATTGCTGTGCTCGCTCGCGGTATAATTGCCATTCTAACCCGCTGGCAAGGCTACTCCTCAAATACCACACAAACCAACAACGACAGCGCTGGCTTCGGTTTTTTAACCAAATAGTCATAAACTGTGGGTCTTTGACTCTTAACTTAAAGAAACCCACGCAGCGTCCCCAAAACCCCAGCCGCCCGTTCCACATCATAGGCATAGGCAGGTGTCTTAATTTGTCCTTGGAAATGCCTCTGTTGTTGATTCGCCAAAGCATACAATTTCGCTTTTTCCGATTTTGAAAACGTTGAAAATGTGCGCCGCAACAACGGCAATAAGTTTTCCAAACGGGTCATATCTGTTTCCGACACCCATTCATCCAGTACTTGCCACAGGGTCGGATGATGAATCAAAAGTAATCCGCTGCCATACAAAAAGCCTTCGAGCCACGCAGCCGATTGTGTCGGTTCATTCATCGGCGCAAGGGCGTAACGCATTTTGACGGATGTTTGGGCAATAGTCAAAACAGATTTATCGAACAAAATGCGTGTGCAGCCGCCCGTCAATTTGCCATGAGCGTTTTTTAAATCCGTAACCATTCGGAGGCTGCGCAACCACCCCTCAGTAAAAATGGGGTCTGCTAACAAATTAAGAGCCGCGTGTGTGCTTTGTATCTGATTGAAAATCAACTCCGTAGCCTCATCATCGGTATTCAAACAAGCGGGCGGCAGTCCGACAAAGATACGTGGCAGAATCTCTTGCACGACAAACCGAACGGCGGCGGCATCAGTGCCACGCACATTGCCATACTTCAAAATGCGGATAAGTGGCGGCAAGGCTTCCATCAAAATCACCACATCTTCCGTCAAAGCCGCCAAATTTTGCATCCGTTGGATGAGTTTAGGCAATGCTTTTGGCAAGTTTGCATCGAGCGTTTTTTCAACTAACAGTGTCAAAGCGGGTAGTTTATCCACCGTTTCGGCTTGTTTTTGTACAAAAGCCGTTGCTGCTTGCTCCACTTTGTTGCCCCATTGCGCCGCTTCAATCAAACGAATCGTATAGTCAGGTCGCCAATGCAATTTCCACGTTTCTTTGAACGAACCGAGTTTGTACCGCGAGCCTTTCATCGGCTTTCCCCACGGAATATTGAGTAATGCCAAACGATGCAATAAATGACTGGCGTACAATGGATTAGGCTTGCGTAAATCCAATTCTTTTGTCACGGCTTCTGATGTAGCATATTCTTTTGTCAGTCGGGCAGTCTTGACCGAAGCCTCAAAATCACGCTGCAAAGGCACTTGTGGAATCTCTGGTGGCACTTTGCCGACCACATCACCGACGACCAATTTACGCCGAATGAGGTTCATTTGCGCCTCTGCCCCATTGCACATCACTGTCTTAACGGCTTCCTCCAATTCCTCCAAACCTGCGATGTCATGCCCCCTCAGTATCCCAAGCGTTTCAGCCAATTGTACAGCTTCCACAACGTGTGCCGCAGATGCCGACAAGTCATTGCGGCGCAACAAACGAGCCGCGCGCGTTATCCAACGCACTGTCGCATTTTGCTTTTTTGAAAACAATAAATCATACCACGCAGGGCTGCTGACACCTGCACCATAGCCGCTTTCACGCGCCAAACGCTCATAACTCCACGCCATCCACGTGGCTTCAGTCGCTACTTTTGGCAGTTTTTTGATTAAATCATTGTCCGATTTCTCTTTGAATTGGGCAATATTTGCCAAAACAGGGGCGTGCCATGCGCCACAGACGACCGCAATACGCTGTGCATCGGTCTTCAAAGTCTTTCGGATGGTTTGACGCATATAGGCTTCGCGCAAAAGTGTTTCCTTCGTTTCAGCACGATTGAGGTCTTTTCGCAAAGCCGTTATCATTTCTAAAATGATGTCAAAAACTTCTATCGGATTGTCCGTTTGCTCAAAAGTCACTTCCCACCAACGTTCACTGTCCGTATATCCAGCGAGTTCAGCGAGGGTACGCAAAGGGTCGTTGATGATTTTTGTTTCTTCTTTTTCAAAAATGCCCCCCTCAGTAACTTCTTGAAAATCAAAGGTTTGTTGTGCAGGTTGGTCGGTTGCTTCATTCCTCACAATGACATCTTGCAAACAAAAATTAAGGCTCATCGGCAAATCCATAAACGCAACAGGAATTGTCATTTTCAAACCAAACAACATCGCTTGCCATTCGGGAGAAAATTCAGCAAAAGGGAAATAGGACGCTTGCCGCAAATCCTTTGGATTGTAAACCAAGGCGGCAACAGGCGGTTTTAATTTTTCATGGTTGACGTGTTTAATCAGTTTATCCGCATCGGTTGGACCCTCAATCAGGAGTGCATCCGGTTGCCACGCCTCTAACGCATTCAGAAGCGAGCGAGCCGAACCGGGTCCATGATGGCGAATGCCGAAAACTTTTATGCGGGAATCAGGCACAGAAAATTACTTTTTGAGGTTCAAAATATCGTGAACACTCATTTGAAAGGTCGGTAAAACAGGGGAAGCGGAACATATCCAATTCGACAAGGAAAGCACCCTCTTGACGAAACTTCGGATTGGTGTAAAAATAGGCTAAAATGGCTGCTTGAATTTGAGATTGGTCGCGGTTCATAGTACGAGGTGTTTTTTCAACATGACCATTGTGCCACTCATATTTATAGCCGTCTTCTTTGTTCGAGTAGTGGCTCAAAAAGGCTTCTAACGAAATAGCTTTTTTGTTAGTTTTTTCTTTTTGTAAAGTCCGTGGCTTATGTGCAATGGCAGTCGTCATATCCAATATTTTTTGACAAATTTATACGTTTATAGGGATATTTTCAAGGAAAAGTCGAATAAAAAGCGTTTTATTTATTTGTTTTCCAATTTTTGAAATTCACGCCAAGCCGCTTCCGCCAACTGTTCCGTCAATTTTTCGATATAATAACTACCCGCCGATGGGTCAGCGACACGGTCGAGGTAAGACTCCATTGACAATAAATGTTGCACGTTTCGAGCGATGCGGCGACCAAAATCTGATGCTTCACTGGGCGCAACAGTCAAGGTTTCGATACCACCGATGACAGCACTCATGGCTTCGGTAGTGGCTTGGATTTTATGAATATTAACATCCTCGTGACGCTTAATAGGCGATGTAAAAGCGAACAAACACGGTGTTGTCGGCAGGGCATGATAGGCTGAAAGCACATTGCCCCACAGCAGTTTGAAGGCACGTAGTTTAGCGATTTCAACAAAATAAGAAGAGCCGATTTGGAAGCGGAAAGCGATGCGGTTTTGAATTTTATCAATAGCTAAACCATTGTTTGTCAATTGTTTTATATAACTCTCTCCTGCCGCTAAAGCATTCGACAACTCGGAAACGACCCCCTCAGTATTTTGGTTAAAACGCTCTGAATTGACCGTTATAACTACGAAATTAGACAAATTTTCAGCAGCCCAATTTATCAATGCCGTTGCTTCTGTTACATCGCTACCACCATTTGCAAAAGGGTCGTAATGCACAGCCCCTTTTAGTTCAGCCGCTTTTTCGCCAGCGATATTTTTAAAACTTTTTAAAAAACTAAGCGGTGAACGATTGTCTGTTTTTGCTTGAAAATGTGTAGAAATATAGTCTAATTCGACATTTTCTAACAACTTAGCCAGCTGATTTTCTGTTGGATATGTGTCGAAAACGAAGCGCGGGGCATTCACACCTGCCATCAAAGCGGCAAGGGTTTGTTTATTGGCAGCTGCAAAATCAGTTACTTCGATGTCTTCACTTATAGCCCAAGTATTGGCAGAGCGATTGTCGAGAATTGGTTCGGGTTGTTCTATAAAATCTTCAGCATGAACAAAGGGATTTAGACTGAGGGGGGGGATTTGCGTCCAATTTAGGTCAGACAAAGGACGACTTTTGAGGTCTTTCTCAATTTTAGCGAACCATTCTGCTTTGGTAACAGGTGGAAATTCGGCAAATAGGTTTTGGTTTGGTGTAGGCATATCTTTAAAATTGTAAGAGAATAAATCAATACTCAATTTTTACATTTAGCAATTCATTATATAACTATTCGTGACTTTATTTAATAAAATTAGTCTCAAAGTTAAATACTTTTAGCAAAAAAAAGGAATTATCTAAGAATGCAAAAACGTTGATTGAGAAAGTTTATAAATTCCTAAAAAACTATTAAGCATTGATTATTAATAAGTTACAAGGGTTTTATTTTAAAAACTTGTTCCATTTATTAAACAAAGCTATATTTACACGATTATTCATATAAAACACTTTTCCAATGAGAGCTTTTACATATTTTTATTGCTGTTTCCTTGCCGTTTTCTTTTTACCCAAAGTGGGCGTCGCTCAAACGAAGGGAACTAAAGCTAAGATAACGTCAAAATCCGTTTCGACTTCGTCTAAAAAATCAGCCCCTTCTAATACTGCAAAAATACAATTCGATAAGTTAATCCTTGAGTTGGGCACTATTAAAGAAGATGCCGTGCTCGAAAAAAGTTTTGACTTTACAAATACTGGCGACCGTGACCTTGTTATCATCAATGCAAAAGGTTCTTGCGGTTGCACAATTCCAACGCCACCTATGAAGCCCATCGCCCCTGGTGGTAAAGGTAAAATATTGGTAAAATATACTGCTAAAAATAAAGTTGGCCCTCAAAAACCCACTATTACGGTCACCACGAACGGTTATCCAAGCATCATTAAACTCAAAATGGAAGTTTGGGTTGACCAAATACCCGGCGGCGTGAAATGAGCAAGAGTTGTTTCTGCACTGAAAATAAATGAATACCAATGACTTATGATGACATATATTTTTGACCCCCCTCAGTAAAAATCACCATTTTATCCCACCAACTGCCCTCAACGTGTTTCTTTTGTCATTTTTTACGTCTTATTACTTCAAAACAAAGCAGAATGGATTCCATTTTGTACTTTTGGTAGCATATTCTAAGCATTCTTAAATTTTTTAATCAATAAATATGAAACTCAACTTCGCCAACTTCTCTTTCTCCAAAGGGGCTTTTTCAGACAATTTTCAAAGTGTCCGAGTGTCTTTTCCCATTATTATTTTACTGTTTTTAGGACTTTTCAGTTGTACGAAAAAAATAGCAACTGATAAAATGCCTGCCACGCAAATCGTTTTTGGTCATGGCGGTGGCTTTACGGGCATGGTGCATGAATATGCTTTGCTTGAAAATGGGTATATTGTTAGAATTCAAAAAGATTCTGCAACCCAACGTATTGTCGAAAAAATAGGCAAAAAGAAAGCGGCAACTTACTTTGCCGCCGTTGATTCCATGCGTTTGCACACTTGGCTTTATAATGTGCCGGGCAATATTTATCATTATGTTATTCTCAAAAGAGAGGGTAAAAAGGATAATAAAATCGTTTGGGACGGCAGTGGCAATGATGTTCATGCGCCTAAGAATATTGAAGACTATTACATGAAATTAAGTGCTGAGTTACCCGAAAAAAAAGAAAAACATAAAGAAGAAAAACATTGATACTTAAAGCAATTTATTTTTAACTTATTGATAATCAAAAACTTAAAACAATGAAGCGGTTATTTATCCTACTACCGATTTTGGCTTTTACGGTTATGGGCTGGTCCCAAAAACCGTTTAAAAACAAAGACATTCAAGCCGTTCCACATGGCTTCCCACAACAACTTGACGTTCCTGCAACGGGTGTTCCCATAGCGGCACAGCCGCTTGTAGGCAATTCTGCTATTAAATCTATTCCTTATTTACAAAAGCGGACTGCCTTGCTGCCAAACGGTTTGGAGGTTAAAACGTCTGATATGGGTTTGCCAACGATGATTGAAGGCACTTTACCGACCCCTCAGTATCCGACCTTAAAAACGATTGAAGAACGGACTTTTCAGTACTTGGATGCGCTTTCAAAAGCCATTCAAATCAAAAAACCGACAGAAGAATTTGTTGTAAAATCTATTGAAACCGATGATATTGGGCAAACGCATATCCGTATGCAGCAGGTTTTAGGTAAAGTACCCGTTTGGGGCAGCGAAGTTATTGTCCATGAAAAAAATGGACAAATAACAATGTTTAATGGTGTGTATTTCCCGACCGCCTCAGTAAAAACGCTTGAACCAACCATTTTTAATGCGGCAGCAGAGACACTTGTACGTGCTGATTTGGAGAAAAAAACAGGGTTTAAAACATTACCCGTTGACGCAAAAGAGCAAATTGGCGGTGAACAACTACGCAGTGAATTGGTTGTTTTTTATAAAAACGACAAACGCAACACCGAACGTTTGGCTTGGCACGTCGTGGCTTATCCAAATGTGTTGCACCGCTACGAGTATTTTGTAGATGCGGGAAATGGGGCAATTTTGGACTTTTACCACAGCTCTTGCACGATTTCAGGGCATATTCATGGGTTAGGTGAAACGAAAGAATCGGAGCCAACTTTCCTGAAAAATGCTTTAAATACTGAGGGGGGGACTAAAATCGAAACGGCAAGCACAACTGTCTTAGACGGTGCTTTTACGGCAACGGCGGTGGACTTGATGAATGTATCACGCACTATCAACACCTACCAAGTTGGTACAAAATATTATATGCTTGATGCATCGCGTTCAATGTTTAATGTGGCTTCTTCGCAAATGCCCAATAAGGCCATAGGTGCTATAATAACGTATGATTACAACAATACAGATGATGGTCCTTATTATTACGTCAATTCAACGAATAATGCTTGGAACAATCCGAAAGCCGTTTCAAGTCACTACAATGCTGGAAAGGCTTATGATTATTATCGGACAACTTTCAACCGCAATTCTATCAACGGAAAAGGCGGCACGATTACAAGTTTTATCAACGTAACCGATGGCGGTCAATCTATGGACAATGCTTATTGGAACGGAGAAGCTATGTTTTATGGCAATGGGTCATCAGCCTTTTTGCCTTTGGCACGTGGACTTGATGTGGCGGGACATGAAATATCGCATGGTGTGATTCAAAATACGGCTAATTTGAAGTATCAAAACGAATCAGGCGCCTTGAATGAGTCATTTGCTGATATTTTTGGTTGTATGATTGACCGTGATGATTGGCAAATTGGGGAAGATGTTGTCAATGGCAGGTCAGTTTTTCCAACTGGATTTTTACGTGATATGGCTAACCCAAATAACGGCGGCACAAGCCTCAGCAGCAACGGCTGGCAACCTAAACACGTCAACGAAAAATACAATGGCACGTCGGACAATGGTGGTGTGCATATCAATTCAGGTATTACCAACTATGCTTATTATCTTTTTGCAAATAATGGTGTCGTTGGCAAAGGAACTGCAGAGCTGGTTTTTTATCGTGCTTTGACGACTTACCTCGTCGCTTCTTCTAAATTTATTGACTGCCGTGCTGCTGTTGAGCAGTCGTGCAAAGATTTATATCCGACCAATGCCGCTATCATTACGGCTGCACAAAATGCTTTCGGGCTAGTGGGTATCGGCGCAGGTGGTACAACCACAGGAGCAGTTTATCAGCAGGACTTACAAGTTAATCCAGGTTCGGATTGGGTTGTTTATGTCAGCAATGACCAAAACAAACTGCAATTAACGAATGGTACAGGTTCGACTGTTCAGACATTGAGCAGCCGTGGCATCGCCAACAAACCGAGCGTTTCGGACAATGGTAAATACATCTTTTACATCGGTCGGGACAAAAAAATGTACCTCACAACACTTAATTGGAGTACAAATCCACCAACAGTGACCGATGTCGTTGTTCAAAGTGACCCTATTTGGAACAATGTTGCGGTGTCAAAAGACGGTAGTAAAATTGCTGCCAATGATGGTACAGATACATTGTGGCTGTATTCATTTGTAAAGAGCCAGTGGAATTTTTACAAACTTTTTAATCCAACTTTTACGACGGGCGTAAATGCAGGTGCTGTAAAATATTCAGATGCGCTCGAATGGGATCATTTTGGTACATCCGTTCTTTATGACGCATACAATAGTATCAGTGGTCAAAACGGTGATAAGATTGAATATTGGGACGTTGGCTCTATTGACGTTTGGTCAAACCAAACAAACAACTGGGCTGCTACACCTCGAATTGAGAAATTGTTCACCGATTTGCCTGAAAATACAAGCATTGGCGACGCTACTTATGCCAAAAACTCGCCTTATATCGTCGCTTTTGACTTCTTGGACGACACCGACCCGAACAAAAGAGCGTTTTATATTTTGGCTGCCAACACACAAAAAGGTACAGTGACACAGGCGGGAACGGGTATTTATCAAAACAATACCGTCGCATATCCGAGTTATTCACGTACAGACAACCGTATTTTGTTTACAAATGAAGACACAAATGGGGCTTCGCGTTTGGGCATCGTTAATTTGGCAAGCGATAAATTGGAGCCAAGCGGTACGCCAATTGTCTTCAAAACTGACGCTTCGTTTGGCAATTGGTTTGCAAATGGCACACGTGTATTGACTTCGATTGGAGAGTTGGACAAAGCGGCAATAGTGATTTCGCCCAATCCTTTTAGTGATAATATACGTGTCAATATTAAATCTGAAACATCCGAAAATGGTAAGGTAGAAATTTATGATTTGTTGGGTCGCATCGTGAAAACGACACCCCTCAGTATAAACGCTGGTCAAAACGGTGTTTCGCTCGAAACGCATACTTTGCAAGCGGGTACTTATCTACTTAAAATTTCTATTGGTGATAAATCGCGGACGACTAAGATTGTGAAATTCTAATTATTTTTTTGTCATTCTGAACGCAGTGAAAGAATCTAAATTATTTAAAATCAATGATTTATACAGATTCTTTCACTGCGTTCAGAATGACAAAAAAACTACTTTCGCCAAGTAAGCGTATTAATATTATTCCCCACCTTTCGACCAATAGTCAACCCTTGTACATTGTCTTGCGGTGTATGAATCCCACCAAGAATCCTTGAATAGCCACATTCCTCTGCCATTTCTGAAAAAGTATTGAATTTACGGGGCTTAAAATCTACTTTTTGAGCCGTATCTCGTTCCCGATTTTCGTGCGTATTGTCCGTAAAAGGGAAAGGTTCACCATAAATACTCGTCAAAACAACAGCAGCAGCAGCAGCTTGTGTCGAGTGTCCCGAAGAAAACGAAGGGAACGGCGGTTCAGGCCAATATTGGACAAACGTACCGTCTATATTGTCGCGCACATAAGTCGAAGGGCGTTCACTAAAATAAGTGAATTTAGCTTTCCAACAATTGATGAACGCATCAGCTGTAGCCATACCGACCCGCGCATAAGTCTCAGCAGCCACTGTCAAATTAGCTTTAGCTGTCCGAATGGCGATTGTTGCTAAATTATAAGAGTGCCCGGGCGGTGTATAAACTTCGGAAGGGTCGTCGCTCCACCATGCACCAATCTCACGTTCTTCTTGTGTTAGGGTAAAGTTTTTAGCATAAACCTCTAAAAATTGGGCATAACATTGTGAAAACCGATTGGTAGAGTAAGGAATCATTTCAGGGACGGGTATCGTCGCATCCGTCGCTACAAAAGTGCGGTTACTACCCCAATACGGATGCAAAGGCAATTGCGATTTCGATTGGCTTTTTTTAGGCGGTTGCCATTTACCTGCGCCTGTAGGAATGACAAAATCTGTTGGAAAATTCTTCAAATAACCTTCAAAACCACCATCAATCGTTGACCATAAATAGATGACACCCGCCACATTTTGCCCAAATAACTTTGAGCGTTCTACCACATCAGCCGCTTCTTGAGCAGAATATTGTTTTTCCAACGCCGCTTCCAATGAGTCCACGCTTTGCTTTTGAGCAACACTGAGGGCAAACAGCTTTTTAAGCATAACGGCTTGTCCCGCATTGAGTGCCAACGACCAATTATAACGTTTACCGCTTTCGATTTGAGGCACAAAATCGAGTTTATTGAGCTGTTTTGCAATGGATTGATGCGTTTTGCTGCTTTGCACGACACTTTCGTACATTGTCAAACCGAGATAACCTAAGCACCGAGAAGCATAAGTTGGTGAATTGCTAGGTAGCCTATAAAGTAACTTTAAAGTCATATCTCCCCATTTCGTAGCAGCTTCAGGGCTATCCACATCACTTGAAGAAGCAGTTTCTTCCAATTTATCAGGCTTGCAACTGCTTATGAAAAGAAAGAAACTGAACAGGCTGGACACACATAAAAATCGAAAAAAAACTTTCATAGAATTATCATTTAGATGTTCAAATAAAATCGGGTTGGTCTGTTCGATATTAAGAAATCAAAATTACGGCTAAAAGGGTTTGCAATTCAGCATTTAACGTATATTTTTCAAAAAATAGCTAATATACTGAGGGGTAGGGTTCTCAATAAAATGTACTTTTACGGACTTATTCATCAAAAATCAAAACCAATCCAATATGAAAAACCAACATTGGCTCATCATTTTCACGCTTTTACTAAGTACTTTTGCCTTAAATGCTCAAATCAAAAAAGCACCGCCACGTGCCGAAGGTGACGGTCCTTGGTCGCAACTCATCATCAGAGGCGTGACCCTCATCAATTCCACAGGTGCGCCACCGATTGGCCCCGTGGACATTGTTGTTGAAAAAAATCGGATAAAAGCCATTGAAGTCGTCGGTTTTCCAGGCGTTCCCATTGATTCGGCACGACGACCTAAGCTGAAAACAGGCGGCAAAGAGCTCGATTGTACAGGCATGTACCTGATGCCAGGCTTTATAGATATGCATGGACACATCGGCGGCAAGGCGCAAGGCACAGATGCCGAATACGTTTTCAAACTATGGATGGGGCATGGCATCACAACGATACGCGACCCTTCGGCTGGCAATGGCTTGGATTGGACGCTCGACCAAAAGAAGAAATCAGCTGCCAATGAAATCACCGCGCCACGCATTTTGGCATACACCGCCTTCGGCATGGGTAGCGAAGAACCCATTACAACCGCTGAACAAGCCCGTGCTTGGGTGCGTAAAAACAAGGAAAATGGGGCAGATGGCATCAAATTTTTTGGCGCAAACCCAGAAGTTATGTTCGCCGCCCTTGATGAAAACAAAAAATTAGGCTTGCGTTCTGCCTGTCATCATGCTCAAATGGACGTGGGACGTTGGAATGTTTTGAAGTCCGCAAAAGCAGGTTTGACCTCAATGGAGCATTGGTACGGCTTGCCCGAAGCCCTTTTTGACGACAAAACAGTGCAAAACTACCCCCCTCAGTATAATTACCAAAATGAGGGCGATAGATTCGGCGAAGCAGGGAAGTTGTGGAAACAAGCCGCAAAACCGAACTCGCCGCGCTGGAATGCCGTCATGGATTCGCTTTTGAAATTAGATTTTACGCTTGACCCTACCTTTAATATATACGAGGCAAATCGTGATGTCATGCGCGCCCGCACAGCCGAGTGGCATCCGCTTTATACGATTCCGAAATTATGGCAATTTTATCAACCGAGCCGCATTTCGCATGGTTCTTATTGGCACAAATGGGGCACGGAAGAAGAGGTTAATTGGCGTGAAAACTATCTGCTTTGGATGCAATTTATCAATGAATACAAAAATCGAGGTGGGCGTGTCACTGTTGGAACGGATTCAGGTTTTATATTTCAACTGTATGGTTTTGCTTATATCCGCGAATTAGAATTGTTGCGTGAAGCTGGTTTTCATCCTCTCGAAATCATTCGTTCTGCTACTTTGAACGGTGCTGAAGCTTTGGGTTTAGACAAGGAAATAGGTTCTGTGGAAGTTGGAAAATTGGCAGATTTTGCCATTATTGACCAAAATCCCTTAGAAAACCTACAAGTTTTGTACGGCACAGGAGCGATTAAATTGGATGAAAACAACCAAGTTGTCCGTGTCGGCGGCATCAAATACACCATCAAAGATGGAATCGTTTATGATGCTAAAAAACTGTTGGAAGATGTGCGTAAAATGGTAGAAAAAGAAAAAGCGGATAATCCGAAATGGCAGTTTAAGCAGCCGGGGATGAAATAAATGTTAGGTTGGGTATGAGATATTTTGAGAATATCCCATACCCAATCATTTTAAAATATCATCTATGGCATCTCTGAACCAAAGTGTCTGACACAGCTTTTCTTTGATTTCTTTTTTGTCAACCTTATATTTATGAGTCAAAGAACCGCAATGATCTTTGAAACTAAAATAAGTGTAAAATGTCTCAAAATCATCACTTTTTAAGCATTTAGTTATATCGCTTATATCAGTATCCGGTTTAATGCCTCCGTCTCTAAATTCCTCATAAGCTTTCCTTGATTCTGATATTTTTGGAACAAAAGCATCGAAATATTGGTTCTTTAATGCCGTTATTTCCATTTTATAGACTTCAATATCAAAATTGGTTAGACCAATAGTTATTAAATTTGTAGGGTGATACAAGTAATTTTCGAAGCAATAATAACGCAGAATTTTATAGTTTGGAAACTTCGTTGTCAATTTTTGAATTTCAGAATCCGTCAAATAATCGCGGTCGCGCAATCCAATCAAAGTTCTATCGCGCTTGATTTTCAAATAAACAGAATTTGAGTTTTGAACATCTGTAAAAACAAAACCATCTAAACCCATTAAACTATACAAAGTGTAATTCTTATTTTCACACAATACTACTTTCCGATTACCCAAAATTTTTGTCAAAGAAGCTCTCGGTATAGCTACCTCAAAGATAGTATCTTCATACTTTGGGCTGGGTTCTATAGTTTGTTCTTCATCAAAATCAAAATTATCAAAATCTATAATTGCAGCAATATCAGCATCTTTCGCATATTCAATAAAACCCAAAGCATGAGAAGCCGTCCATAATTGACAATTTCCTGGAATCCAATTTTCTGTAATCTCTTTGAGTAGAGTATATTGCAAAGAGGTATTCAGATGCACATCCATTTCGTCAATATAATAAATCGTATCTTGAAAATAAGCCCTACGAACAATAAAATTGAGCAAAATAATGATGATTTGCTTTTCTCCATGACTTAACAAGTCGTAGTTGATTCGAGATTTACCTTTTACAAAAATCAATTTAGGCGGCTCATTTTGACGGCTTCCAGCATCCTCATAGTTAGCAATTTTAATATTAATTTGTGGGTCTTCTCCAAAAATACGCAATAAAGACTGATTAATTGGCTCAATAAATTCTTCGGCAATTTTTATCAAATCCACTGATGTATCGCCTTTGAAAAGGGGGTCGCGCAGTGCTCTACTTATGTCGCCAGTAAATTTTTTGACATCTGTGTGAAAGCGTGTATCAAAATCAATGAAATGAGTTGGTCCATCTGAATTGTTACTAAAAACACTGCTATCATAAAAAGCATTCGTGAGACTTGGCACAATACGCATACTTGGGCGACCAAAAAAACTATTTTTAGGCAATAATCTATCAACGTAGAAATTATCATTCGCTTCGACAGTTTTATTTAATTTCCTATCTTTATCAAATGATATGGCTACTTGAGTGGGTTGATTTGTATCTTTTCTATAATAATTTTGATTTTCATCCCAAGTCTTGTCATCGTCTTTATTTGCCCACTCAAAAGCATCGAAAGCAGCTGATTTGCCACTACCATTTGCACCGATAAGCAAAACCAATTTCGCTTCAGAAGGTATATTTTTTATCGTTAAATCCGTAAATCGCTTAAAATTTTGCAGACGTAATTCTGTTATTCTCATTTTTAGAATTAATTTTTTGTAAAAATACAACTTTTCAAGAAATTAAATACCCCCTCAGTATCAAAGCCTATAAATCACATACTTCTCATTCTCTGCAATCCTTTTAAACTTCAAACCCACATTTTTATAAGTAACAATATGCGTAATATGTTGATTCTTAGCAAATTCCTTAAAATCCTGTGTTCTCAATTCTTGAAAATGATAATTCGCTAAATACGTCAGAGGCTCACCTTTGAGGCGGTCTGCAAGGCTTATTTTATATACTTGTTGAATCCGAGCATACCATTCCACAAAAGCGCCTTGGCGGTGGTTGGTTGCCTTGAAATCTATATAACTCGACCGTTCGCTCCAAAAACGGAATTCCGAAAGGTCTGATAGTATCAAAAACAAGGCATCGGGAGGCGTTTTTTCTTTAGCTAATTTTGAAATATTGACTTCGGCATTCTCCGTTTTAAAAAAAGGAAAATCGTAGGGTTTGTTTTTTAAAAGCCGAAATTGGGGCATCATCAAAACAACAGACAAAAGGCTTAATGCAATTAAAATATTCAAAACCAAATGTTTAGGTTTAAAAAGTATTTCATATAAATAACTTTTATCCATCAGTTTTTTAATCAATGTAAAGGTTATCATAAACGAAAACATTTTGACCCAAACCATTGTCGAAAACCATTGCATACTGAGGGGGGTCGGATTCTTAAAAATATAAATACCCACCATATAAACAACCACACCTACTACAATCCACCGAAATATATACCGAAATGTATCTCCCGCCACTCGCCAACCAATATAAAATGGCAATGCCAAAATTAACCAATTTTTCAATGGGAAAGCATCTGGAAAATAATGATGCGCTGCGCGAAACCGTATAATATCCAAAAATTGTTGATTATTCACACTGCCCGCATCAAATCCGCTTTTGATTTTATATATAAAAAAAGCCGCAGTCAATAGATATAAAGCGTTGAAAATCAATAAACTAATCAAGTTCACAGCATTTTTTCCAAGCACACGCATCGTCAAAAACGACAAATTGATGAGCAGCCACAACTGTACACCAATGAGTGGATGCACATAAGTCATCAGCATCAAAAGCACATAGGTCGGCAATGCCTCACCTCGCATCGCAAAAATGAACACCCAGACACCCATAACTTGCGCCACGTAACTCGGCAAAAAAGCATTGTAATACAATTCGTTTCCGCCTAAATTGACCCCATACAAGACCATCACAGGCATGAGAACAGCAAGCCAACGCCCCCCCTCAGTATCCAAGCCTTCTTTAGCCAACCGATAAAGCCCGAGAATTAAAAGCATAGTAGCGCTAAAATGCAATCCAAAAGCTGCCCAATCCATCTTATCACCAAACAAAGACATGAACGACGAAAAGGCATATCGTTCATTTGGCACCCACGACGCAATGCTTTGGATATAAAAATCGGAAGGATATAATTGATTGTCAATCAAGTATTTAGCATAGGGCAACATCTCCGATTGGTCTCCAGAACCAAACGTGTAACCATGTCGAAACAATAGCAAAAGGGTGCAAGCCAAGCAGCCCAAAAAAATTCTAAGTGTAGGTTTCCGCATTTTTTGGTTTTCTTTGTCATTCAAAAAACGCTCAAATTTAGCTTGAAATCTTTAAAAAGTACGGGTCTTGCTGTCGCCGTCAAAATATTAAACAATCCGAGTGCTTTGACACTGCCGTTTTTTGCCTTCGTTGCGTGGGTAACATGGGCTGTACGCGGGCATTTTTTCTTTTGGGACACCGTTCAATTGGCTTCACAACATGCTGATTTTTTTTATCAAAACAACTTTTCGACCTTTCTTTTACCCGACGAAATGGACTCTGGGCATCCGCCAACGTTTGGTTTTTTTCTCGCTATTGTTTGGAAAACATTGGGTAAAACATTGATAAAAAGTCATTTAGCTATGTTGCCTTTTTTGTTTGGCATTGTTTGGCAATCGTGGCGCGTGGGCGAAAAGCTACTTGGTGAAGGTTGGGCATACCTTTTTATGTTACTCATTTTAGTTAATCCAATTGTCGCCAGCCAATGCGTTTTGGTATCACCCGATGTGGTTTTGATTTTTTTCTTTTTGCTTGCACTCAATGCTATTTTTAGAGAAAAAAAAATTCTGCTCAGTTTAGCTATTCTCGGATTGGCGGCGGTGAGTATGCGCGGGATGATGGTCGTGGCAGCATTATTTCTATATCAATTTGTAGATGGCTTCAACTTTGCAAAAGTTTTAAACTTTCGCAAAGTTACTGAGGGGAGCCATATTGACGGGGTGATTGTCAATCACCCCGTCAATGGTACACAACCAACGTTCGGGAAACTTTTAAAGTTTCCCGAACGTGTTTTCTTCCTCTCTCTCCCTTATTTTTTAGGCGGTTTATTCGCCCTTATCTTCTTTATTTATCACTACATCAACAAAGGATGGATTGGCTATCACGCAGGTTCGTCATGGGCAGAAGCCTTCCAAACAGTTGATTTTAAAGGTTTTATAAAAAATATTGTTTTACTCACTTGGCGACTTATTGATTTTGGTCACCTGTTTATTGGTTTAACAACTCTTAGTTTAACCTATATTATAAAACGCACCGTGGGCAAACTGTTCCCTACAACAGTTCAACTGTGGCGATTATTACTCATACTGATTGTGGTTTTGACACCCACCTTAATCATCTATCAAGGCTTGCTTAATCACCGGTATTTATTGCCTATTTACATCACGGGTTGTTTATTATGCGTCAAATTGATTTCAGATTTGAAAGAGGGACGGCAGCAATTAAAGATTTCAGCCATTGTTTTTTTAGGCTTGGCAAGCGGCAATTTTTGGGTTTATCCGCAACCCATTGCCACAGGTTGGGACTCAACATTGGCGCATTTACCTTATTACAGCTTACGTCAAAAAATGCTGCAATTCATTGATAATCAAACTATTAATCATTCAGAAATTGGCACAGCTTTCCCAAATTTGCGCTCTTTTCAATTAATTGATTTAAGCAATGACCCCTCAGTATCCAGCTTTGCGCGGCTTGATTTGAACAAAAATCAATACGTTTTTTATAGCAACGTGATGAATGAATTGACAAGAGAAGAACTGGATGAACTTAAAACGCACTGGCAAGTTGTCCACATACTGAGGGGGGGGCAAGTTGAAGTTATTTTGTATAAAAAATGAGTCACTCAACGACCGCGCAATCCTATCTCAATGACTTCTAAATTTTGAATTTTACTGTCCAAAATATCGAATCTTACAAGCGTTTTGACGCGATGAAAGCCCTCAATGCCGCACGCACCTGGGTTGATATGCAACAAATTGAGTTCTCTATCGGGCATAACTTTCAAAATATGCGAATGACCACAGATATATAAGTCAGGTATTTCAGCCTTCAAAGTCGTTTTGATGCGTGCGGCATATCTCGATGGATAACCGCCAATATGCGTCATCCAAATTTTGACCCCCTCAGTATGCCACGTCAAAACTTCAGGATAACGTTGTCTAAGTGCTTGATTATCAATGTTTCCATAGACCGCACGAAATGGTTTGAAGGCTTCTAAAGCATCGGCTACTTCGATGCTGCCGATGTCACCGGCGTGCCAAATTTCATCTACTTCGGCGAAGTGTTCAAAGACCTTTTTATCCAAAAAGCTGTGCGTGTCACTCATTAAGCCAATTTTCATAAACTTTATTTTTTCAATAAAAATTAAGACGCTGATGGTGGAACAGCATCCTTCCATTTCCAGATATGGCGACACGCCACGCTGCGATAGGGTCGCCACGGTTCAGCGATTTCGTGTAGCCGTTTTATGAGTTCTTTACCCGTTTCTTCGACTTTATAAAGTTTAATCATGCCTTGGCGAATACCTAAATCGTCAATCGGAAAAACATCGAGGCGATTGAGGCGGAACATCAAAATCATTTGCACCGTCCACTTGCCAACGCCTTTGATTTGGGTCAATTCAGCGATGATGTCGTCATCAGTCATTGCCATCCAATCTTTCATATCTTCTTGTTTTTCAATCCAATACGAAGCAATATTACGTATATAGTTTGCTTTCTGACCTGACAAACCGACACCCCTCAGTATTTCGGTTGATAACGTTATGACGTGTTCGGGTGAAGGATTGCGCTCTGGAAAAAGGTCGAGAAAACGGCTTTCAATCGTTGCCGCCGCCTTGACAGATAGCTGCTGTGAAATGATGCTACCGAGTAAATCGGCATAAATATCATTATGTGTTTCGATTACTGGTAGCGTGATAAGTGGCAAAATGGTCGCCATACGCGGGTCGCGTGATAGGTGTGCGATAATTTCTGATTGCATATTTTTAGAATGTTTGATTGAGAAAATAAAAGATTGAATCATTATTTTGTCTCGTTTCTCAATCTGGCACTGTTTTTTTAACTGTTAAAAGTAAAAATATTTATCGAAGCCAATTCAAATTTTTGCAAATTTGCTTTTTTTATACACATTTACTTCTTTAATCCAAACATTTAAGATGAAAAAAACATCTTTTACAATCAGTCACGTGTCTTTTGCAACGTCCTTTTTGCTTTTTGCTTTTTGCTTTTCACCTTCTTTATCAGATGCCCAATCGTGGCAATCGAAAGTACACCCCTCAGTATTTACCCAATTTCAAAGTCAAACAGAAGTTGAAATTATCGTCTTGATGCGCGAACAAGCCGACGTTTCGGGCGCAGACCGTTTGGAGACAAAAGAAGAAAAAGGAACTTTTGTATTCAATATACTGAGGGGTACTGCTGAACGCTCACAAATAGGTATTCAACAATTATTGAATGCACAAAATAAGCGTTTTCAATCTTTTTGGGTTGTTAATAGCCTTTATTTGAAAGCGAATTTCGATTTAATAAAACAAATTGCGGAGCGTGATGATGTGGCAGAAGTGATGAATAATCCACATGCAAAAATCAGTTTAGTACCTGATTTGACGTTGCCACAACCCGAAGGTATTGTCATTACTTGGGGTATTAAAAAAATTCGTGCAGACAGTGTTTGGGCATTAGGTTATCGGGGACAAAACGTTGTCATTGGTGGCGAAGACACAGGGTATGAATGGACTCATCCCGCTTTGAAACCTAAATATAGAGGTTGGAACACAACAACAAGTGCAGCTGACCATAATTACAGTTGGCACGATGCCATACACCCCGACTCCGTGACGGCATCGAATCCATGCGGAACAAATGCCGCCGCGCCGTGTGACGACCACAATCACGGCACACATACGATGGGTACGATGACTGGAGCTTTTGATACGCTACTAATAGGTGTTGCGCCCAATGCTCGTTGGATTGGCGCGCGGAATATGGACAGAGGCGATGGCACTTTGGCACGTTATGTTGAGTGTTTTGAGTTTTTTATTGCGCCTACTAATTTGGCGGGGCAGTTACCGAAACCAACCTTAGCACCACACGTTATCAATAATTCATGGTCATGCCCAACTTCTGAAGGTTGTAATTCGAGCAATTTTGCTGTTATGAATGCCGCCGTTAAGGCTGTTCGTGCTGCGGGCATCGTGCCAGTCATTTCGGCGGGTAATTCGGGTCCCAGTTGTTCGTCGGTTAATGCGCCGCCAGCAACTCATGCGCCTGGTTTTGCTGTTGGTGCGACACAATCTACTGATACCATCGCTGGATTCAGTAGCCGAGGAGCTGTCACAGTCGATGGCAGTAATCGTTTGAAACCAGATATTTCTGCGCCAGGTGTCGGTGTTTATTCGAGTATCAGAAATGGCAATTATGCGAGCTACAATGGAACGAGCATGGCGGGACCGCATGTGGCGGGCGTTGTTGCGCTCATGATTTCTGCCAATCCGAAGTTAGCAGGTCAGGTAGATACAATTGAAAGTATCATAAAACGTACTGCGTTACACCTGACATCGGCTGAAAATTGCGGGACTGTATTAGGCACTGCCATACCGAATAATACATACGGCTATGGTCGTATTGATGCATTGAGTGCTGTTTTGGAAGGATTGAAATATAAGCCTTCTGCCATAAAAAATATTGATAATCACACAGTTGTGCAAGTATTTCCGAATCCTTTTTCGTCCGAAATCACTTTTTATACTGAGGGGGTATCGGGCGATGTTTTGATACAAATTTTCAATGCCAACGGTCAAAATGTTTATTCAAAAAAAGAAAATTTTGCTTTAAAAAATAGAACCAGTTTGTCGTTACCGAATGTACCAATGGGCGTTTATTTTTATACTATTCAGAATGAAAAGGTAATTCTGACGGGTAAAATGGTGAAATAAAATATGTCTCTATTTTCAAAAAAAAAGCCAAATCCAGCAACCGTTTTCTTGGTTAGAGCGTTATCTAATTGTAATTTTGTGGCTTGTAAAATCGGTATTTCATTTTTTAGTTAATTAATCAACAAAGTGTCTTTTCAAGCAAAAACATATCATTCAGCGATGTTTCGGAACTTCAAAGCCATAGATGCGGGGGAGTTTAGGCAAGTTGTTCGGTATTATGAGAGAAATGAAAAGGCGATTTTACAACTTGAATTTGAGGAATATTTTGAGATGCTGATTGCTTATACAAATAGCTTATTCGAAATCAGTGAGTACCAAAAGCATATTTTGATGGCGAATGTTGTCATTGAAACTTCTATTGTTGAGAACATTCAAATTGTCAATGGTCGAGAGGTTTTTCAGTCTATGCTTTTTCGAAAAGCCGCGTCACATTACAATCTTTTTGAGTATAAAAAAGCGATACACGTTTTGCGTGAATTACTGAAAATAGAGCCAAATAACACAGAAAACGCCCTTTTTCTTGAACAATGCTTGCGAAATGACCAACCTCAGTTGGCTCGGCGTGCTAAAGCTGCCTCTATCTTTTTATTTTTAGTGTCTGCTTTAACGATTTCAATTGAAGTTCTTTTTGTGAGAAATTTCTATCCTGAATATGCTTACTATATTGAACTATCACGCAATTTAATGTTCTGTTTGGGATTTTGTATTTTAGTAGGTGGAATTATATGGCACAGATGGCAAAGCTACAATGAAGTTCAAAAATTCATTCAAGAAATTAAAAAGAACAAAAAAACACAAACAAATTAGTTGTTAACAGCGACTTTCCTACTTAAAATAGACGCATAACAGTTCCTTTGTTGTTCTCGACCTTTCCTGTTGAAATACTCATTTTAAAAATTATCTGCATGGAATAATTTTTAACATTTGGTTTATTAATATATTTTAAATTTTGGCATTATTGTTGATATTATCTAATATGGCGATAGGATTATACAATAATCTGAGAGTTTTTTAGCTGAATGAGTCATTCTAAGATTATTCATAGGTTAAAAGGGATCTTTATGTTAACGATATTCAAATTGTCACAAAAAACTGTTTTTTTACACAAAATTTTCGTTCTTTTGGAATAGTATTGTAGATATACAATCAAGGTTTAAAGGAGCATAAGTAAAAGCCAACTTAAACATTGTTTTATTTATCAGTTCTCAATTAAACAGTAAAATGGTAAACACGATTCATCCTTTCAGTTCTAAACAGCAATCACCTTGTACGTCCAAGGGCGGTGGCAATGGTGGTGGCACAAATGACGGCGGCTATATTTGGGTCGGCTAAAATGCCCTGCTGTACTACTTTGACAAAAAAGTAAAAAATTTTAAAAAACAAAAAAGGTTTATTCGACATGAGTTGAGTAAGCCTTTTTACATTTGCCCTAAAAATAATGGACAATGCACTGATAATTTTCATCAAAAACCCTATAAAAGGAAAGGTCAAAACACGAATTGCACGAACTGTTGGCGATGATGAAGCATTGGCGATTTACCTTCAATTATCTGAAATTACGCGTAATAATGCTTTATTACTGATGGGGGTAAAAACGTATCTTTTTTATGATGATTTTATCGAAAAGAACGATAATTGGTCTAATGATTATTTTGAAAAACACCTTCAAACGGGCAATGACTTAGGTGAGCGTATGCTTAATGCCTTTGGTTTTGTTTTGAAAACACATACTTCTGCTTGTATTATTGGCAGCGATTGTCCGACACTCTCGGTCGAAATCATACAACAATCCTTTGAGCAATTGGCTGATTATGACACTGTTTTAGGTCCCTCAACCGATGGCGGTTATTATCTTTTAGGCTTAAAAAAGGAGAGATTTCAAGGAGAAAATAAGCAGTTAAGCCTTTTAACAGCCCTTCATCACTTGTTTAATGATATGGTTTGGAGCACAGAACATGTGCTATCCAATACCTTGAAACGCATAAAAGAAAATCATCAAACTGTTAGTCTATTGCCAGAATTGACAGATATAGATGAAGAAGCAGATTGGCTTATTTTTCAAAAAAACAGAGAATGCAACTAACAGCCTATCTATCTTAGACCCTACCTTTGTCCTCCAAACACCTACTGTCATGTCATTAGTAAAAATATTTACGGGTTCTGCGTCCCACTATCACGCAGAAAAAATCGCTGAAGAGTACGACATTAAACTCGGCTCATTGACACTGAACAAGTTCAGCGACGGCGAAATGCAGCCAGTCATTAACGAAAGTATTCGTGGCGAATACGTCTTTTTCATTCAATCTACTTTCGCACCTTCCGACAATCTGATGGAGCTTTTGTTGATGATTGATGCCGCAAAACGGGCTTCTGCAGGCTATATCACAGCTGTGATTCCATTTTTTGGCTATGCTCGGCAGGATAGAAAAGACAAGCCGCGAGTGCCGATTTCAGCGCGGCTCATCGCCAATATGCTCGAAGCGGCGGGTGTCAATCGTTTGATGACAATGGATTTTCATGCTGACCAATTACAGGGCTTTTTTGATATTCCTGTTGATCACTTGCGCAGCGAACCCATTTTTGTCAACTACCTGAAATCGCTGGACTCGGCTACATTCGACATCAATAATGTGCTTTTTGCTTCGCCCGATTTGGGTGGCATCAAACGTGCGCGGAACTTTGGTCGCGCATTGGGTCGTGAGTTTATTACTTGCTCTAAATATCGCAAAAAAGCGAATGAAATTGCTGAAATGAACGTCATTGGCGATGTCGAAGGCTTTGATGTCGTCCTTGTTGACGATATTGTGGATACTGCGGGTACTTTGTGCAAAGCAGCTGAAGTCATCATGGATAAAGGAGCAAAAAGCGTTCGTGCTTTGGCAACGCATCCTGTTTTGTCGGGCAAGGCTTATGACAATATCAATAATTCAGTTTTGGCTGAACTTGTCGTGTGCGATACGATTCCACTGAAACAAGAGTCTGATAAAATAAAAGTGGTTTCGACGGCTAAACTTTTTGCGCGTGCTATTCGCAATACGCATGAAAATCGGTCTATTGAAGCGCTTTTTGAACATTTGATTGATTGATTTTTATAGTTTTAAAATTAAAATAAAAGGCGATAAGACTCATTTTGAAGTCTTACCGCCTTTTGTTTTTTGGCAAAAACAGCCCCCTCAGTATTTTTCCTGTTTGGGGTTTGAATTTTGATTTTAAAAACCGTATTTTGTATCATAAATTAAAAATAAAAAAGAAATGGATACGAATCGCATTGAAATCAATCCTAAGATAATGATGGGTAAACCTGTCATCAAAGGTACACGTATTACCGTTGAAAGTATTTTAGAAGAACTCGCAGAAGGCGCAACTTCCGAAGATTTACTTGAAGCGCATCCAAGATTGACAGCTATTGATATTTTAGCGGCACTTGGATTTGCAGCACAATCGCTTAAAGGAGAATCTATTTATCCAATCTCCCAAGCCGCATGATTCGATTTGTTGCAGATGAAGGCGTGGATGCGCCTATTGTTCGGTTACTACGCCAAAATGATTTTGACGTTTTTTATATAGCCGAAGAATCGCCAAGTATTGACGATACGATCGTTTTGCAAAAGGCAAATACAGAAAACCGTATTCTTATCACCAAAGACAAAGATTTTGGTGAACTTGTTTATCGATTACGTCAGGTGCATACAAGGGTGATTTTAACCAGATTGGAAGGCTTAAAGCCGCAACATAAAGCAGAAATAGTGTTGGCTGTTATTCAAAAACATCTTGACGAAATACGAGGTTCATTTACGGTTATTCAGCCTGGGATTGTACGTATTCGTAAGTTTTGATGATATTAATAAACGTGAAAGGCGATAAGACTTCAAAATGAGTCTTATCGCCTTTACTTTTTCAAGGAAGTTGTACCCTCTCAGTATAAACCTAAAAAATCAATTCCCACCACCCGCTTGTTTCTCACGTTCTTTCGCCCGTTTCAACTTCTGCATCGGGTTTTCACCACCGCCAAATTGACGTTGACCGCCTTTGAAAATTTCAAAACGTGACATTTGTGGTTTAGGTGGAAAATAGTTGTTTTCCTCATTCACATCAGCCGTTTCGAGCATCGGGTCAAGGACAACTTGCTTCAATTCTTTGGCAGAACGGAACACTTTTGTTACTTTGCGGTCGCCCATACGCCATATTTCAGCAGGAATTTTAAAATATTCCTTTGTGCCGTCGGTGTATTGCAACTCAACGCAGATAGGCGACAACAAATCGCCTTTCATTTCGAATGTGATTTCATGGAAATTCATACCTGAATCCAAAATCGCTTTTTCATCTTTGCTAAGAGACGTTACGTACTTTTGGTATTCATCTTTGTCCAAAATCGTTGTTTGATAGTCCAATTCATCACCTGTGTAAATGTCGCGGATGTTTGGGTCAATTTCGTCTTGCGTTTTTGCAATCTCTTTTTCGTTGCGGATGCTTGTTATATTGCGTGGTGATTTTTTGTCTTGATCCTTACGTGCCGTCATTTCAACATCAGGATTTTTTGAGTTGATACGGTATGTTTTTACATTGTCAATCGCAATGTCCACATTGTCGGTAGTATAAAACCAACCACGCCAAAACCAATCGAGGTCAACACCCGACGCATCTTCCATCGTGCGGAACAAATCCGCGGGCATCGGATGCTTGAACATCCAACGACGTGAGTAGGTTTTGAAGGCAAAATCGAACAATTCACGTCCCATAACGGTCTCCCTCAGTATATTGAGTGCTGTTGCAGGTTTGCCATAAGCGTTGTTGCCAAATTGACGTAATGACTCTGAATTGGTCATAATCGGCTCCAATTTGCCACCATCACCACGCATATAACCTGTCAAATTGGCAGCAGGTCCGCGACGGCTTGGATAATCACGCTCCCATTGTTGCTCTGCAAGGTATTGCATAAACGAGTTCAAACCCTCGTCCATCCACGTCCATTGACGCTCGTCGGAGTTGACAATCATTGGAAAATAATTATGCCCCACTTCATGTATGACAACAGAAATTAAACCGTATTTTGTTCTTTCTGAATAAGTTCCGTCTTTTTCAGGACGACCACCGTTGAAACAAATCATCGGATATTCCATACCTATTTGGTCAGTATGCACTGAAATGGCGACAGGATACGGATAAGGGAAAGTGTAATGCGAATACCATTTCAAGGTATGCGCCACCGATTTTGTCGAATATTTTTCCCACAACGGATTGCCTTCTTTTGGATAATAAGACATTGCCAAAGGCATAGTACCGTCCTCTTGTTTCACTGCCATGGCGTCCCAAATAAACTTTCGAGACGTGGCAAAAGCGAAGTCCCGCACATTGTCTGCCTTGAAAATCCACGTCTTTTTAGCCGTTGATTTTGTCTTTTCTGTTTCACGAGCCTCCCCCTCAGTAGCGATGATGACAGGTTCATCATAAGCCGTTTTTGCTTTTTCAAAACGTGCTAACTGATTGGCTGTCAATACTTCTTTACTATTTTGCAAAACACCTGTTGCGCCTACAATGTGGTCGGCAGGAACAGTCAAAGCGACTTCATAGTTACCAAAAGTTAATGTAAACTCACCTGAACCCAAGAATTGCTTGTGCTGCCAACCTGTTACATCAGAATATACACACATACGTGGAAACCATTGAGCCACTGTATAAACCCAATTTTTATCTTCTGAAAAGTACTCTGCACCACCACGTCCACCAACACCAGGTCTACCTTGACGGTCAACAATGTGGAAAGCCCATTTGACTTTGAAAATAAGTTTTTCACCTTTTTTCAACGGTTTAGGCAAATCAACGCGCATCATTGTTTCGACAATCGTATAGGGTAAAGCCTTATCAGTAACATCGTGCACCCAATCAATTTTATAACCATAATCCTCATTTGGGTGCATATATTGCAATTGGCGAGCCGTCATACGCACATCCATTTTTTGCTCTTTTGTTGTCACCGAGATACTTTTGGGGTCATGCGTATTTTGATCAAGTTGCAACCAAAGGTAAGACAAGGCATCGGGCGAGTTATTAGTGTATGTAATCACCTCTTCGCCAGTGATAGATTGCGTTTCATCGTTCAGTTCCGCTTTAATTTTGTAATCGGCTTGTTGTTGCCAATATTCATGCCCAGGCGCACCCGAAGCTGTGCGGTAGTTGTTGGCAGTTGGCAGAATTTCCTCTAATTGACGAAACTTGTCGTCGAAAGGTTCAGTTTTTGCTTTTTCTTGACCCCTCAGTATAGGTGACATCGAAAAGCATAAAAGCACAAAAAATAGGCTTTTTTGTAAGGACTTTTTCATACGTGGAATGGTTTGTTATGATTAGAAAATAAAATTCATAAAAAAAAATCTCGCAAAAATAAGACAGTTTTTGAGAGAACACGTTGTTTTACGGTGCAAAAAAAGGGTTGCTATTGAGTAAATGACTTAAATGCGGTGTTTTTAGACGAAAGAAAGGTTTGTACTTTGAAACGATGGTTCTTGAATTTTGGACAAATACTTTTGTTCTTTTTTAGAAATAAAATTCTAAGTCCGGTTTTGACGAATGTGATTAATTAAAAATGTCTATTTTGTGGCGTTTTAGAGTTGCGTTTAAATTGTTTTAAATATGAATCAAGAAGAAATTTTAAAAGAATTGAATGATAAAATCAGTCAAAACCCTAATGATGTTGAAGCATTGGGACAGCGTGGTATGCTCTATTTTGAATTGAAAAAATATAAAGAAAGTCTTGAGGATTTGGATAAGGCAATAGAGGGAGGTAGTTTGAATCCGATGTTCTTTTTTTATAGAGGTAAAGTGAAAAAAGCCTATGTTTCTCATGATGAAAGTATAGAATACCGTTATCTTGGGAATGAACACTTTTTGAAAATAAATAATTTACTAAATTCAATTCATTCTGATTTTGAAAAAGCGATTGAGTTGAACCCCAATATACCCGAATTTTACTATGAATTAGCTCATAGATTTAAATATGACTATGATAAATTCATTACTCGTGAAAATTTATTTAGAAGTATTGACTATATTAATAAAGCAATAATATTAGACCCTAATTATTTAGAGGCTATAGCACTACGTGCAGATGCTTATATAGGTTTAGCTGAAACTGTATTTTTTGAAGAAAATTTAAGCGAAAAATCTAAGAATGAAACGAAAAAAGAATTCTATGAAAAAGCGTTAGTTGACATTCAAAAACTTATAGATAATAGTTATGATTTAAAATTAAATTATTATAGTAAAGGTGTTATTTTGGCGGATTTCAATAGAGATTCCGATGCTTATGAAGCTTTCAATAAAGCAATTGAATTGAGCAATAATGATATTCCTATGTATTACTATTTAGAAAGAGGTAAAGTAAACAATAAACTAAATAAATATTCTGATGCCATAAACGATTTTTTGAAATTTTTAGTTAGTGAAAATAATACATTAGATAAACCAATTGATAACTTTGAGTTATTTTGGACATACTTTGTTGATGCAAGTGATATTTACGAGGGGAAGGAAAACGATTTATTTAAAGAATTACAAATTGCATTTTACCATACAAATGACTATAATTCTTTGTTAGATTTTCAAAATAAACTTATACAAGCAGAGAGAAGAATAGATTATTTATTAAGAGCTAAAGCCAAAAGCAAACTAAATGACTTTATTGGCTCACTTGAAGCCTTTGTAGAACATGAAATTATCAACAATGGAAAAGAAAAAGATTTTATTGATGAGTATAAAGAAGCATTTGATAAAACAGACTTTTATAAAATCGCTAAGGCAAGAACAGAGCAATTAGAAATTCGTGAATTTGGTCCAATAAAAGATATAAATATCGAAATTAAGCCTATTACTGTTATAATTGGTTCAACAGGTTCTGGTAAAAGTACAATCATTAAATTGATTCATATTTTTAGACAATTGTTTTTAAATAGTGATTTAACAATTGATAAATTTAAAGAAACAATTACAGATAAGTTTAAGTTAATAGAGCCAATTAAAGAAACTTACATCAAATATACATTGGGTGATTTTTTTATTGAATATACTGAGGGGGTATTAAACACTAATTTTCCTAATAGTTTTTATAATGATTATCAAAAATTAAAAGAACTATCTGAAAAACCTTCCAAAGAAAAAGGTAAATTTCCATTATTGAAAACATGGTTTGAAGAAGCAGCTTTGACGATTCATAATCCTTTGTATATTCCTGTTGAACGTATATTTACGACAACATACACAAGTTATTCTGCCGCTTTTCAACGGTCAAAAATCCCTATTGCTGATTTTATTTTGCAATTTATTGCAAACAAACAATTAGCTAATGGAAGTGTAAAAAAATTGGATTTACCATTTTTAAAAGCGACTTATTTTTTTAGAAACAATAATGATATTATTGAACATTATGGTTCTGACAAATTAGCCATTGGTCTTGAATATGCATCAAGTGGTTTTCAATCTATCATACCTTTATTATTGGTTTTTGAACATTTTTCTACTGAAAAAGACCCTTTTAGCTACCTTTTTGCCGTTGAAGAACCAGAATTGAATTTATTCCCAACGGTTCAAAAACACATCGTAGAGCAGATGATAAGTAAAACAATTCATTCAAATTGCCGCTTAATCATGGCAACACACAGCCCTTATATTTTGACAGCACTTAATAACCTTATAGCTGCTAAAACGATTACCAAAGAACAGCCACAGTCAACGGCTAAAGTTAATCAAATAATACCCCCTCAGTATCAAGTTGATTATCGAGATGTTATGGCTTATTATGTTACTGATGGAACAGCTAAAAACATCATGAATGAAGAATATTCAATGATTGATGCCAATGCATTAGATGATGTGTCAAATGAACTCGGACAAACCTTTGATGAACTTTTAAACCTCCGTTATCCCGATTGATATGCTTTTTGAAACATTACAAACGGCTTTGAAAGCCGACAAAAGCTGTTTTAACATGAACAAAACAGTCGCCGAAGAAAATAAACGTGTTTTTAGACTTGACTTATCAAAAGGAGAGCCTTGTTGCCTTATTCATGTTGATGGTTGCCTCATCAAAGCAAATGATGTAGAAAAATGTGATTATTGGTTTCATCACTGCGATAGAAATGATAATATTTTTGTTGAACTCAAAGGACAGAATATAAGAAAGGGATTTCAACAAATACTTTCAACGATTGACTGGTTGAAATCTAAAATTGACTTACCAAAAGAAAAACGCAACGCTGCAATAGTCGCCAGTAAAGTGCCTATGACAAGTGCAGAAACTCAAAAATTAAAAATAGAATTTAAAAGTAAATACGGAAATCGTTTGGAAATTCAGTCTATTCAAATGGTTTCTAAGTTTCCATAAGCTGTTTTAAAACATCTTTTTTTATAAAAAATGTCTATTTTTGCCTCGTTTTTAAGTTTCTTTATAAAAACAACATCATGCTTTTTCCATTCTTCCATATCTTCATGTAGCGACCTCGCTTGTTTTTTTGTCTCTCTAATAGAGACATCTTATTGATATTCAATAAATTAAGTTTCAAATAAAATCAGTATAATCAAACAGATTTCCAATAAATCTGTGATTAAAATCAATATAAATCAGTGATAGATAAATTAAAAGCCATTGCCAACCGCTTCGTGCATCTCGAAGAGCAACTCAGCGACCCCTCAGTAACGAGCGATTTAGATAAATTCAAGCGCATCAATAAAGATTATAAAGAAATGATGCCGATTGTAGAAGCCTATAAAAAATATGCTTCGCTACTCGACCGCCGTGAACAAGCAAAAGAGATGCTTGCCGATGCCGATATGCGCGAGATGGCACGTGAGGAACTGAACGAAGTTGACCCAGAAATCGCTACTTTGGAAGAAGATATCAACGTTTTACTCATTCCGAAAGACCCTGAAGACTCGAAAGATGTCCTTTTTGAAATCCGTTCAGGTACAGGCGGCGACGAAGCCAGTCTTTTTGCTGGCGATTTATACCGTATGTATCAACGCTTTTTTGACCGTCAAGGTTGGAAAACGGAGGCGATGGAGGTCAACGAAGGCACTATTGGCGGCTACAATAAACTGGTACTGGAAGTGACTGGCGAAGATGTTTTTGGCAAACTGAAATTTGAATCGGGCGCGCATCGTGTTCAAAGGATTCCAGAAACGGAGTCGAAAGGACGGGTGCATACCTCTGCCGCAACGGTAGTTGTGATGCCGAAATTGGAAATGGAAGACGTTGAAATCCGCAAAGATGACTTGAAAGTGGACGTTTTCAGGGCTTCTGGCGCGGGTGGACAGCACGTCAACAAAACAGAATCGGCGGTGCGGATTACGCATCTTCCAACAGGCGTTGTGTCTGAATGTCAAGACGGGCGTTCGCAAATTCAGAACCGTGAATTGGCGTTGCAACAGCTTTATAACCGCATCTATCAAGCAAAAAAGGAAGCCCACGATGCCGAACAGACAAAAATACGGCGTTCTCTCGTGGGTTCGGGCGACCGTTCTGATAAAATTCGGACATATAATTTTCCTCAAAACCGCGTAACAGACCACCGTTTGGAAGGCGATAATAAAAACTTCAACCTCGATAAAGTCATCGAAGGTGATATTGACGGCATTTTAGAGGCCCTACGTGTGGCAGACAATGCAGAAAGGATGAAAGCGGAAATTGAATAATTTCTGAGAGACAATTTGATTTACATTCATAAGTATCGGATATTTTGAAAATATCCCATACTTGAGCTAATACAACAATAAAAAATGAATCAAAACGGTAAACAACCACTTATTGAAGTTGAACGATTACTCAAAAAATATCGTTCAGCACTTGCCGAAGCTGCAGAGACTGTTCGGACGGAGGACGTGTCAAACTATCCTATTTTTGTCGCTTCAAAAACGGAATTGGAACTCGGTATTCCCCTTTTACTGAGGGGGGCATTACCCGACGAATGGGCTGTGAATGCGTCAACTTTAGAGGAATTTCACGTCAAAAGAATCATCGAAGCCGAAAAAATTGACGACTTTCGGACGTTGTATCGCAAACATTCAGACGAAATATGTGTTTTCGTTCTCTTTAATGATGGTGCGGCAAAATTCATTTTTATTCCTGCATAGTCGGTGTTGGTTATTCGTTAATCGTTATTCGTTTTACACGAATAACCAATAACGAATAACCAATAACGAATAACCAATAACGAATAACCAATAACGAATAACCAATAACGAGTAACCAATAACGAGTAACCAATAAAGATATGACGAATACGATATATTTACGCAGATTTCGCCGTTGGGGAATTGCGACAATCACAGCAACTATTTTTTTGATATGGGTTGGTGGTTGGGTACGCTCAACAGGCAGTGGTATGGGGTGTCCCGATTGGCCTAAATGTTTTGGTGTTTGGGTGCCACCGACAAGTGAAGCGGAATTGCCCGCCGATTATTTGCAGCATTATACCGATTTGCGGAAAAAGAAAAATGAGCGCGTCGCCAAAATGCTCGACAGAATGGGTATGTCAGAAACGGCACACCTTATTCAAAATGACCCCTCAGTATCAGACCATGAGCCGTTTAATGCTTATAAAACATGGACGGAATATGTCAATCGTTTGGTCGGTGTATTGGTCGGATTCCTCATTTTTTTAACCTTATTGTTCTCCATTCCCTTGAGGAAAGTGGATAAACGCATCTTTTGGCTGTCTTTGGCGGGTTTTATTGGCGTTGGATTTGAAGGTTGGTTGGGGTCATTAGTCGTTTCGACAAACCTCATGCCGTCGTTCATAACCATTCACATGATTATAGCGATGCTGATTTTAGTCGTCTTGATTTCAGCAGTGCTTATTTCTTATACGTATGAAGGAAACATGAGTGATTTATTGACGGTGAAACCGATGGGCTTAGTTTGGGGCGGTGTTGGTGTTAGTGTTTTGATATTGATTCAAATCATCATTGGTACACAAGTACGTGAAAACGTGGACTTAATTTCATCGGCTTTGGGCGAAGCCAATAGACATGAATGGATTCCTAATTTGAGTGGCGTTTACCGTTTTCATCGCACGTTTTATTATGTGGTCACGGCAGGTATTATGTATTGGGTGTGGTTACTGAGGGGTCGGTTTTCTACTTTAAAAAGCGTCAAGTTTTTCTCAACTCTACTTCTTGGTTTACTTATTTCTGAAATTGTGTTTGGTTTAGCCATGCACAATTTCAATATTCCACCTTTTTTGCAACCTTTACATTTGCTGTTTGGAACGCTCCTTTTTGCGACAGCCTATATAATAACGTGTATTTTGTACTTGAAGAAGAATTAGATTTTTAGACCACAGATTTAACTGATTTGCGTGATTTACGCTGATTTTGTTCCTTACAGGATGACAA
>JAYSQG010000410.1:0-21153 GCA_043721685.1 Saprospiraceae bacterium | reverse complement strand
ATTTTGACATGCTTATATATCTCAACGGGCAAATCCAAACTGATTTTTTTGACCTCATTTGTCACCACTTCGGGTTCTGCTATGAGCGTTTGAGCCGCTACGGGTGGAGTAGGAGAGGTGGCAGTCGCTGCGGCTGCATGTATTGTTTGAACAGCCTGTTCCACCATTTTTTCAGTATCGTCTTTCTTGACGATGATTGGCTTGCCAGGCAAAGCCAATTTTGTGAAATCTATTTCTTTTTTTGCCATGATTGTATTGTTTTTCGGACACCAATTACACGAAATTACACGAATGTTTTATGATATTTCGTGTAATTGGTGAAATTCGTGTCAACCTAAGATTATTTGATTAAACCTAATTGAGTTGCTTTATCCAAAATTTCGCGGGTCAACTCAATTATTTCACTCTTTGCTTTATTGTCCGTACTTTCATAAACGCCCCGACCATCTAACGCTGTCTCAACATAAGCCGCTCGTTTGTTGACATTGGAAGTTAGAACTTCTAGTCCAAAACCAGCAATCGCCTCGCGCATACCTTTGTAAATATTGCCAGAATGTGAAAACTGATTGATGAGGAAATACGCTGGAATATCGGGACGAAATTCTCGTGCCTGTTCATATCGCTCAAAAAAGGGTGCCATAGCCCGAAAATCGTGGGCACTCGGTAGAATTGGAATCAAAAGAATATCGCACGATAAAATAATACGCGTCGTCATTTCAGATAAAGACGGTGTTCCATCAATGATAACGACTTCGTAATCGCGGTGCATATTCTCAACGGTTTTGCCGACGGCTTTTGGGTCGGTTGCGCCGACAACGGTAATATTTGCCAAACTTTCATCTCGTACACCACACCATGCGAGCGAGTTTTGGTTGGTATCGGTGTCCACAATGCAGGTTTTAAAACCCATATTGGCGAAGCAAACCGCTAAATTCTGCGAGATAGTTGTTTTGCCGACACCGCCTTTGAGGTTCGTAATGCCTATTTTCATAATAATGTGAAAAGGTTTTAAGAATAATGGTTTTTGATAGAAAAACTTACAAAATGCTTATAATCAATTGTTTAGCATTTTGTAAAATATAAATCGAGTGCAATAATAAATAATCTTTCCATAAAAAAGTAATTATGTAAATATTATTTATGGAATTATTCACCTTTTTGTCATTCAGAACGAAGTGAAAGAATCTAAATAATATCACAACCAGATTCTTTCACTGCGTTCATAATGACAAAAAAGTATATACATAAACACCCCCTCAGTATTTTTCAATAAAAAAGGTGTCAAAATGACACAATGGGTAAATTTTTATTAGTTTTGCTTTGTCAACTAAATTTCTAATTTTTATAAATCAAGATTTAATTATGAAAACACGCACATTGTTCGTCATCATGCTGAGTCTCCACACCTTTATCTTTGCACAAAACAAAGTCGTTATAAATGCGGATTTGGGAAAAGATGTCATTAGCCGTCATATTTATGGTCATTTTGCAGAGCATCTCGGACGATGTATCTACGATGGTTTTTATGTTGGTGAAAAAAATACCAAAATTCCCAACAAAGATGGTGTCCGTTTGGACATCGTTGATGCGCTCAAAAAACTGAAAATACCTAACTTGCGCTGGCCTGGCGGTTGTTTTGCGGACACTTATCATTGGAAAGATGGCATTGGACCTAAAGAAAAACGCCCTTCAATGCTCAATGTTTGGTGGGGTGGGGTGACGGAAGACAACAGTTTCGGGACTCACGACTTTTTGAATCTGTGTGAAACCTTGGGCGCAGAACCGTATCTTTCTGGCAATGTCGGCAGTGGCACTGTTCAAGAATTGATTGACTGGACACGATATACAACTTTTGACAAAGGCAACCCAATGGCAGAATTACGCAAGCAAAACGGGCGTGAAAAGCCTTGGAATGTCAAATTTTGGGGCATCGGCAACGAGGCTTGGGGCTGCGGTGGCAATATGAAACCTGAATATTACGCCAATATATATCGTCAATACACGACGTTTTTGACGAGTTGGAACAATGACAACAAAATCATGCGCATTGCTTCGGGTGCAAGCGATGATGATTTCAATTGGACGGAGGTGTTGATGCGCGATATTCCACATGGTATGCTCGAAGGTTTGGCGGTGCATCATTATTCAGTTATTGATTGGCGGAAAAAAGGCTCAGATGTTGATTTTTCGGAACAAGAATATTTTACGACGATGCAACGGGCTTTGCAAATGGACGAATTACTGAGGGGGCATACGACGATTATGGACAAATATGACCCCAAAAAGAAAGTGGCTTTGGTTGTTGACGAATGGGGCGGTTGGTATGATGTCGAAAAAGGCACAAATGGTGCTTTTTTGTATCAACAAAATACGATGCGCGACGCGATGATTGCTGGGACGACTTTGAATATTTTTCATAAATATTGTGACCGTTTGAAAATAGCAAATTTGGCGCAAGCGGTGAATGTTTTGCAAGCAGTTATTTTGACAAAAGAAGAAAAAATGATTTTGACACCGACTTATCACGTCATGGAAATGTACAATGTGCATCAAGATGCGACGATGCTACCCCTCAGTATAAAGTCGGAAAATTACGGTTTGGGTAAAGACAGTCTTCAAGCAGTGTCTGCCTCGGCGTCGAAAGACAAAGATGGTGTGGTGCATATTTCATTGGTTAATATTAATCCGAATAAAGGGCAGGAAATTTCAGTGAGTCTTCGAGGTATGTCCGCTTCAAGTGTGAGTGGTCGTATATTAACGTCTCAAAAATTGCAAGATCACAATGATTTTGACAATCCGAACAAGGTAAAACCTGTTGATTTTAAAGGTGCGACTTTGAAAGGTGATGATTTGAAAGTGACGTTGCCGCCTGTGTCGGTGGTGGTTTTGACATTGAAATAAAGGAACACAGATTGGACAGATTGTCTCTGATTTACACAGATTTTTTTTTCATCCTGTAAGGAATTTTAAAATCTGTGTAAATCAGAGAAAATCTGTCCAATCTGTGTTCTTTGCAAAATACTTAAAATACGATTATAGTTAGAATTAAGATTGATAATCAATATCTTATACAATTGTTTTATAAAAATGAAAAAAAATAACATTCTAAATACTCTTTTAGCCGTCTTCCTTTTGGGCGCTCAATCGGTCACGGCACAACGCAACGAAACGAAGGCGAACGACTCAAACACACCTTTACATTTATTGCAACCTGATTATCCTGTGCCTTATGGCAAAGTGGAAATAGCAGATGTGACAAAAGTTTTGAACCGCATTCATGGCTATCTCGATACCGTTACGCCGCCGCATTTTGTCAACAGCAAAACAGGGGAGACTTTGACGGATTTATCAAAAATTGATGAAAATACCATTTTACAAAAAAGCGATTTCCGTCTTGTCAGCTACGAATGGGGCGTGACTTATGGCGCAATGTTGTTGGCAACAGAAGCGACGGGCGATGCTCGGTATAAAAACTATGCAGATTCACGCCTTCAATTCCTTGCCGATGCTGCGCCGTATTTCAAAAAATCGGCAGCTGAACATGAGGATTGGGGTTCAAAAACGCCTTTACGCAACCTCATTTTGCCACTTGCTTTGGACGATTGCGGGGCGATGTGTGCGGCGATGATTAAGGCAACACGGGCGGGTTCAAAAGCGGATTTTCGACCTTTAATTGATATTCATATCAACTACATTATGAATAAAGAGCATCGTTTGAAAGACGGTACGTTGGCACGTATGCGTCCACAACCGAACACAATTTGGCTCGACGACTTGTTTATGGCGATCCCTGCTTTGGCGCAAATGGGCAAATTGACAGGCGATTTGAAGTACTACAATGAAGCCACAAAACAGCTTTTGGCTTACGAAAAACGCATGTTTAACAAAGAAAAAGGCGTTTTTATGCACGGTTGGGTCGAAGGTATGACCGTACATCCACAATTTCATTGGGCAAGGGCAAATGGTTGGGCTGTGATGACAATGGTTGAATTGTTGGAAGTTTTGCCAGCAACGCATCCGCAGCGGGCTGAAATTCTCACATTACTGAGGGCTCATGTGAAGGGTTTGGCGGCGTATCAATCAGGTTCAGGTTTTTGGCATCAGTTGTTAGACCGTTCCGATTCTTACCTCGAAACGTCGGCGACTGCTATATATACGTATGCTTTTGCAAGGGCGATTAATCGGGGTTGGATTGACGGATTGGCTTATGCGCCTGCAACGCTGTTGGCGTGGAACGCGGTATCAACGAAGGTGAATGCAAAAGGTCATGTCGAGGGAACGTGCGTAGGAACAGGTATGGCTTTCGACCCCGCATTTTATTACCATCGCCTAATCAGTCCTTTTGCGGCACATGGGTATGGGCCTGTGATTTTGGCGGGTGCGGAAGTGATTCAGATGCTGAAGAAAAAGCAGTTTGAGATAAATGACAGTTCGTTGCAGCTTTTGCAGAAGAAGTAATGTTATATTTTTATAAAAAATGTCTCAATAAATCAAAAAAAGAGGGTTTGATTTATTGAGACATTCGTTTTTATTTTTTAGGTTTGCTTTTATTTTGCTATGGTAAGTAATTGATAATCAATCAAATAAAAACATATTTGAGAAAATGGAAACACCTGACAGCCAACCCGATTTATTGTGGAAAGACCTATTTACAGAATTTCATTCTGAGGGCATTTTGTTTTTTATGGGCAGAAAACTATACAATGCTATTGATTTTTCTGTGCCTCCTGAATACCTTGAACAAGAATTCAATACGACATTCGATGGAAATCAGCCCCGTAAAAAGATAGCGGACAAAATCATACGTTATCGGCTAAAAAACGGAAAAGACAAATACATTATCGTTCATGTTGAGTTTCAAGGTCAATCGGAAGAGGAATTTGCCTTGAGGATGTACACATATTTTGTCTTTATTTTCATCAAATATGGCAATATGGATGTTACTGCTTTGGCGATTTATACGGGGGCATCGCGCCCTAAAATATATAATTGTTTTAAAGTTTCCAATTTTGGAACGACTATGACGTATAAATTCAACACATATACCGTTAGAGAGCAAAGTGAGGCACAACTTCTAAAATCAGAAAGCCCTTTCGCAATTGCCGTTTTAGCGAGTTTATATATGATAAGGGCAGGTCAAGATGATTATAAAAAGTTAGAATACAAGAAAAAACTTATCGAAATTGCCAATTTTAAGGATTTTGACCGTTCAAAATTGTATAGATTGGTTAACTTTGTCTATCACTTGGTGACGCTACCGCCAAACCTTGATGAGTTGTACAAAATTTTTATTTCTCAACCTAAAATTCAAGATAAAATGCAAGCAAGCAGATCTTTTTTAAAAACACATGAACCTTTTTTTGGCAAAGCCATAAAGGAGGAGCGCGATGAAGCACTTGAACAAGGCATTGAACAAGGCATTGAACAAGGCATTGAGAAAATCATCATGGATATTCATAATAAAATGGGCTTTAATGCGGAACAAATAGCCAATTTGACAGGCTATGACGTGGTACATATTCAAACGGTCTTGGATAAAAACGCTAAGAAAGGATAATAATTGATTTCAAATAGCTTTTACAAAAGCCATCTCGATACACAAACGAGGTGGCTTTTGTTGTTTAAGACAACGTTGAGCATAAAAACCATAAAGGACAAAATATTAACCAAAACCGATAAGAATTAACCAATTTTGAAGTCGTATCATTGTCATAGAAACGGTATTTAAGCCGTAAATACTAAATTCAACTAAACAATGAAAAAAATACTGCTTTTCATCTCCTTCTTTTTCCTATTAAAAATAAGTGTTTCTGTTGCTCAAATACAGCCAATTGTTCTCAATTGGTTGTCGGAAACACCCCCCTCAGTAAAAACGGGTATCAGTTGGGGTGTTCCGTTCAAAAGGGGTGAAGTACAGCCCAAAGAATCTTTCATATTGAAAGACAACAACGGTAAATCTTTGCCTTTGCAAACTTGGACAAACGCCTATTGGGACGATGGTTCTTTGAAATGGCTCGGCTTGGCAACTGTTGCCGAAGGAGATGAAAAGGCTTTTGAATTGAGTATTGGGAAAGCGGGAAATTCTAAAAGTGTTGGTATTGAAGTCAAAGAGACCCCCCTCAGTATAAATGTGAAAAATGGTAGAATTGGATGTAAAATCCCTAAAACAGGTTCTATTTTGCTTGATTCTTTGACGATTAATGATAAAATTATTGGCAATGGTGGGCATTTGACTTGTCTTTGGCAAAATGCACCTGATGATGATTTTTTAGCGGATATGAAGAAAGAGACTTTTAAAAGTCAAATTCAAAAAGTAACGATTGAACAAAAAGGCGATGTCAAAACAGTCATTCGCATAGAAGGTAATTTTCAAAACTCAAAACCCAAAACTCAAAACCCAACCCGTGAATGGTTGCCTTTTATCGTTCGATTATATTTTTATGCGGGTGTCGAAAATGTACGGATTGTTCAAACATTGATTTATGATGGTGAAGCGGAAACAGATTTCATCAAAGGTTTTGGTTGGCAGTTCGATGTGCCGATGCGTGAAGAGATATTGAATCGGCATGTGCGTTTTGGTGGTGAAACGGCAGGCGAAGGGGGCATTTGGTCAGAACCGATTCAGCCGTTAACAGGTAGAAGACCTTTGATTTTGGATAGAAAAAATGTGTATGAAGACCAAATCTTAGGAAAACGTGTGCCGAACACTGATAAATATGACCAAACTGGAAAAAACCTCATCAAAGACTGGGCAGTTTGGCGTGACTTCCGTTTGACGCAAAATACAGCGGATGGTTTTTCAATTCAAAAAAGGACACATGATAAAGGTGCTTGGATTGATGCGAATGGGGGTAAACGATCTTCGGGTTTGGCGTTTGTGGGTGATGTGTCGGGTGGTTTGTCTTTGATTATTCGGGATTTTTGGCAAGCCTTCCCTGCGGCTTTGGAGGTCAAAAATGCGTCTTCAGAGGCGGCGATACTGAGGGGGTGGTTGTGGTCGCCTTTTGGTGAAGCGATGGATATGCGGAACTACGACACACTCGCTTTTGGGCATGGCTTGGAAGCGGCTTATGAGGACGTTCAGCCTGGGTTTGCAACGCCAAAAGGTGTGGCACGAACATCTGAAGTGACGCTGGGCTTTTATGCAGAAGTGCCAACGAATGAACAATTGAATCAAGCGGCTAAATTGTCTAACAATCCGCCTTTGCTTGTGGCGACCCCTCAATATCTACATGATGCAGGGGCATTTGGGGTTTGGAGTTTGCCAAATCGGGCGACAAAGGGGCGTGAATGGATTGAAAATCAATTGGATTCAGCATTTTCTTTTTATCAAAATGAAGTGGAACAACAGCATTGGTATGGCTTCTGGAACTATGGCGATGTGATGCACACCTATGACCATGTGCGGCACGCTTGGCGTTACGATATTGGCGGTTTTGCTTGGGCGAATACGGAATTGATGCCCGATATGTGGTTGTGGTACAGCTTTTTACGGACAGGACGTGCCGATATTTTTCGCATGGCGGAAGCGATGACAAGGCATACGAGCGAGGTGGATGTGTATCATTTAGGTCGGTTTGCGGGATTGGGTTCTCGGCATAATGTGCGGCATTGGGGCGATGGTGCGAAGGAAATACGGATTGCACAAGCGGCTTTGAAGCGGTTTTTATATTATTTGACAACAGATGAAAGGACAGGGGAATTGATGAAAGAAGTCGTGAATGCTGATGAAGCCTTATTGAAAACCGACCCTTTGCGCATGATTTTACCGAAATCTGATTATCCAACTCATGCCCGCGTGGGTCCCGATTGGTTTGCGATGGTTGGGAATTGGATGACGGAGTGGGAGAGGACAGGAAACCCGATTTGGAAGGACAAAATACTGAGGGGGGTCAAAAGTTTTGCAAAAATGCCTTTTGGGTTCTTTTCTGGTAAAGAAGGGGCGTTTGGCTATGATCCTAAAACAGGAGATATATTTCAACTCAATCCAAAAGACATTGGACAATCGCATTTGAGTGTTTTGATGGGTGGACCCGAAGTGGCTTTTGAATTGAGTCGTTATCTCAAAGATGCGGATTGGACACGTTTGTATTTGCAGTTTTGTGAAATGTATGGTTCTCCGAAGGAGCAAACGGAAATGGTTTTTCAGCAATCGGTTCAGTTAGGCGATTTGTCGCAGCATTTTACGCGTTTACCCGCTTATTATGCCTATAAAACAAACAATGCGGCGGCAGCAAAAAAGGCTTGGGACATCTTTCTTTCACCTAAATACTATCGAGACGGTGCGGCATTTGGGTCAAAACAAGTACAAACGCCTACGGTTTTGCGTCCGATGCGTGAGATTCCGAATGTTTCGACCAATAGTACATCGCAATGGTGTTTGAATGCGATTGAGTTATTGGAATTGATTGGTGAGTATATGCCAAAGGAGCATGTTTTGTGGGATAAATAAAAAACAACGGTTTTATTTAAGCTCAATCGTTTGCCTAAACATCGTTTCAAAGTCTTGTCCAGCCGTTTTGAAATTAAACAAAAGCTGTTTGGCATTATCATAACGAGGAAAATAAACAGTGCCAATATGTGCTTGTTCCTTGCCGATTTTTTGAGGAAACATCAAACTCCTCTTTAAACCGTCTCGGGCTTCCTTTTTGGATATTTGATTGAAAATCATTGCATCAAAATAGTTGAAAGATAGATTAACACCTGTACGCACAGCGAAATTGTAGTCCCTAAACCGTTGTGGTGCATTTTTATTGACTGCAACATCAATAGCAATAGCAGATGCCACGACTGCTAAACTGATAACAGTGGCTTTTACAGCGACTTTTCGGGCATTTTCATTCAATTTTGCTATGATTTGCTTATAAGGATGTGCGGATATAGGAGTCGGATTTGTTGCGGAATCTAAAAAAGGCATGGGCTGAAAAGTGAAGTTTTGCGGGTTGACGAAGACAGAATCCACGCCTTTATTTTTAACCGTTACTTCAAAAACCAAATAGTCCTTTGTGCTGAATAAATAGCCAAAGGTGATATCGAGGTTGTCCGATTTTTGTAAAGTGAAGCCGTCTTTGTCCACATATTGTTTAGGTACATCGGGGGTTAATTGAACGATGCGTTGGGTTGTGCAGGAGGCACAAAAGAGTGATAAGGCTAAAAGCAAGTATAGAGGTTGTTTCATTGTCCTTTTTGTTAAAATGTGATTCATAAAGTTGCTCATTTGCAAGCCAAATATAATACTTTGTGCTGTGTTTTCATATAAAATGTTAGAAAAGGCCGAAAATACTGAGGGGGTATATCAGTATGAAAAATTTAAAAGTTCGTAAGATTTGACCCATAAATGAGGGTATAAAAATCAATTTTAAGTCATTTTTTCTATTTTGTGCATTCTTTCAACAGCAATGTTGAATAAAACTATTTTCAACTAAACAATATCAAAATGAAAAGACTAACCAACCTTTTTCTCTTCTTACTCATCGCGTGTCAAGTGCAAGCGCAAACACGCAACCTTGTAAACTTAACGTGCGAACACTTAACAAATCCAATGGGCATGGATGTCCAAGAGCCACGTTTTAGTTGGCAATTGGAAAGTGATGCACGAGGTGTGAAACAAGCGGCTTATCAAATTCGGGTGGCAACAATGCCTGATTTTACCGCTAAGTCTCTTGCTTGGGATTCTAAAAAAGTCAATTCAGATGCATCAGTTTTGCAAACTTATGCGGGCGCAAAATTGGCAGCCCGTCAAAAATATTATTGGCAAGTCAAAGTTTGGGATAACAATGCGATGGAGTGGGGTTGGAGTCCAACAGCTACTTTTGAAACAGGTTTGATGTCAAATACGGCATGGCAAGCGCAATGGATTGAATTGCAAAGCGATACGGCTCGCTATTCGCCTGCGGTGACGATGCGTAAGGCTTTTAATTTGAAGAAAAAAATGGTGTCCGCAAGGGCTTATGTCACGGCACATGGTTTTTATGAATTGTATTTGAATGGCAAAAAGGTGAGTGATGATGTCCTAACGCCTGGTTGGACGAGTTATGAAAAACGGCTGCAATATCAAGTTTATGATGTTACGTCTTTGCTAAGTGAAGGGAAAAATGTCGTCGGTGCGATGCTTGGCGATGGTTGGTATAGAGGCACTTTGGGCTGGGTGTCGCAATGGGGCATTTATGGCAAACACAAAGGTTTGTTGTGCCAAATTCAAGTGAAATACAGCGATGGCAGCGAAGAAACCATTAAAACCGATGGCAGTTGGAAAGCCAATCAAGACGGTCCCATTCGCATGAATGGCATTTATGAAGGTGAAACTTATGACGCAAGAAAGACCTTAGATGGTTGGTCAGAAGCGGCTTATAACGATGCGTCTTGGTCGTCTGTGCAAGTAGGCAATTACTCTTTTGACAATTTGGTGTCTTCTGTCAGTGTGCCGATACGTAAGGTTGAAGAAATAAAACCCGTCAGTATTTTCAAAACGCCAAAAGGTACTTTGGTTGCAGATTTAGGTCAAAACATGGTCGGTTGGGTGCGTTTGACGGTCAAAGTGGCGGCAGGAAAAACCATAACGATTCGCCATGCGGAGGTGTTGGATAAGTATGGCGAATTTTATACTGCCAATTATCGCAATGCGACCTCCGAAGCACAATATATACTGAGGGGGGGCGCCAACAGCGAAACGTATGAGCCACGTTTTTCTTTTTTTGGTTTTCGTTACGTTGCGATTGATGGTTTGACAGAAGCCGAATTGCGGGCAGCTAATTTGACAGGTGTTGTTGTTCATTCTGATATGCCTATTTCAGGCGGTTTTGAGTGTTCCAATAAAGACATAAATCAATTGCAACAAAATATTGTTTGGGGACAAAAAGGCAACTTCGTGGATGTACCAACAGACTGTCCGCAGCGAGATGAAAGACTCGGTTGGACAGGTGATGCACAGGCTTTTGTACGGACAGCGGCTTTCAATAAAGATGTGGCGAGTTTCTTTACGAAATGGATGCAAGATGTTGCAGCGGATCAAGGCAAGGATGGTGAAATACCTTTTGTCATTCCCGATGTTCTCAATCCAAATAAATCAGTGCCAAAGGGGACTTCGGCGGGCTGGGGCGATGTCGTGACGATAGCGCCGTGGACGATGTATCAAGTCTATGGCGACAAAAAAATCCTTGAAGTTCAATATTCGAGCATGAAAGCTTGGGTGGATTATATTCACAAAAAGTCAGGTGAAAGTCTGATTTGGAAAGGTGGCAGCATCTTCGGCGATTGGCTTTTCTACTTGCCTTCGCCTGACAAAGCGAGTGAACCTGATGGGCATACAGGTAGAGAATATATTTCAACTGCTTTTTTTGCGTATTCATGCAAACTTTTAGCTCAATCGGCGGCGGTCTTGGGCAAAACGGACGATGCCAAATTCTATAATGCCTTATTTGAAAAAATCAAGAAAGTCTTTAATGATGAGTACGTTACAAAGTCGGGGCGCACCGCTTCTGATTCGCAAACGTCTTATGTATTGGCTTTGATGTTCGATTTATTGCCCACTGATTTGCGTCCAAAAGCAACACAATATTTAGTAGATGACATAAAAAGTCGTAGAAACCATTTGTCAACAGGCTTTCTCGGTACGCCTTACTTGTGTCATGTTTTGTCCGACAATGGTCGCACAGATGTCGCTTATGATTTGTTGTTTCAAGAAACGTATCCATCATGGTTGTACCCTGTTAAACATGGTGCAACGACGATTTGGGAACGTTGGGACGGCATGAAAGTGGACAGCACTTTCCAATCTGATGGCATGAACTCGTTTAATCATTATGCGTATGGTGCTATTGGGGATTGGTTGTATCGTGTCGTAACAGGTATCGAGATAGGTAAAGCGGGTTACAAACATATTTTGATTCAACCACAACCTACCGACAAATTGAGTTATGCAAAAGCCTATTATGACAGTGAGTACGGCAAAATAGAATCTGGTTGGGTACGTAAAAATGGTAAAACAACCTTGAACGTCCGTATTCCCGCCAATACAACGGCAACCATTGCCTTGAAGAATACTGAAATCGGTCAAATTACTGAGGGGGGTAAATCAGCCAGCAGTAACGCAGCTATACAAAACCTAAGAACAGAAGGGCTTTTGGTGAAGTTTGATATTGGGTCGGGCGTGTATTCATTTGAATATTAATCCTTTGAATCAGAATGTGTGGGATTTTAAAGATGCTAAGGATTTATGTATAAATGAACATAAATCTTTAGCATCTTTAAAATCCCACACATTCTGATTCAAACCTTAATTCTGCATTTCCTTTTGCAGTGCATTGATTTGCAATTGACTGAGCGCAATGTCTTGTTTTAGATACTGCACCGCTTTTTGAAGATCTCCTAAACGGGCTTCATGTTCAGGAGACGAACCATTTTCGGCGATGTACTCCGTTATGGTATCAATCAAAATAGTCATTTGTTCGATCATCGTTTCGGCAGCCTCAATTTTATCGCTATACAAAAGCGCCATGCCATCATTCATCTCTTTACGAAAGGCATCATTTTTTTGATAGAACTCAGAAGACGATTTCATTTTGGCAAAAGTATCAGCCATTTCTTCGTTGTCAAGTAGCCCTTCATGTTCGGGTTTTTCGATGATTTTAATCATTTCGCCCACACTTATCATGTCTTGAGGGTCGTTGTAGGCTTTTGAATCATACTCACCACTTTCTTCTTTTTGTTTAAGATATGCGACATATTCGGCGTTTTTCGCTTCAAAAGCGGCATATCGGGCTTCGATATCTTGGATATACTCTGCGGCATTGGCAAAGCCTTTGTATTTGTCTTTGTTATTTTCCATGTGTTATTCTTTTGAATGAAAGATAGTTTGTTTTCCCTTTTTTGATGGACTTAAAACTTTCTTACGGTTGCTTTTTCAGTTTCTGTTAGGTTGTAGAGCGTGAAGAACATGTCATTCATCTCGTATTCGGTGTATCGGATTTTTTGTTGCAAATCCAATAAAGGTTCTTGTAGCTCTTTAAAGAACTGTTGCCATTCTAATTGTTTTTGCCTATCCATTTTTAGTTTCTGTCTTTTTATGACACTCATAAAGTCAGAAAAATCACGGGCATACCAATGCCTGAAACGGTCCCTATTGAGTATTGGATAGTCAATAGTCAAGGCTTCAATGAATTGCATTTCTCTTTCGTACAATGTCTCAGACCACTCCCTCAGGAATACAGCCTTTTCTGTATAAGGTCGTTTTTCTTCGGGATTGAGGTTTGGAATAGGGACGTGTATCATTTTTTCATGATTTAAACGACTTCTACCACCATCTTCTGAATCTCCAAATGCAGCAAATGTTAATTTTTTGTAAAAAGTAAAAATGTCAGAATTTAAAAAACAAGATAAAAAAATATCAGCATTGGAAATCAAACAAGAAGAGTTGTTAATAAAATAGTTATATCTATCAAAGTAAAATTGATGTTTTAAGGCGGTGTGAATAAATAGTATTTTTTCTTTATTAAAATCTTCATAGTAGTCGCAAGGACGTAAATTATATTTGGTTAGACCTTTATCAGACCGTTTTTCCAATTGATCATCAAATTGTCTCAAATAATTGAAAACAGATGTATAAGAAGATGCCGATATATCTGTGTCAAATCCTGTTTGTAAAAGAAAAGATGTTTTATTGTTTTCTAAATGCCAAGCATGAATATCTGTTGGTTGAATATAAGGTTTGATAATGTCTGCGCTTTTAGGGTCTTGCTTGATGAGCCAATCTTTTGTTTTTTTGTCAATAATAAAAGCTTTGTTTAAACCCGTTTTGATACCGTATTTAACACCACCATTGGTATAGTCTTTCAAAGAAAGGGTATTTACTTTCATTTTTTCCAGAATACTTTGCTGAGTATCATCTGCAAAAACCCATTCTGATTCTCGAAGATTTGTCTTTCGGATACTGAGGGGGTGTATTTCTCGATTGATAAATTGCTCAATGTTTTTTGCAGCGAAGTAAGGAAAAGGTTTATCACTTTGCGTATTTTTTAAAGTAATAATTTGTGGTTCTGTACTCGCATCGTCAAATATACGGAGTTCAAAAAAATCTATAATAGATTGAATCTCAAAAGGTTGGAGGTAAGTGCGCAAACCACGACCGTATTTTGTTTTGAACCATTTATTTGGCGTGATAAAACCAAGATAACCACTTTGTTTCAAGATTGACAGGCTGCGTTCATAGAAGAAAACGTATAAATCGGCAATGCCATTGAATACTGCGGGGTATTGTTTTTGAAAAAATAATTGTTGGTTTTCGGAGAGTAATTCTTGACGCACATAAGGAGGATTACCCACAACGACATCAAACCCATCATTCGCCATAATATGTTCAAATCGTTCATGCCAAACGAACGCATCTTGCTCAACGACTGAGGGGTCGTCAATGAGTGAATTGCCTTGCTGAATGTTTTTATCTAAATTGGGCAATGGCACGTCTTTGTTTGCCAAAAGCAGCCAAAGGCTCAATTTGGTTATCTCGACAGATTCAGCGTTGAGGTCAACACCAAAAAGATTGTTTTCGACGATGCTTTTTCTGATTTTATCTTTGTTGAAAGTAGAAGATGTTTCAAAAATAAAACTGTCTTTTTTGGAGACAACATGCCCATTGGTGTTTTCTATTTTGTCCAATTCTTTGATACTGATTTGCCATTTTTGCCAAAGGAAATCAAAGCATTGGGTCAAAAAAGCACCACTGCCACAAGCGGGGTCTAATATTTTGATTTGCGAAAGACAGTTTTGGTATTCCTGCCAATAGTCTTTGTTTTCTTCACCGTGTTTCAAGAAAAGGGCATCTTCTTTTTCTTGAATCCATTGACCAACCGTATTTTCGATGATGTAATGGGTAATATAATCGGGTGTATAAAAAACGCCTTCCTTTTTGCGCTTGCTCAAATCTGTTTTTGAGGTCGCATCAACGGAGGCATTCATCAAAAACAAACCACCGTTTGCAATGATATTGGCTTTTATTTCTTCGAGATCACTGATACTTTGCTCGAAAATATGTCCTAAAATATTGGCATTGAGTTCGGAACGAAAATTATAGCCGAGAATGAACTTGATAAACGGTTCAAGATAAACATTGGTGACGATAAGGTTTTCGAGCAATGAATCAGGCGCAAAAAGTCCGCCATTGAAAGGGGGAATTTGTGCATTGTAGCCAATATCATAACTTTTAAAAAGTTTTTTGATGATTTCCCACAATAGATAATCATCGTGTGCGGGTAGTTTATTGACCAAATCAATACTTTCCTGAAGCGTATTTCGGATATTAAGCGAAAAGCGCACAAAACACATAAAGATGAGTCGGTCAACTAACTTTTGTGTAACAGATAAGAATTGAAGCGCATTAATGTTTTTGCCTTCAAAAAGCGTATTCAAGTTCTGTTGTTGGATATTATAAAGTAACTCGGTACGCAAACGTTTATAATCGCGGTAAAAAGATTCTGTAATGTTTTTTTCTAAAGCCCGACCTTGTTCAAATAGGTTGTCCATTGGCGATTTTTTGTCGCCACGCCAAAAAAGTTGATTTGAAGAAAGAATAAAAAGAAAGCGATTGAGCGTATCGTCGGTCAGTAATTCTATAAAGTTAAATGTTTCATACTTCAAATAACCGGTACTCCGGTGATAAATACGGATTTCCTCAAAATTGGAGACGATGATCCAACGGCAGCGTTCACTGTGTGCGTTGGCATAGTCAAAGGCTTGTTGGACGGGCGATATTTCAGGTTTTCTCCCTCGTTGAATCTTATCGAGGTTGACTCCTACGGTTTTTAGTTCAAAGACAGCATGAACTTCATCCTCACCCGACATGCTAAAATAGCCAAGTGTGGCATCAGGCTTACCGCTATTGGCTTCGTTTTTACGTTGTCGTACGTAGGAATGAGGTGATTTAGGCGGTTCGGTGTAGCCGAGGAGTTCAACAAACAGATCGTGTGAAAACTCGGCATCAAGGCTTTGTTCTTTTATCTTTTTTTTACCGTTTAGGTAGTCTACCCATTTTTGAATAATTATTTTTTTATTACTTAAAAACAGGGCATTATTGGCTTGATACGCCAGTAATTCCCTTTGATTATCTGTAAAATTGAACAGGTGCATAATGTTATAATTAATTTATGGGTTCAAAGGTAGGAAATGGAAATTAGGCAGACTATGAATTTGTTTGTTTTTTTAAATTTCTAAATAAAATAGATTATCGGTTGGTTTTACAGTTTTACAAGTAACAAAAAGAAAGGTGGCGCATAAGATGAATGCAGGTAGGTTTTTTTTTTCATGTCTAAGCGTGTTGTCAAAGAGTGGTTTGTTATACCCAAACGCATCTAATATTTTTAAAATATAAGATGCGTTTGGGCTTTAAAAAATATCAAAGATAATAAAGACTAATCCCCAATTATCAACCGTTTAACAGCAACATCCGTTGCTGTTGCCAAACGACAAACATAAGAGCCATTTGGCAAATCAGCCGTTAAAATGTTCAATTGGTGCGCCCCTGCTTTCAAATAACCAAAAGATTGTCTTTTTACTTCACGACCGGTCACATCCACAAGGCTGATCCATGTTTCACCGTCTTTGGGTGCATAGAAAGCAATGGTCGTTCTATTTTTACTCGGATTTGGATACAATTGCCAATCCGATTTTTTACCTAAAACAGAGACTGTAACAACCTTAGAATAGGTGAATGCTTCATTCGTATCCACTTGTTTCAACCTGTAATAATAGATTTTGCCTTCGGTAACTTCGGCATCCGTAAAGTCGTAAGCAGCTGCTTGGTCTTTATCTTTAACGAAACCGATACTTGAGAATGCTAATTTGTTGACCCCCTCAGTATGTGCGTTACTTTCTGCCTTTTCAATATAAAAACCTTTAGCATTGACCGACGAAGCTGTTTGCCAAGTCAAAAGAGCTGCTTTTTGGCCGTTCAAAGTGGCTTGAACATCAACAAATTCGACGGGTAAAACGACACCAAGATTATTAACGTCTTGCATACCTGTTCCTGTACCCGCTAAAAGCGCATCGTAATACAGAAAATTGATTTGAGTACCATTCGGATAGGTGTGGTAAACGGCAGAGCCACCCGTTAGTTTTTTAGCATAAACTTGATTGTTTAAGGCATAAAAGACTGTATCAACGCCCAAAGTGACGGCAGGAACGTTGTTGGCACCCGCCACATAAGCCGAGAGATAAGTCCACAAATCCGTTCCGGTTTTATCCCGATAGTACAAACGCGCTTGACCAGAAGCATTTGCACCACCCGCAATGAGCAAATTACCTGAACTGCTGATGTGAATGTCTTCAATCGAAACAACATAGTCGTGTCCCAAAACGGTTTCCGTAGATGTCATACTTTGCGCCACTGTCCAAGCGGAACCACTCCAAACGGCGCGGTAAATGCTGTAACTCGCTGGCGATCCAGAGTTGTATTCCACGGCAATATAAGCCACCGTATTACCCCCCTCAGTATTGAAAGCAATATCGTTAACATCCACATCTTGACCGTCTGAAGTGGCAACGATGCGCATTTGCGCCCAAGATGTGCCGCCGTCTGCGGTAAAAAAAACGCCACCTTTGTTGCTGCCTTGTTGATTGTAACCGACCAAAACGAGGTTATTATTAGTCGGACAAACTTCAATAGCTTTTATTTGACTGCTGCCTGAAAAATTATAAGGCGCATTTTCAGCCGTAAAAACCTGTGTCCAAGTTGAGCCCGTGTTCGTTGTTTTATACACACGCACATTGCCGACATAAGCAGAACTGACAGTATTGCCAATCATTTCTGCCGAATAATAAGGCGAACCATCGCCATTTGGAAACATTGCATTAGACCAATTGGCAGTGGTATTGAAACTCGAAACGCTCCTCAGACCCGCCTTAGATGCCATCCAACCATCTGTTTTGGTGGCATTCATATCGAAATCATTGACTTGAACGGCTTCGATGCCATTGTCAATTTCTGTTATTGTCGAACCGCCATTCGTAGATGCCCCGATGCCTTGGTCAGTTGTCATACAAACTATGAAATTACCATAAAGCGTTGGGCTTGGAAATACCGCGACACAACCATCGTTGGGGTGTGTTTGGAAACTGCTGTTGCCAAACTCCTGCCACGTCGCTCCTTTGTTGTCGGAATAGCCTTTGGCAAAAAAGACTTTGTAAGCCATCGGCATAGTTCCAGTTTGATAAAATGACAGATTTGAGCCAGATTGACCGCTTAAACCTGTGTTAACGCTTGTCCAAGTCGCTCCTGCGTCATCAGAATAAGCGATGTATTTTGTCATGTTGTTAGAACCAGCAACAAAAAGACGACCATCAGGACCGACACCAAATGCTTTCCACGTTACCGAAGAACTCAACGTTGCCAAAGAGATGGCAGAAAAAGTAGAACTGGTCGTAAATGCTGAATGAATGTCAGATGATTTTAAAAGACTCGGCGTTGAGCCTTCACCAAAGGCATAAATATAATCGTCTGAACCAACCGTCAATTTGGCGTTTGAGAGCGTGCCGAGTGTCGCATAAGTCTTCGAACTCGTTGCTGTGTAAGCACCGGCACCGCTTAGGCTGCCCCAATTCAGTTCGGTGCTGTTGCGAAGATAGAAGAGGTTGCCTAATTTTATCACAACGTCATTGACACCAGTTGCCAATGAAACTTTAGCTGAATAAGGTGTAACCGTTGTGTAAAGTGTACCTGATGCAATAAATGCAAGCGATTCAGAAAGTTTATGCGTCGCCATCCGTTGAATACTACTACCCAAATTTGCCGTTTCGTCGGCACAAGGCAAAACACTGAAAGTGCCAACAGAGCCTGCGCCCATCATAGGCGTTGAAACTGATGCTGAAAAAATGGAATTGGCACTTTCTGTTGCCACAAAAATGCGCCCGTCGGTGGTCGTTGTTTTATAACCTAACATGGCATTGATGCGTCCGCCATAAATGGCTTGAACAGAAATCGAAGACTGTGAAAATAGGGGAGAGGTGATGGAAATAAAAATGAATAGGCTCAAAAGCCGAGATTCTAATAGAAAGTTTCTCATTTTAGTCGTTTTTAAATAAATACAAAAAATATATTTCTGGTATTATTCACATAAAAAACGAGCCAAAATTTGATTTTTAGCTTTTGAATTTAAAATTCTTTAATTTATTTCCATTTTTATACTATTCCTCAAACTGTTAAATTCTCAATATACTTATACGCCGAACCTGTGTTAATCAACACCACCGTTTCTGTCTTCGAAATCCAACCATTGTTAAAGAGTTTTTTCAATGCCATCCACGTTGCCGCACCTTCGGGAGCGACAAAGACCCCCTCAGTATGAGCGATTTCATGAGTGCCTTCAAGCATTTCAGCGTCGTTGATGCGAATAGCCGTGCCGTTGCTTTCTTTTAAAACACGCAACATCCATTTGTCGCCAAAAGGGGCGGGAACACGCAAGCCGTTGGCAATGGTTTCTTCTGGTTTTTCAACAGGCAAACCTACGGTTAAACCTTTCTCAAAAGCATCAACTATTGGCGAGCAACCTGTCACTTGTACGCACACCATGCGGGTTGGAATTTGGTTTATCCAACCCAATTCTTTCATTTCTTGAAAAGCTTTCCAAATACCAATCAAGCCTGTGCCGCCACCTGCGGGATAAATAATGACATCGGGCAATTGCCAGTTACATTGTTCTGCAATCTCATAACCCATAGTTTTTTTGCCTTCGACGCGGTAGGGTTCTTTCAAAGTGGACACATCAAACCACGCTTTATCGGTGTTTTGTTGCGCCATCGCTTTACCGGCATCACGGATTGAGCCTTCTACTTCTGTAACTTTTGCCCCAAAAAACGCACAATCTACCTTAAATACTGAGGGGGTGGCTTTGGGCATAAACACATGGGCTTCCATTTGTGCTTTGGCAGCGTAGGCACTCATTGCACTACCCGCATTGCCTGCTGTTGGCAACGCGACCTTTGTGATGCCGTATTCTTTTGCCTTCGAAATAGCCATGCACAGACCGCGTGCTTTGAAGGAAGCTGTTGGATTGCCCGATTCATCTTTCATAAAAAGATTAGGAAGACCCAACTGTTTACCTAGATTATTTATGGGCAACATTGGCGTAAAACCTTCGCCCAATGAAACAATATTCGTTGCATCTTCAACAGGTAACATTTCGTGGTATCGCCACATCGTTTTAGGTCGGTTGAGGAGTACAGACTTATCAAGTCCTGTCGAAATGTTGTATATCGCTGTCAAAGGGGCGGAACAATCAGGGCAGTAAGTTTGAATGTCTTTTTTACTGAACGAACGACGGCATTCCGTACATTCGAGATGGGAGAAAAATGAGTGGTGCATGTGAATAGTTTGATTTAAAAAACACAAATATACTGAGGGGGGGCTTATTCTGTGCATGAATTTTTATAACGGAAACGTTATCGCATAAGAAAACAGTCGTTCCAAAACTGTTTTCTACTTTTGTCAAAAAATAACACTTTATGAAAAAGCATTCCTTCTTCCTCCTTTTTGTATTTGGCTTGACATTGAATTTTGCGGTTGCACAAGCAACGGCTTATAAGTTTGATTTTGGCACAGATAATCCGACGACAGGTTATATCGGCGTGAATAACTCGATGAAATATACGACCAAACAAGGCTTTGGGTTTTTGCCCTCAGCCGCGCCTATTCAAATGGTTGAGCACAAGAAGCGGAAGCCGTCGTTAGGTTCGCATTTTATGACTTCTGAAAAACCGTTTTACTTTTCTGTGGATTTACCAGAAGGGAATTATGATGTAAAAATATTGTTTGGTGACAAAAAAGGCACGTCTTTGACCACTGTTAAGGTCGAAAACAGGCGTTTGATGCTTGAAAAAGTGAAAACGAAAAGGGGTAAAATATTAGACCAAACGTTTACGGTCAATATTAGAAATGCTGCCATTAATGGAAAAGATTCCGTCAAATTGAAGCCACGTGAGTACAATTACTTGCATTGGGATAATAAATTGACGTTTGAATTTTGTGAAAATATGCCAAAAGTAGCCGCCATAGAAATCACGCCGAATACAGGAGCGATAACGGTATTTTTAGCGGGCAATTCAACGGTAGTTGACCAATACATCGAGCCTTTTGCCGCTTGGGGACAGATGATACCAAAGTTTTTTACC
>JAYSQG010000409.1:0-3051 GCA_043721685.1 Saprospiraceae bacterium | reverse complement strand
CCACAAAATAGTAGGCTTCGGTTAAAAAACCGAAGCCAGCGCCGCCGTTCGTTGTTGTTGGTTTGTGGGGTGTTTTGAGGAAGAGCGTGCGCCAGCGGTGAAAATCGTCCTAATACAGATCCTGATAGCGATAATGATTTAGAAAAATGGATTTTTTCAGCGGGTAGTTATGGTAATAATTTTTCAGAATTCAATATTAGTGCAGAGTTCCAAACCACAGAAGGAGCAGTCATAAAAGATGGTAAATCTAAACAGAAACATTATACGCTTAGTGCAAACATAGGAGTATCGTCTAATATAGGAGTCGAAGGTAATTCAGACGTTGGTATTACGGTTGGTGCAAATGGTGGTGCGGGTATTAGTTGGAATGTTGGAATGACAAAAACTCATACCCCTGGGTTACAAAGTTTTAATACCGCTTGGAGTGTTACAGAACAATATTATGGTACACGCTCAAGTGTTAATGTAACTGCACATCCAGGGGTAAGTCAAGCCAACTATAATGCGCAAACAAATATGTTTGTCAAAGAAGTTACGATGAGTGGACACAAATACACTGTTAAAGTATATCTTGATACACATTAATTTTTAAATAATTAAAAATGAAAAAACGAATTAAATACTTATTAATGCTATTTCTATGGTTCATTCAGTTATCTTGTAATGGTCAAAAAACTGTTTCTAAAGAAGAACAACTTAATGAAAAATGGAAAAAAGCAGAATTCTATGCTGCAAAATACTTTCCTGCAATAAAGACATTCAGAAGAAAATTGTTTGAAGAGTATTTTAAAAATATGGATGTAGCCCATTTAAAGACTAAGGGTAAATGTAGTAAATCGCATCCGATACTTCACCCAATTAGTTTTAATTTGAAAATAGATAGCATTTTAGTGAATAATATTCCTTTTTCAGAAAAGGTTTTATACGTTAGTGTTATTTATTTTAGGCAAAATATGCCTGAAAGTATTATTTGGTGTTCGGATATGAATAATTACTGCACCGCTGAGAATGATTTTATGAATACTTATGTTGTAGATGAAATCAATAATGGAGATTGTCATATAGAAAATGGAGGTAGTGTTGGAGTATTCAAAAGTAAACAAGATAATGCTGAAATAATATATTTGGGCACAGATAGTTTGCTTAGAGATTATCCTATACTATTGAAAATATATCTAAAAAAAGATTCTTCGATTAGAGATACTCATTAGTTCCAATAGTAAGGTATGTCTTAAATTAATTTACAACCATCAAGTCCAAGAATGGCTACTCTGAATTCGGTTTCAAGACATAACTAATCTATTATTTCGGTCTCAGACCGCAGAAACTAACATTATACCGAGGGGGTGTAAACCACCCCCTCACATAAAAAAACAAAACAAAAAGATGAAAAATACAATAACAACGCTGATGTTCCTATTCGCTTTGTGGCAAAGTGCTGCCGCACAAACGCCCGACAGCAGCCAATTAGCCGTGTTCAACACAGGCAGAAACATCACGGTCTTAAGTGCCGACTTCGGTGCTGCACTCACGCAAGACCTTATCGGCGAAATGGTCATGGCATACGATACGGTCATGGTCTTAAAGGCGCACACCGCCAAAGACAGTTCGGGCAAGTACCCGATGCGGTATCAAACAGAACGCCGCGCCACAAAAATCAGCAGCCATCTGAAAGGTAAAATCGCGGTCATAGACTACAACAAAGACTATGATGTGACGCAGATGTGTATGAATGTGCAAAAAGCAGGCGCCAAAGCCCTCATCATCATTCACGAATCGAATGACAAAAGGGTCTATAAGCTGGCGAAAAAAGGCATTTACAAAGACAGCATACGGATACCTATTTTCACGATACCGAACAAAAAAGGGGGGGAAATACAGCAGTTGCTGCCTTCGATGGTCGGTATCAAAATGCCTGTGCCGCCGCCAGTACAAAGTCGTGTTGCCAATGATAATACAAACACGGCTGTTCTTTTGAACAAAGAAGAAGTCAATACGGAGGGGTCAACAACGCAAAGTGAACAAACAGCAACGAATGCTGATGTACAAAACGGTACAGGTTTTGGGAAACAAGGCTTTTCTATTTCTCCCAACCCAACAAGAAACCAAGCGAATGTCCATTATCAATTCACACAACCCACAGACGTAACCATAGAAGCCAAAACCGCCACAGGACAGGTCATTTTCTCAAAAATACTGAGGGGGGCAACGGTCGGCAATGTAGAGATGCAAACAGTGGATTGGGCGAATGGGACGTATTTCGTCACGCTGTCCCGAGTACTCGGGAGTAAAACAGTTCAGACGAAGAAGTTAGTGGTCAGACATTGATTTTTAGGCAGTAGAAAAATAAAAGCCGATGTTTCTAATGTGAAGCATCGGCTTTTGAATAGTGTGATGTATAGACCTAATAATTACAACGAAACACCTACTTACGATGTGCGTGGCAATATCCTAAGCCTCAATCGGTACGGTATGAGTGCCAATACAGTGATTACGTCAAATGGAAAAACGCTTTTAGCAGGTCTTTTTTCGCAAATAGATGCTTTGAGCTATTCTTATGGCGACAGTAACCGCTTGAAAAAAGTAACAGACGCTTCTTCTTGGACGACAAAAGGTTTTATCTACGCAAACAGTGGCAATGTGAGAGATTACGAATACGACAACAACGGCAATTTAGTCGCCGACAGAAACAAAGGCATAGACAGTATTCGATACAATTATCTAAATTTGCCAATGGCAATATACTTTACAGGCAATCGAAACATCAAGTTTGTGTATGATGCCAGCGGTGCGAAATTGAGAAAGATTACAAGCGACAACGGCACACCGACGACTTACGACTATGTAAATGGTGTGGAATACAAAAACAATATCCTCCAAAGGATAGCCCATACTGAGGGGTCCGTTTCTGTACAAACGGATGGTTCATTTCAGCATGAATTTGTTTTGCGCGACCATTTAGGTAATACACGGGTAACGTTTTCAGATGCGGACAATGATGGTACGGTTGTCGTTTCGGATGTGCAACAAATCAATTCGTACTATCCGTTT
>JAYSQG010000408.1:0-5168 GCA_043721685.1 Saprospiraceae bacterium | reverse complement strand
GTCCATATATGCGTCCCTATTTTATAATTATCCACATTTTGCCGATAGATGACACATAATTTGTCCTTTAACCATTTTTCCAAAAATTCTGTTTATCATTTTGCATCTTTGTACTTGCAATTGCAAAATTTAATTACGCATTATTTAACTAAACAATTAAGAATTTATGAAAAAAGCACTCGTCGGCTTGCTCTTTCTATGTCTTTTCATAGAATTTATTGTAGCCCAGAATCCAACTATTCAAAGAATTGACCCGACAAATTGGTGGGTCGGCATGAAAAATCCAGACCTACAATTGCTGATTTATGGTAAAGACATCAAAGGCTCACAAGTGAATATCAACTACACAGGTGTAAAAATCCAAAGTATTCAAGAGGTTGAAAATCCCAATTATTTGTTCGTCAATGTAACCATTGCACCTGATTGTAAAGCTGGTCAATTCATGGTTGAACTCTCGAAAACAATACAAATCAAGGACAAAAAGAATAAAATCGTTGATCAAGTTGTCAAAATTTCACAGCCCTATCAACTGAAAGTCCGCGACCAAAAGCCGCAGGAAATCAATGCTAAGGATTTTATTTACCTCATTCTGCCCGATAGATTTTCAAACAGCGACCCGAGTAATGATAAATTTGCAGACATGGCAGACAAAGAATCTGACCGTAACAATCCTTTTCTGCGTCATGGTGGCGATTTACAAGGCATTACCAATCATTTAGAATATTTGAAGGATTTAGGTGTGACGACGCTTTGGCTCAATCCAGTTGTTGAAAATAATCAGCCCCAAACCAATGAAGGCGGTGCGATGCGTTCTGCGTATCATGGTTATGGTTTTACGGATCATTACAATGTTGACCGTCGTTTGGGCGGCAATGCAGCATATAAAAAAATGGTGGAATCGGCTCATGCCAGTGGTTTGAAAGTCATACAAGATGCTGTGTATAATCATGTTGGTATCAACCATTGGATTTTAAAAGATATGCCTATGAAAGATTGGTTACATCAATGGGATACATATACGAATACGTCTTATCGTGATGAACCTGTTGTGGATTTTGTTCATGGCAATCCGAGCGATTTTAAGGTACAACAAAACGGTTGGTTTGTGCCGTTCCTACCTGACCTCAATCATCATAACCCATTCGTAGCCAATTATTTAATTCAACATGCGCTGTGGACGGTTGAGTATTTTGGTATTGATGGTTGGCGTATTGACACTTATCAATACAATGATTTAGAATTTATGAATCGTTGCAACAAAGCCTTGTTAGACGAATATCCAAAAATGTTTATTACAGGTGAAAATTCAGTCCATAGCCCGATTAGTCAAGCGTATTATACAAGGAATAATTTGTACGTACCGTTCAAAAGTAACCTACCTTCTCCCAATGATTTTGTACTTTTTCATGCCATTGCACCTGCTCTTACTGAGGGGTTCGATTGGGGCAAAGGATTCAATCGTTTGTACAGTACTTTGGCGGAAGATATGGTTTATGAAGACCCTTCTTTGAATATGACATTTTTAGATAATCACGACGAAAACCGCTTCTTTTCGATGGTTAAGGAAGACATGAATAAATACAAACAAGGCGTAGGTTTTCTGTTGACAACACGTGGAACACCTCAACTCTATTATGGTACAGAAATTTTGATTAAAAACTACAAAAACCCTTCTGATGCCGAAGTACGTCGTGATTTCCCTGGCGGTTGGAAAGAGGATGCTCAAAACAAGTTTTTGGCAAAAGACAGAACAGCGCAGGAGAATGAAGCCTTCGATTTTGTCAAAAAACTAGCGCAATATCGCAAAGGTTCAACGCCTTTGCAAACAGGCAAATTGACGCAATATCTGCCTATAAATGGCATTTATGTCTATTTTAGACACAATGAACAAGGCTCTATCATGGTCATTATGAGCCAAAATGAAACAGAACAGACTTTAACGACGCAACGTTTTTCGGATAACTTGAGGACTTATTCAAAAGCTAAAAATGTGTTGACGGATGCGGTGATTTCTGATTTGGGCAGCTTGGCAGTTCCTGCACATTCCATTCAGATTATTGAATTGGGAAAATAAGTGAGTTGTAAGTGATAAATGAAAAGTGCCTACAAAACGTAATCCGTTCAGCAGGCACTTATCACTTACAACTTATCACTTATTTATGAATTGTACATTTTCGTGTAATATTCATCCGCCATACGGTCAGAATCGAATTCAGGAGCAACATCAATCATAGATTGTTTTACAACTTTAACCCATTCTTTTGGATTGTCATAATACATCGGAACGATTTTATTTTCCAAAATCTCATACATCGCTTTCAAATCGTGCTTGTCTTGCTTTTTAACGGGTAAATTGTGGTCTAAATTTGGAATAACGAAGCAGTTTTCACCATCTTTCGCAAATTCAGGTACCCAACCATCGCCAATTGAAAAGTTAACACTCGCATTCATGGCAGCAGTCATACCACTCGTCCCTGAAGCCTCGCGTGAGTAACGTGGATTGTTGAGCCAAATATCAGAACCTTGTTTCATCAAACGAGACAAACGCAATTCGTAACCAATCAAAATGGTACAGTTTGGAATTTCCAATGTTTTTTTATGAATATCATTGAAAACGTCAATCGCTTCCCAATGCAATGGATAAGGTTTGCCTGCCCAAATCACTTGAACCGGTTTTTTGCTATTCATCGCAATTTTTCTGAAACGTTTGAGGTCGCTCAAAATCAAATCAGCCCGTTTGTACTCTGCAAAACGTCGCGCCCAAACAATCGTTAAAGCATCAGGATCAAGTATTTTACCTGTTTGGTCTGCAACTTCATCAAAAAGAGCCAATTTCAACTCACGTTTACGACTCATCAACAAAGCATCGTCGTTGGTTTGCAAGGCTTTTTCTAAGATTGGGTCAACCCAATAACGTTTGTTTTGCGCATTCGTAACATACGTAATTTCACAAATATCCTTTGAATCTTTCCACATGTCACGTGATACGTCACCATGAATTTTTGAAACTGCATTAGACAGTTTAGCCATGCGTAAAGCAACGAGCGAATGATTAAACACTTTCTCTTTGCTTTTCCAAAGGTGCATAATGGTTTCAGGTTCAACACCCGCCAAAAAGCCTGTTTCTTTAATCAACTCGAAGTCACTGCGCTCATTACCCGCATCTTCGGGCGTATGCGTTGTGAAAATGAGACGATCTTTAACAGCTTTGAAATCGCCTTTGTATTTATTGAGCAACCAAAAAGCGACGGGTAACGGATGCGCTTCATTGAGATGATAAATGTCAGGTGTATAACCCAATGCTTCCAAAGCCATCGCACCACCGATACCCAAAACGATATATTGACCCAAACGAATGAGTTTGTCGTCGTCATAAAGTTTGTCAGTAATTGAGCGTGTCAATTCGTCATTTTCTTCTGTATCTGTACTCAACAAAAGGATGGGCGCTGTTTCAAAAGTGTCAGGTTCAAGTTTCCAAACTTTCACCGTCACTTCACCATTCATGAAAGGCACTTTCACCTTTACGCCTGTATCTTTGAGAAAATTGTTATATTTTGTCCGAAATTTAGTCCCTAGCGAACCGTCTTTTTTGCGGGTTTGGTCATAATAACCTTTTTTCCAAAGGAGGCCAACGCCGACAAGGTTTTGTTTGAGGTCATAACAACTGCGCATGTGCGAGCCTGCCAAAAAGCCTAAACCACCACTGTAAATTTTAAGCGGTTGGTGAATACCAAACTCCATACTGAAATACGCAACCGGTTTAGCGTACTTCTTGTCAATCTTATAAGAATGCATTGTCAAGTTGATTATTGTTAAAAATACACGAACTTTTTTATAAACCGCAAAGGAATGAAAAATTAGGTGAAAAATCAAAAGAGAAGCCTAAAAACACATAAGATACGTGTATCAAACACCGTTCCAAACGCTCAATTGTGTGTGTGTGCGTTATGTTTAGATTGACTTGTATTGAGAAGATTCGTTTAAATGTGAAGTTTTAAGGTTAATTTCCAAAGTTTAAATTGTCAAGATATGCCCCCCTCAGTATTTTACTTCGTTTTTTATACTTCAAGCAGTTCTATACCTTTATCAGCTTTTATTATCGTGTAAAAACATAATAAATAACATAAAGCCAGCCAAAACAAGCATGAATAATCGCCCATAAAATCGATTGATTGCGCGTCCAACTCAACACGACGGCTAAAATTGAACCTAAACCGATACCCGTATTTACGACTGTGACATCAAGTAGTAACATAATTTCATAGATTTAATATTGTTAAATAATAACACAAATCTTCATTAAAAGACTTTTGTTGGAAAATAATAACGATTAAAAAGGTATTTTCAACGACATTGTCAAAAAAGAAAAAAAAACGCCCGTCGCTGATGAATTCAGGACAGGCGCCATATGCAGATTGTTCACACTACTTTTAGTTTTTATTGAGATTTTCGTCACATTTGGATTTATCTTATACAGTACTTGAACTTAAACGGTCGTATTTCCTATAATTATCTTTTAATCCAACCATAATCAAAAACCCGAGTGCGAATATAAAAGCATAAAATCAATGTACCAACATTTAATTAAATTAATATCAAAATTTTGTGACATGATTATCTACTAATAATTAAAATATATTTCACATAAATCATTGATTAACAATAATTTAATTTTTAAATAGCTTCAAAATATACGACATCAGTTTTCTACAAAAAAACAAAAAGAAGTCACAGATTTTATGGTCAAAAGGCTTTAAAAGCGCGTGTTATCTCTCGTTTGAAAGGTGGACCTGGTAAAGGTTCTATAGTAAAACCAACCTCTTTCAATATCCTTTTTACTTTACCCTTTGCACAATAAGTCGTCAACACACCATTAACACACAACGCATCATACATTTTTTGCATCATCGGTTGCTCCCAAAGCTGCGGTTGTACTTCAGGTGCGAAAGCATCAAAATAAATAAGATGGATACTGCTTTGAATATCAATACTTTCTATGGAAGCCATTCGTTTTTCAAATAAAAAGTATGGGCTTAGTTCGTGGCACTCGTTCCAAGAACATTGGTGCATTTCTTTGAAAATATTAATGGGAAAGTGAAGCTGCGAATGATAATTGAGTGCTTCAGCATCATTTATACTGAGGGGGTACATTTCGTAAGTAATATACC
>JAYSQG010000407.1:0-6798 GCA_043721685.1 Saprospiraceae bacterium | reverse complement strand
TATTTAACATATAATTCGCCCTTCAAGACTTTACGTGAAATAACTATGCGCTGAACCTCAGAAGTGCCTTCATATATTTGCGTAATCTTAGCATCACGCATCAATCTTTCCACATGATATTCTTTGACGTAACCATAGCCTCCGTGAATCTGAACCGCCTCAACGGTGTGTTTCATCGCTGTTTCTGATGCAAATAGTTTAGCCATTGCCGCCGCCGTCTCGTAATCTTTATGTTCGTCTTTAAGCCGTGCTGCCCGATAAACTAAGAGTTTTGACGCTTCAATATCCGTCGCCATATCTGCCAATTTGAAGGCAATGGCTTGGTGCTGAGCTATCGGTTTGCCAAATGCCTCTCGCTGTTTTGCGTAAGCAACCGACAATTCAAACGCACCGCCTGCAATACCCAATGCTTGTGATGCAATACCAATACGTCCTCCCGACAATGTTTTCATCGCAAAAGAAAAACCGAACCCCTCAGTACCAATGCGATTTTCTTTGGGAACACGGACATCGTTGTACATAATCGTATGTGTATCGCTGGCGCGAATACCTAATTTGTCTTCTTTTGCACCAATTTCAACGCCTTCCCATGACGTTTCAACAATCAAACAATTAATACCCCGATGCCCGGCTTCTTTATTTGTTTGAGCCATGACGAGGTGAACTTGAGACGTGCCACCGCTTGTAATCCAGTTTTTAGTACCATTCAAAAGGTAATAATCACCCATATCAACAGCCGTTGTACGTTGGCTTGTGGCATCGCTGCCCGCTTCAGGTTCGGACAAACAGAAAGAGCCAATCCACTCCCCTGTTGCCAATTTGGGTAGATATTTGCGTTTTTGTTCTTCAGTTCCGTAAGTTTCGAGCCCCCAACAAACAAGCGAATTGTTGACTGACATGATGACAGAACACGATGCGTCCACCTTTGAAATTTCTTCCATCGCCAACACATAGCTCAAAGTGTCCATACCGCCGCCGCCATATTCAGGTGAGACCATCATGCCTAAAAAGCCCAATTCGCCCATCATGCGGACTTGTTCTTTTGGGTATTTCATGTCGCGGTCACGCTCAATAACGCCTGGTTTGAGTTCTTTTTGGGCAAATTCTCTCGCTGCTTCTTGTACCGCAAGGTGTTGTTCAGTTAATTCAAAAATCATAAAAATTGGTTTTATTTAGCTAAGCGAAAAGCTATTTTAAAATAATCAGCGAATTTACGCTGATTATTTGGCTTGTTTTAAAAAAAGGAGAAAAAAGTCTCATAAACGTCCATTTTTCAATTATTTCTTTCTTTTTCACTCGATTTGGTCAAAATTTCAATTTCGAGATAGTCCACACTTGTTGTATCATCCTCAGAATTTTCAGATTCTTTTGCCGTCGTCGTTCGTTTTTTCAATAGATAAGTCACCCATCCAGAAGGTTGATGGATTTCCATATTTAAATGGTCAACCATATTTATACGCATTTTATTTAGAGCGTCATGCTCCGATTTGGGAAAGAGTTTCTTAGTCCAATTTATCACTTCTTCCGTCACCAAGTCTTGTCAATGACGGTTAAAGTGACCGTTTGTTTGGATTCCGAGCTGTCCGTAGCCGTTTCACCTTTGTATTTCATTTTCCCTTGCGTTATCACAAACCTTTGCGATTCGCCTTTGTCGAAATAACTGTAAATAGGCACTGTCAATGAGTCTGCGCTTGGATTCGTCGCTGAAAACAAAGTTACGACATGTAGAAAAGCGATAAAAAGGGTCAAATTGTACTTGTGAAACATGATAGAGGAATTTAAATTTTTAGTTTTTAGAAAACCATTAAACGCCTTTTGCTCATTTTAGTTATGAAAAAGATTGATCGCAGGCGTTTGTTGGCATATTACTCAAAGCAATTAACATTAATGTGTAAGTTTGCGCCCGAAAAAATTGAGCGTTATGAATGACTTATTAGTCCTATGTTTTTTTGCTTTCCTTGCGGGTTTCATTGATTCTGTTGTCGGCGGTGGTGGACTGATTCAGACACCTGCATTGCTGATTACCTTGCCGCATGTGGCTGTACCAATGATTATGGGCACAGCAAAAATTTCGTCCATCGCAGGTTCAACTATGTCTTCGATTCAATATGCACGCAAAGTGACATTTCAAAAAAAGACATTATTGGCAACCATCATAGCCGCCATGATAGGTGCATTTCTCGGCGCACGGTTGATCCATTATTTGCAGCCAACTATCGTAAAACCAAGCATTTTCTTTCTTTTAATCATCGTTTTCGTCTATATGCTCTTGAAAAAGGACTTTGGACAAAGCAAAAAAGAGTGGATTTCTGAATCCAAATCCATGCTTTATGGTGCTTTATTCGGTTTCGTGGTGGGCGTTTATGACGGTTTTTTAGGACCCGGTACAGGCAGCTTTTTAATTTTGTTCTTTGTATCTGCCATTGGTTTCGATTTCCTTTTAGCTTCTGCACACGCCAAAGTCGTCAATTTAGCGACAAATTTGGGAGCAGTCGTTTACTTTCTTGCGACCAATAATGTGCTGTGGGCATTTGCTTTACCGATGGCATTTTGCAATTTATCGGGCAGTTTTTTCGGTTCACGTATGGCGATGTTGCGTGGAAATCGGTTTATCAGGTACTTCTTTTTGGGTGTCATCTTTTTAATGATTTTGCGCTATGGTTATGATATTTTTTTGAAATAGCACCCCCTCAGTATTTCTCCTTGTCATTACGAGGAACGAATTAGAGTAAGGTTGGAATAGGTGCAATTTTCCAAAACAAACTCAATTAAACCGTGTTTTAACAACGTATTTCATTAACAAATTACACATTAAAAATACCAAAATCATGAGCTTCCTAAACGCTGAATGGCGCAAATTAGCGATGGCAAATTATGCTATTGACAAAGACATTCTCAAAAAATACATACCCGCTAAAACGGAATTGGACTTGTGGAACGACACCTGTTATGTCAGTCTCATCGGTTTCATGTTTTTGAATACCAAAATGTTAGGCGTTAAAATACCGTTTCATGTTAATTTTGAAGAAGTCAACCTACGGTTTTATGTCAAATACAAAGACGGGACGCAATGGAAACGCGGTGTTGTGTTTGTGAAAGAAATTGTACCCAAACACGCTATCACATTCATTGCCAATACTTTATACAAGGAACATTACGCCACCATGCCGATGAAACATGCTTGGACAGAAACCGACGATACACGCATATTTGAATACAATTGGCGGTGCAAAAACGAATGGCAATACTTTAAAGTGACCACAAATAAAGACCTCATTCCAATTGGAGAAGGCAGTGAAGCAGAATTTATTACAGAACATTATTGGGGTTACAGCCGAAAAAATGACCATAAAACAGTTGAATATGAAGTGACTCACCCAAAATGGCAACAATATGCCGTTCAGGACTGCGCTATTGACGTGGATTTTGGATTGGTTTATGGTTCAGGTTTTGGTTTTTTGAATGGTTTGCAACCTCAATCTGTCTTTTTAGCAGAAGGTTCAGAGATAACGGTGGAAAGTAAAAAGGTGATTTGATACCCCCTCAGTATAGAAATGAAAAAAGCCGTTAAAAACTTATCAAAAGTCCTAAATCGTATGAGCGTCAATAACTTCAAGCCCATTAATTTGCTTAAAATCAGAGAGATTCCGACTGATTAATGTAAAATCATTGACAAGGGCAGTTGCAGCAATAATAGCATCCCCGAGTTTCAGTTTTCTATATAACCGACGTAATTCGATGGTCTTTTGAGACACTTTATCATCGAGTGGAAAGATATTAGCAGATGAAACAAACTCTTCCATTGCTGTCATTTTTTGAGGTATATCATTGAACCCTAAAACTTCAATTTTAACGACAATCGAAATTAAGAAATCATCATTGAAAAGTTGTTCAACAAAATCACTACCTGATTGAGGTAAAAGCAAAGCAGTGTAGTCAATCAAAACATTACTGTCCATCAAATATCTCTTTCCCATTCGTTACGTGCTTGTTTAAGGTAAATATGATAATGTTCCGCTTCATCGGGTGTCAGTAAACCCTTGAAACGAGCCATATTGTTTTTAGGAGGCTTAGGTGTTTCCTTTTCAACTGTTTTGATAGATTGGATCAACCCTGTCTGTTGTTCAACGGGCAAGTCGTCCAATAAACCCGCTTCATTCGTTGAAAAAATCTTTTTATATGCTTCAAACAACAGGGCAAGGCGTGCAGTATCATTCGCTTTTGCTATCAAATCAAGTAAACTACCCTTTAACTCTAATGTATTCATTTTCAATTATTTTTTGACAAAGTTAAAAGACTTTGATTTAAAATCAAATTTTGTATTCTAAAATTACCTCCTCAGTATATTAAAGCAAAATGCCCAAATCCATAACAGATTCGGGCATTTTTCATTTCGTAAATTCTATAAAGCACATTTAAAATACACCATTTTAAGCCGCTGCTTTTGCGTGATTTTTTTGACTTTCCAATGTACCAATCACAGAAGACAAATATTCTTGCGCTTCTTGCCGTCCTTTTTCACCTTCCAAAGCTATCAGTTCATGGAGGTTTTTTTCAATAACATCGGGCGTTTCCATATACCATTGAATCAATTCCTCGGAGGATAAACCGAGTAAATAGTCTTTCAAAAGAGACTTTTGTTCTGCTATGGTCTTGGCAGATTTATGTTTTTTAGCAAAAATATCATATTTTGTCATAACATGCTTTTTTAAATTTATGACATTACTTTATTCACAGTGAATCTACTGAACGCTATAAGTCATCAATTGACGTTGTGCGGTTAAAGTATTTTGAAAGTCACTATAACCTATGACATCTTCCAATATTAAATCGTTGGAAATACTTTGTAAATCGTTTTTATCATATATTTCGACACGATTGATGAATTTTAAAGTCTTACTGTCTAAAATATCAAACAATCGTTTTGTGATAATCGCGATGCTCTGATTGGTTGTAAAAGGCTCTAACCAACTGGCACTCACCGAAAGAATATAAGATGTTTTATCGCTGTTGGGATAAACAGGAATGAGTCCAACAAACGAAAATGTTTTATCTTCATTTTTAAACGAGTTAATGACTTTTTGGATTTGTTCTACCAATATCTTTTTATCCATTTTAAAAAACCATTTGTTGGGTGACGAATTGCATCTAAAAATTGTAAAACTTCGGTTTGGTTTTTACTACCTAAAACACCATACCTACAATCTTCCTTCCATGCACAAATATACGACCAATTCTGATGAAAGTCAACGTTTATAGATTTTGCCACATCTAACCGTTCTGAAAGCCCTGAAAACACTAATAAAACGTCAAAATCATGTGTTTTAAAGAGTTTTAAGTGTCTTGAATTGGGCATAAACAGATTATCAATTGCAATATTTTTACAAATTCTGGCTTTAAAAGCCAATTCAACACAATAACCAGCTAAATAAAAAGCATTATCGTAGCTACCACTTTTGTACAAGCATTCTGCATCTTTTAGCTTCTGCAAAGCAATTTTTTTTATTTCATTTCGGCTATTCATTAAGCAAAACTAAGACGAATTTCAATACATTTTATCGTTTTTTAGAAATTTTCACATTTTTTAAAACAATATTTTTATTATTTTAAATAAAATGTTGGAAGCCCCCCTCAGTATTTAAAGCAAAAAAGCCGTTAAAAACTTATCAAAAGTCTTTAACGGCTTTTTTTTATAAACCTCAAAAGTGAATTATCCTATCTGTACTCCGCATTAATCCCCGCCAAAACGCCTGAACTAGGTGTCAAAACGTCTTGTTTCAACGCATTCAACGGTGTATCAACCGTTTTGATGACTTCGTGTAAGTCGTGGCTCTCTGTATCAATATAAATCAAACCTGTCAAAACGTGTCCTTTTTGACGGGACTCGCTTAGACTTCTGAATGCTGAATCGCGGTCTGTTGGGTCCCAACCGGCTGCCAATTTGTGCAATTGAACGTGTGAACCGTCGTGTAATTCAACTGTTTTACTTTCGCCTTCGGCATATTCAACCTTGATTTCTGTTGCTTCTGGAACGAAGTCAATCATAGACAAGGCTTCGATATGCTCACGCGTATAGTCATACGATTTTGTCGAACCAACATTGTTGTTAAAGGTGACGCAAGGCGAAATGACATCAATAAACGCAAAACCATTGTGCGACAAAGCCGCTTTTATCAAAGGAATCAACTGCGTTTTATCACCTGAAAAGCTGCGTGCGACATAAGTTGCGCCCAATTCTAAGGCTAAACCCGCCAAATCAATGCCTTCAAATGGGTTGGCAGCACCGCCTTTGTTGATTGAACCCATGTCTGCTGTGGCAGAGTCTTGTCCTTTTGTCAAACCATAACAACCGTTGTTCATGACAATGTAGGTCATATTCAGATTGCGGCGAATGGCGTGAACGAATTGACCCATGCCGATTGAAGCGGTGTCGCCATCGCCTGAAACGCCGAGATAGGTCAATGATTTATTGGCTAAGTTCGCACCTGTGGCAACCGACGGCATACGTCCGTGAACAGAGTTGAAGCCATGAGAATTGCTCAAAAAGTAGGCAGGTGTTTTTGAGGAACAACCGATGCCCGACAATTTCGCTATCCGATGCGGTTGAATGGACAATTCATAACAGGCTTGGACAATCGCGCCACTGATGGAGTCGTGTCCGCATCCCGCACACAAAGTCGAGATAACGCCTTCATAATCTTTCTTCGAGTACCCCTCAGTATTTTTAGGCAATCCTGGGTGACTGAACTGTGGTCGTTGAAATGACATTTTCGTTATTGGTTACTCGTTATTGGTTAT
>JAYSQG010000406.1:0-62383 GCA_043721685.1 Saprospiraceae bacterium | reverse complement strand
CTGCTGTACGCTGCTGTACGCTGCTGTACGCTGCTGTACGCTGCTGTACGCTGCTGTATGTTGCTGTATGTTGCTGTATGTTGCTGTATATTGCTGTATGTTGCTGTATGTTGCTGTATGTTGCTGTATGTTGCTGTATGTTGCTGTACGTTGCTGTACGTTGCTGTACGTTGCTGTACGTTGCTGTACGTTGCTGTACGTTGCTGTACGTTGCTGTAATATAATTTTTACTATCTTTGCCACAAAAAATAACAAAACCTATGGTTATTGCAGTTACGAATCTAAAAGGAGGTGTCGGAAAGACAACTATTGCCACAAATTTGGCTGTTTCTTTCGCTCACAGGCAAAAAAAGGTGTGTATCGTTGATACAGACCTCTCACAAAAATCGGCTATGGAATGGGCAGGAAATCGAGATGAAGCTGCTTTGAGCATTCCTGTATTCGGTGTGACTGAAAAACAACTCAACAAAGAAGTCGAAGCATTGCGCAAAGACTACGATATTGTGTTCATTGATGGCACGCCACAGTTGTCAGAACTCGCCAGTCGTACTATTTTAGCGAGCGACATTTTAATAGTGCCATTGTCACCAAGTATTTACGATTTTAGATCGTTTGAGAACTTTTTGAACAAATACAGCGAGGTGAAAATGGTGAAAGAAAGTATCGGAAAAATCGAAGCTTATGTCATTGTCAACCGTGTAAATGAGTCGGCAAATGTGAGTAAAGAAATTGACGAAGCATTACGGGAACACGAATTAATCGTATTAAACACACGCCTTGCTAACCGCGTTGCGTATGTTGATTCTGCGACTAACGGACAAGGTGTCATTGAATACAAAGACCAAAAAGCAAAAGCAGAAATGAATCGGCTCACAGATGAAATTGAAATGTATATCAATAACTTCTAAAAAAGATTTTTTTGCTAAATGGAAAAGAAAAAAATAACCGCTCGTAAAATTAGTTCTGCCGAAGAACAGGAGCAAGCATTAAAACTTTTGATGCCCAGCCCCCCCTCAGTATCTGTTCCAGTATCAGATACTGAACCAGCACTACCCAAAGAGAAAAAAGTTAGACCGAAAAAATCACGGAATTTATCTGCAAGCCGCGCATCGCTCATGAAAGCGGAAACATCAACCGAAGTACAACGCATCACAGTTGATTTACCACTCGACTTGTATGAAGCCCTCAAAAGGGAAGTAGATAGCAACGGCACGACCATAAAATGGCAAATCGTCAAATTATTAAAAGAAAACCTCAAAATAACGACTTGACCTACGCCGCGCGGTAAGATTAAACATAAACAAAAGTTTAGTTTCTAATTTTAGGAAAACAAACAAGGTTTGTAATATTTAAACAAGGTTTAATTGTTTAGAGCCTCCATAACTAGTTGAAAACCAATTAATTATAAACCTTATTGCGAGAGTTTCGGGAAGAATTATGAGAGTTTCGGGAAGATATGCCTACTTTTTATGAGTAAATCGGGACGTTATTATGAGAGTTTCGGGAAGAAAACTTCGACTATTATGAGAGTTTCGGGAAATAGCTTTTTTATTGTGAAAGCTTCTCCTATTGATTCGCTTTATGCTTCAAGACAATATAAAAAAGCTTGTTTTTACATAAAAACAAGCTTTTTTTGTACAAAAACGAGGGTTTCGGGAAGTGATTCCAAAATTCACAATTCTCCCTTTTTTCCTAAATATGAGGGTTTCGGGAAGTAAATATGAGGGTTTCGGGAAGAGGCATTTTAACTTATGTGGACAGTTATAAATTCATTTCTTTCTTTTCTGGGGTTGATTCAAAGAGATAAAAATAAGTGCATAATTAATTGATTTACAGTGTATTATGTAGTAATTGAAAGACGCTCTCAAAATACTGCTTTGTTAATATGAATTATGCCAGTCTATTTTCATAATAGCCAAATATGAGGAAATCGGGAAGAAGAAATTACCCCTTTTAGATCCTTCAATTACTGAGGGGTATCTTTTTGATGAATATTTTTTATGAAATTCTTTTTTAGTTTTCATTTTTTGCTTTGTTTTGTTGGAACTTAGCGATTCAGTTATGAAGAAAAACAGTCAACTCATAGTTAGTTCTAACGACCTCATCGAGGCAAAGTACAACTTCAGCTTGTGGCAGAAGCGTGTTTTTGTCTATATGGTGAGCCTTATAAACAAGAACGACAAGGGTTTTAATTTGCAAAGGATTTACGTGCGTGATTTGTTGAATTTCTTTGCGGTCAAAAGCCGCGATGATTATGACACCATTATGCGTGTGCCTGAAAGCCTCTTTAACTCGCGCATTCATGTCCCATATTACTCCGAAGAAGGGCTGAAAAGATGGCGCAACACCCGTATTATTTCCACTTACACCGAGCCTGCCGACCGTGACGAACGCAATTCATACATCGAATTGCAATTCAATAATGATTTGAAAGAACATTTACTCGAATTGCATGAAACCTTCACAAAATATGACATTCGGAACATCATTGAGTTACGCAGTGTCTATTCGTTTCGGATGTATGAATTATTGAAAAGTCGCCGATATCGCCGCGATTTATTGACGATTGGGGTTGATGAATTAAAAGAAATTTTAGATGTCGAAACCAAATATAAAAACTACGCCGATTTCAAACGTTTTGTCTTGATGCAAGGGCAAAAAGACTTAGCAAAATTTTGTGATATAGCTTATACTTTTGCAGAAAAAAAAGAAGGTAAAAAAGTTAAAACGTTGATATTCAGTGTGTTCGACAATAAACCTGAAAAACTGCGTATCAAAGAATCTGCACCGATAGACCAAACTTTGACCGTTTTGCCCCCAGAAGCAACGCCGCTTTTTGCCGAAATTTTTATGAAAGTGAAAGGGTGGGGGATAAGCTCAGAAGTACTGCAATTGCTCATCGAAACGCAACCAGAAGAAGCTTTGCGAAATGGTGTAGCTTATACAGAATGGGCGCATCGCGAAGGCAAAATCAAGGATAATGTCGCTGGTTTTTTCATAACGGCAGTTAAAAATCGCTTCACGACCCCTCAGTATGAAGCCGAAAAAAAGCGGACTCAAAACACCAAAGCGGCAAAACAACGTGTATCAGAAGTTAAACAACTCAATACCGTCCTCAAAACAGTAAAAGAGGAGTACCAATCGGCGATTAATAATGCCGTTCGCGGGCTTACGGAGGTTGATGTGACCGTGGTTGCGCTTGCCGTGGCAGCGATAAAAGCAGAAAATAAAGGCTATTTTGCCCTAAAAGGGGTGAATCCAGATAACTTGACGTTGGAAAATTTTAGAGAAGACAAAATACTGAGGGGTATGGTTATTCAACAAATTCAGTTACAAAATCCGACGCATTTTGTGGATATTAACGAGAAATTTAAACCTCAAATTCAGAATCTGGAAGCCCGAATCAAGGATTTGCAATAAGTAAAAAAACAAAAAAACATGAACGAATTTACGCATCTCAACGCCAAAGGCAACCCGTCTATGGTTGATGTTTCAGAAAAAATAGAAACAAAACGCACCGCCCGAGCGCAAGCAATTGTGGTTTTGAACGACGAAATTTTGAGTCATTTTGAGCAAAATGACATCAAAACAAAGAAAGGTTCTGTGTTCCAAACGGCTATTATTGCAGGTGTTATGGGCGCAAAAAAGACAGGCGATTTGATTCCTTTATGCCATCCTTTGGGCATGGAAAACTGCCAAGTAGATATTTTTTTGAATGAAAAACGCGAAGTTGTTATCGAATGTATAGCCAGTTTGACCGCCAAAACGGGTGTCGAAATGGAAGCCTTGACAGGTGCAACCGTGGCCGCCCTGACGATTTATGATATGTGCAAGGCTTTTTCACACGACATTGAAATTCAATCGGTTAAGTTGATGGAAAAAACGGGGGGGAAACGGGATTTTAAAAGAGATTAATAGATAAAAGGTAGAAATTTCTTTTTCCCAAACGCATAATTATCATAAGCAGAACCAAATATCTGCCGCAACTTGCGCTCTTCAAACTCGATGCCGATTATGATGTAAACGATGCTGAAACCGACTGAAACGGCAATTGTCCAAGTGGGCATCATTAAAAAAATACCTGCGAGCAAAACCGTTGAACCAAAATACAACGGATGCCTGACGATTTTATATAAACCTGTTGTCACCAAACCCGAAGACTCTGATGCGGCTGAAAAACCAAGGAAAGAGGCTAAATTTATCTCTCGAAAAGCTGATTTTAGAAGCCACAGACTTGCGACAACGATGCCACAGCCAATACCAAAAATGAAATAAGATCTTTTAAAGACCATTTCAGAAGGCATTTTTAGCAGTTGAAAGACAATAATTGCGAGTAAAACAATGGCAACAGCATTAAAAAGCAAGCGATACTGAGGGGGGGATATTTTCAACGTTTTTTCAAAAAAAGACTTGATACCAGTAGCGGCAAGTAGGCTATGAGAGATAAAAAAGACGAGCCAGAGGACAATCAATATTTTCATTGCAGTAAATTTTTGTCGAAAAATACGCTTTTTGCCGGTGTTTTTGGCAAAAAGAAACAGGCGGTTCATACTTTCGCATGAATCGCCTGTTTCCAACTAAGCCAACCAATTAATTGTCCTGAATGAACAGGGCAAAGAAATATATTTTTAGTACCCCGGCTGTTGTTCTGTATGAACGAAAGATGAATCTAACAGGGTAGAAGCAATTTCTGTTTCTTTTTCTTGAACCATTGTAATCCGCACATCGCTGTTGATAGCCGACGAAGCGGTGTTGATTTCTGCTGTAATACCGTTTTCTTTCAAAAGGTCTGAAATACGGTTCATTAATGTGTCACTAGACGGATGATATGCGATGCGGATTTCCATGATATTTATTTTTTAAAATTTTATAATAATGTGAATTTCACTTTTTTAATGAAACAAAGATAAGCTATTAGCGATAAATTCGCAAATGGAAAATTATTAGCTTTACGAGCTTTAACCGCTTTTCGCTAATTTTTTGACAAAGTGTTTTTTTGTTAAAAAAGCTATTTTTGCCATTCTTTACTACAAAAATCAAGGATATAAGCCGTTTTTTGTTAAAAACCTGGATTTTCTGCTTTTTGAAAATTACGGCTTTCACTGTTTATAATGTGCTATATTTTTTATAAATAAAAGAAAAAATGTCTAAAAAATACGAAATTATCGTCACGGACGGCTACGCTTTGAGCCGCGAAGACCTATCATGGCTATGCTTTGAGCGATTCGGAAACGTGACCGTTTATGACTTTACATCACCCAATGAACTACTTAATCGAGTCCATGAAGCAGATATACTCATTGTCAATAAGACCGTTATTTCTGCGGAAACGATAGCAGCTATGCCGAATCTCAAATACATAGGTGTCACTGCAACGGGTCATAATAATGTGGATGCGAAAGCTGCGGCGGCTCGACATATTCCTGTTTGTAATGTCGCAGGTTATGGTTCGCAAACGGTGGCACAGCACGTTTTTGCCTTGATTTTGGAATTGACAAATCAAGTTGCCGTGCATCATGCGGCTGTTAAAGCGGGAGAGTGGGGCAGTCAACCACATTTTTGTATCACAAAAACACCGCTTACTGAGTTGTCAGGCAAGACTTTGGGCATTTATGGATTTAGTGGCATTGGACAAGAAGTGGCTAAAATAGGTCGTGCTTTTGGCATGAAAATCATCGCTCATCGGCGAAACACTGAGGGGGTCAAACCACGCGGATTGCGTTATGTTTCGCTCGGTGAATTGTTTTCACAAAGCGATATTTTGACTTTAAATGCTTCATTAAGTCCTGAAAATCAAGGACTTATTAATTTGGAAAATTTGAAAAAGATGAAATCAACTGCTTTCCTCATCAATACAGCACGCGGCGGTTTTGTAATAGAAAAGGATTTGAAAACCGCATTAGAAACGGGTGTTATTGCTGGTGCAGGGCTTGATGTGCTGCCCACAGAGCCGCCTACTGAGGGGTCAATTTTGTTTGGTGTGAAAAACTGTTTGATAACGCCACACAATGCGTGGGCTGCGACAGAAGCACGGCAGCGATTGATGCGCCTTGCGGAGGAGAATGTACAAGCATTTTTGAAGGGAAAACCTAAGAATGTGGTGAATTTGGTATGAAAACTCGACACAAGTTTAGAAACTTGCGTCGAGTTGGGCCTATTTCTATTCCACCAAAATCATCGCCCCAATCGGTGGCACAATGACTTCCGTACCTTTAAAATCGCGTTTACTTTTCACGTTAACCTTTTCACCATCGAGGACAATGCGCCATTTTCCTTCTGGAATTTTAAAACGCCCCCCCTCAGTATTCGCGTTCAAAATGACCAAAATACGCTCCCATTTGTCGCCAACAGCCTTGCCGTCGAGCGTGTACATGATGACATTAGGTGTTTTAACAAACACTTTACTATCAAATGAAATCGGTTCAATGAACTGTAAATGCTTTTGAATATCCGCCGTATTTGTCATGCGAAACGCAGGGTGTGCCTTGCGCATGGCGATGAGGTTTTTGTAAAAATTAAAGACTTTTATGTGTTTTGCCTTGCGAGACCAGTCAATTTGATTGATTTCGTCGGGTTTATCAAACGAGTTTTCTTCACCATTTTTCGTTCTCAAAAACTCCATACCCGCATGAATGAACGGAATGCCTTGCGAAGTCAATATCGTTGCAATCGCTAATTTGTCCATTTTGATACGGTCACTTTCGGGCGCATTGGGGTTTGAGTTCAAAAGCCTGTCCCAAAGCGTATGATTGTCGTGACATTCGGCATAATTGACGCAATGATACGGTTCGCCTGCCCACGGTTCTTTGCTCCAACGGGCTTTGCTATAATCTACTTGTGGGTGTTTTGTGGCAGCGACAATGCCGAGTTTAATTGTCTCTTCCATACCTTGACGACCATTCACAAAACCTTTGTCTTTTGCGTCAAAAACCCAACCTTTCAAGCCATCACGCATATCGTCAGAAAAAGCAGCGATGCGGTCAAATTGGCTTGCCAATTGCTTAACAGCACGTTTTTCAGGAGCTAATGGCGAATCACCAGCGTTCCAACCCTCGCCATAAAGTAGAATATCAGGTTTAATGTCATGTAAAGATTTAGAGATAAGGTTCATCGTTTCGATGTCGTGAATACCCATCAAATCGAAGCGAAAACCGTCAATATGGTACTCTTTGACCCAATGTTCAAGACTTTCGAGCATAAATTTTCGCATCATCGGACGGTCACTTGCTGTTTCGTTGCCACAAGCAGAGGCATTTGACCACTTACCGTCTGCCGTTTGGCGATGATAATAATTGGGGACAATTTGATGAAAATAAGACTCTTCACCAAACATTGTGTGGTTGTAAACAACGTCCATGACGACCCGCAAACCCGCTTTGTGCATGGCTTGCACCATTTCCTTAAATTCTTTAATCCGTACTGAGGGGTCAGCAGGATTCGTTGAATACGAGCCTTCTGGCACGTTGTAATTCAATGGATCGTAGCCCCAATTGTACTTTTTGTAGTTCGGGTCGCCAATTTTAGATTCATCAACAGTGTAAAAATCATAGCTCGGGAGGAGATGGACATGCGTTACACCCAACTCTTTGATATGACTTAACCCTGTTTTGATTTTTAGCTTTCCCTCCTTATAATAGGTATTTTTTTCAGCTAAACCGATGAATTTTCCTTTGTTTTTAATGTCTGAATTAGCTGCAATAGAGGCATCACGGACGTGTAATTCGTATATAACAGCGTCTGTGGCGTGTTGAAAATCAGGGCTTTTATCTCTGTTCCAACGTTTTGGGCTTGCCGCTTCGAGGTCAATAACTGCAGCACGTAAGCCATTTGTGCCTACGGCTTTGGCATAAATATCAACGGCTTCTTTCATCGTTTTACCATCGGTTGTGGTCACTTGGACGGTGTAAAGTTGCCCCGCACGATTCCCTTCTGCACGGTGCGACCATGTGCCTTTGTCGCCTTTCGTCATTTTGACGGTTTCGATTAAGTCGGAATTATCGGCTGTAGGCGTTCCATTTTTATAAAAACGGAGCGTGACTTCTTGGGCGATAGGCGACCATATTTTTATGTCCGAATACTGAGGGGTGTAGGTCAAGCCTAAATCAGATCCTTCATAGGTCGGTAGGTCTGCCCACCAATTATTTTGAGCCTTCATAGTTGAGATTAAAAGTAAAATGGTTAAGGTTGAACTGATGAAATGTTTCATTTTATATTATTGTTTAGATTAAATTTGAAAGTATGAAACTACGACGACTCGTTCTTATTTTCCAAGAAAACAAAGATTTTGGTTAAATTTTCTTTTTTGAAAATGGGTCGTCCATGCGCTGCGTTTTGTAAACATCTTACTTTAAACTTAGAAATCTTTGAAACATGAAACGTATTTTGATGCTGATTTTATTGCTGAATATTGTTGTTTGTAGGCTTTCCGGACAAAAAAGGTCGGAAAATATCGCGCAATCTCATTTTAGTGTGATGTTAGGATATAGCCTTACGAATCAAGGCGATGCTATTCCAATAAATTTTGAGTATCAATGCAGGTATAAACGTTGGGGCATTGGCGTAGGTATGACTGTTGAAAATGAGACTTATAAATATGGTAATTTAAATAGGCTTTATGCAATGGGATTTAATACCAAAGAAATAAGAGCTCTCAATATTAATGTTTATCCTTTGGCTTATCAGAGTACAGAACATTGGCTTAATATAGCACCGTCTTTGTTAGGATATTTTTACTTTGTACAAAGTGAAAAATGGGATATTTTTTTTAGAACTGGAATTTATGCCAATTATAATGAGAGGTATTTTTATAAAGGTTATGAATTTAGAATTGACAATCAAGGTATTGTGATAGATGAAGGTCCAATTGTAGTAAAATCTACTAAAAAACCACAGGTTTTGCAAAATGAAGACCCCCTCAGTATAAATTGGCTTTTGGGCATAGGATTTCAATATAAATTGAATAAAAAATTGACTTTACGCTTTATGTCTGAGATGCAATGGGAGCGGGGTATTTCAATTTTAGGCGGTATATGTTTCAAAATCTAAAAATACTGAGTGGTATCAAAAAAGCCGACTCTCACAACGAGAATCGGCTTTTTGCTTCAATATAGGACTATAAACCAATCAAAACATCCGTCAAGGCATCAATATCTGTCGCATCGTTATATATATTAGGTGCAATGCGGACAAAATCACCTCTTACAGAAACATGAATTTTGCGCTCATTCAAAGCCGTTTGTAGTTTGTCAACCGAAACAGAAGAAGGTAATTGAATGCCGAACAGATGCCCGCCACGGTGTGCTTCATCTTCAACCCAAAAGCCGTGTTGTTGCCATTGTTTGATGGCATCACGAGTCAGGTCGAGACAGTAGTTTTGTATGTTTTCGATGCCCCAATCGAGAAGTTGTTGCAGCGCAACGATGCCCATTGGAACGTTAATAAAGTTGCTTTTTTCGCCCATATCGTAGCGGACACTGAGGGGGGCATATTCGTCTTGATAGTCAATGAGGTGGCGGAAATCTTCTGCATTTTTACGTGCCATCCAGTTTTCTTCAAGGGGTTTGCCATTGTCAAAATACTCGGAATAGTAGGCATAGCCCAAACTGTAAGGACCCATCAACCACTTGTAGCCGCCACAAATGAGAGCATCAATGCCCATGTCGAGGACATCAATAGGCATTGCACCAACGCTTTGCGTGCCGTCAATGATGAGCAATGCACCGACTTCATGTGCGCGTTGACTGATGCGTTTGAGGTCGAATTTTGTTCCATTTGCCCAATGCAGATGTGCCAAAGCGACGATGGCTGTTTGATTGTCAATGCTGTCGAGTATGCGCTCGTTCCATGTTTTACCACGCCCGTCTTGGATTCCGATGGGGTAGGGAATGGTTTTGATGGTCAATTCTTTTTCTTTTGCCAACTCTCGCCACGTATAAACATTGCTTGGAAATTGTGCATCAGCGACGATTATGTTTTGCCCTTTTTGGACTTTTACATTCTTTGCAACCGTTGCCATACCGTAAGATACTGAGGGGATGATAGCAACCCTTTTAGGCTCTTGGGCATGAATGATTTGTGAGAACAAAACTTTCAGACGGTCAACGTCGCTGAAAAATTCGTTGGGTGCAATGGTGTAAGGTCGCAACTTGCGCAAAGTGGCTGTTGCACCTGCTTCGGCTACGGCTTTTGAAATAGGCGACATATAGGCGCCATTGATATAATGCACATCGGCATCAATATTAAAAAGATGTTTTTGACAATTAAGCATGTATTATTGATATTTTATAAATAGGTTTATAATAGTTTAGATTTAAGGCTTGTTGTTTTATTATTACTAAAATAAATTTATATATTTTTATTAAACAAATATAATTAAATGTAAATAAGGGTTTTTCATTTTTCATTTAATGTCTTATATTCAATTTAATTATTAAGTTTATATTATGCTAACTTAATTTGGCTATTAAATATAAGTATTCTTTTTTTTATGTCAAAATAAGACACATAAAGAAATAAATTTTATGTTAAATTAATATGGTGTTTTGTCTTTTTTTCCTTACATTTGTAAAGGAATTACTTATGATTATTGCTTTTTTAATATTGAAACAACTGTTATTATTATTGTTTAGCTATTTTATTTAACGTTTTATTATTGTTGTGCACATAAATGCAAAAATAATATTTATTTTTTAAAATTTTAATATTTACCATTATTAGGTCTTTTCTATTAGAATATAATGATAGACCTTTGTGCTTTAAAATAATTGAAAATTATTAGATTTTATATAGTTGTTTATCTAATAATAAAAGTTCATAAGTTTCATATTAAATAGAAATGTAGGAAGATTTTATATAAAGAATAAATCATCTGGAAACAATCAAAGACTCATCAATCGCCACAAGATATTTATAAGATTGTTTCGCATCACAATTAACACAATAAGAATTTTAAATTTATTAATGACTCATTGTTCGCATTGGGTCTTGCGTTTAACTATTTAGATTTTTTAATAAGTATATTTTTTATTTACGAAGAAGCAAACACGTGATAAACAATATGTGAACAAAATTACTATGACATGCTAACTATTACTATTATTACTGTTGCCTATAACAGCGAAAAGACCATTGCTGACACCCTTAAAAGTGTTAGCAATCAAACTTACCCACACATCGAACATATCGTCGTTGACGGCGGTTCAAAAGACAATACTTTGTCTATTGTTCAAAAATTTAAACACATTACAAAAACGATATCAGAACCTGATTATGGCGTCTATGACGCTATGAACAAAGGGTTGCGTATGGCTACAGGCGATGTTATTGGCTTTCTGAATTCAGATGATATTTATGCCGATAATATGGTCTTAGAACGTATTGCAAATGTATTTGAATTAAAGAACATTGACTCGCTTTATAGTGATTTAGATTTTTTTGAAAACCATGCGGATAATGTTGTTCGGGTTTGGAATGCTGGTCTTGTGAAGCGTCGCCGATTTTTGTATGGCTGGATGCCACCTCACCCAACATTCTTCTGTAAGAAAACTGTTTATGACCGTTTTGGTATGTTTGATATTGCATTTAAACAATCAGCTGATTATGAATTGATGCTTAGACTCATATATCGTCATGGTATTTCAATGCATTATCTACAAGGTGTGTCTATCAAAATGCGGACTGGAGGATTGAGCAACGCGACATTCAAAAATCGTTGGCGAGCAAATCAGGAAGATGCTTTTGCTTGGCGTAAAAATGGTTTACAGCCCTATTTTTTTACAGCATGGCTAAAACCGCTGGCAAAATTGGAGCAGTTTAAATCTATTTATCGCGCCCTTAGAATATTTAAACAACAAGCGGGGCACATTTATAATAAAACCTCGAAACCGATTTTAACAGAACAACCCCAACGTGTGGGGATGGAATTAACCCATTGATAAGTATTTAAATTTAATTGGAATTTATAAATATTAAACTTGTTTTTGAAAACCATTAGGTAAACTTTATTTGGAACTTAAACATTTATTATTGAACCTTTAAACCTGATCCAGAATCTACAATCTTTGACGTTTTTTTGAGATAATCAAAACTTAAACACCACAATTGGTAGGGCTAATCCAGAATAGTGGATTTTCTAACAGCTTTTTCCTTGTGATATGTGATATTATTAACATGCAATTAGGTTAACGTCTAATGTAATTTAATGTATCAACAATTTCATGATATTTACATCTTGAAATAAGCCAATTCTTTGTTATATTCTTTATATAAAAATATGTAGTCAAGACACATGAAGGGCGAAGCCGTATCTTCTCAAAACCATTATTATGTTAGATTTCTTTTTTAAGAAAAACAAAAAAAGTGTTTTTAACTACTTTGAAGCTATTGAGGTAGACATACACTCGCATCTGATACCCAGTATTGATGATGGATCGCCTAATTTGGCAACATCTATTAATTTAATTAAGCAAATGGGCGAATTGGGGTTTCAAAAAATAATTACCACACCGCATATTTCAGAATTGTATCCGAATAATGGTGATTCAGTTTTGGATGGTTTGATACTTATCAAGAAACAAATTGCTCGGGAGGGCATTGATATGGAATTGACTGTAGCAGCGGAATATATGGTCAATGATATTTTTGAAAAAAAACTCATTGAAGATGAAGCACTATTGACTTTGCCTAACAAACACATTCTTATTGAAATGTCTCATTTGAGCGAGCCTATCAATTTTTTTCATGTTTTGTCCATTCTAAAATCTAAAGGCTATACGCCCGTTTTAGCACACCCAGAGCGTTATCGATTTTACAATAAAAATTTAGTTGAATATCAGAACCTCAAGAGTTATGGCTGCCTTTTCCAACTTAACTTTTTATCACTTATTGGATATTATGGTCAAGCAATTAGCGACTGTGCGTGGCTTTTAATTAACAATAATATGATAGATTTCATTGCAACTGATATACATCATCAAAGACATATAGAGGCGATTAAAAACGGGATGACTCCTGTGTGCCAACACATACTTGATAATTATCCTTTTCAAAACAAAAGTCTATTTAGAAAACGACCTATTTCAGTGTAATTTTAGGGGGAATACTGAGGGGGAGGTCTTGTGTGTGTCCACCTTTTGTCAACATAAGCGTTTTAAAATGAAAAAAAGCATACTTTACTTTTTTGTTATGACTTTTTTGGGTGCACTAACGAGTTGTGTTTCTCATAAAGAGTTGCTTTATCTGAGTGACTTACCTGCTGAGACAGATATGTCAGACAGTATTATGAATATTGGTCTATCTGATTTGCGTATTCAGCCCGATGATTTGTTAGCCATTACCGTTTCGAGTTACAATTTGGAGGCATCAAAACCTTTTAACCCAGAGGGTAACAATTTGCAGGCTATGGCTCAAGCTATGCAAGGAGCTAACAATACAGTGGAAATGTTATCGGGGTATTTCGTTGATACACAGGGATTTGTAGATTTTCCTGTGATTGGAAAGGTTTATGTCAATCGAAAAACACTCAGTGAGGCACAAGATTTATTTTATGCCAAACTTAGAGTTTATTTGAAAGATGCGGTTGTCAATATCCGCTATTTGAACTTAAAAATAAGTGTTCTGGGTGAAGTTCAACGTCCAGGTACGATTCGGTTGACAAACAAGCGGCTGACCATATTCGAAGCTATCGGTTTAGCAGGTGATATGACGCCATATTCTAATCGTTCAAATGTGATTATTATTCGTGAAAAGAATGGACGTCGGGCAATAAAACGGCTGAACTTGCAGTCATCGATAATATTTGCATCACCATTCTACTACCTCCAGCAGAATGATGTGGTTTATGTCGAACCGAATAAAACAAAAGTCAATACGGTGGCTGATAAGTCCAGTCGTATTCTTTCCTACGTGTCGGCAGCGGTTTCTGTACTGGCTATTTCTTTATCAATATTAATTAGAAGGTAAGCTTTAAGCTACCCCTCAGTAATCCTCTCTACATCCATTTATTTTTTGACAAATTAATAAAAACATGACTGATCACACTGCATCTACAAAAGCTGCTGATAAGCCGCCCAATAAGCCGAAGTTAAACCATATTGAGAGCAGTTCTAAAGATTTCCTTTACTACTACTCTCTGCTGCTCAACAATTGGTATTGGTTGGCTTTAGGATTAATTATTGGTGTATCGCTATTTTATTTCAATATAAGATACAGCAAAAATCTATATAAGATAAGTGGTTCTGTTTTGATTGAAGATACAGAGCAAAACTCGGTGTCAAAAGAAGCCATTACAAAGGAATTAGGTTTTGGACAAGGTGAATCAAATATGGAAGACCGCATTCGGATATTAGGCTCGCCAGAACTGATGATTCGCGTGGTTGATTCGCTGGGGCTTAATGTAACCTATATCCAAGAAGGGCATGTTAAAAGTTCTGAACTGTTTGGCGATAGCCCAATAAAGCTTTTGTACTGGAATACTGAGGGGGCTGAAAAGTCTTTCCAATTGAAGATAAAACACTATGATTCCTTACGATTTACATTGTATCGTACTGAGGATCAAACGGAATTAGTCACTTATGGAACGCCATTTAGCTACGGCAAAAGAGAATTAGTGTTGAAAAAAGTAGGTAACATGACTGGAGAATACCCAATGATTATCTCTGTCAATGACCTTTACAATACAGCTGACTTGTTCCGTTCGCGGTTAGACATTTCACAGGCGGGGCGTTCCAGTATCCTCAATATCAGTACAACAGATGAAGTACCAGAAAGAGGCGTTGCGGTCATCAATCGTTTAGTCCGAGAATATGGTGTATCTATTATTGAGGGTAAAAATGATGCAGGACGCAAGACGATGGACTTCATCAATCAACGGCTCAACTATGTCGCTAACGAATTGTACAGCGTTGATAAACAAGAAGAAGGCTTCAGAAAAGATCGTTCTTTGCCCATTGCGGGAGTAGACATTACCAAGACCTATCTTGAAAGATCGAATATCATGGGACAAAAAGTTTTGGCATTGGATGATCGGGCGAATGAGGTTAGGAACATTGAAAGTATCCTTATGGATAGATCAGAAAATTATCGTCCATTACCTTTTAGTGCAGAAGTTCAAAGCAGTGCGCCTTTGGTTGAGATGATTCGGCGTTATAATACGCTTATTAGCAATCGCAACCTGTTGAAGGAGTCAGCAACAGAAAATAACCCTATGTTGGCGACTTTCGATCAAGAAATGAAAAGTTTAAGAAATAATATTCTTATCAGCGTTCAGACCATCAAACAAGAAGTCAACGAGCAAAAAGAAAGATATAAGCAACAAATAATTCCGATTGAAAACCAAATCAATATGATGCCAACCAATGAACGAGAGTTGGCGCAAATCATGCGAGAGAAAGGTATCAGAGAGACGCTGTTCTTGTTTTTGCTTCAAAAAAGAGAGGAAACAGCATTGACTGTAGCAGCACAAGCGGCAAATACGCGCTCTCTCGAACGGGCAGCAGTAAGAGGGATTATATCGCCCAAACCCGTTCAAATGGCTTTGTTTTATTCGCTTTTAGGGTTGATTATTCCAATATTAGGGCTTTATGTCAGAGATATATTCAACGACAAAGTTCATCACCGCTCTGATATAGACAAATACCTATCCATGCCTTTTGTGGGTTTCATCCCACATGTCCGAGGCAAACGCAACAAACTCATCATAAACGACAGCCATTCCATTTTAGCAGAATCATTTAGGTTACTTAGGAGTAACCTACAAAATACTGCCGTCCCACAAAAAAGCAGAACGATTCTCGTCTCCTCAACAATAAGTGGTGAAGGCAAAACTTTTATTGCGGCTAATTTAGCATTGACATTGGGCTTGACGGGGAAAAAAGTGATTGTTATTGGTTTAGACCTACGGAAACCAAAATTAGAAATGTTCATGGAAGGTAAGGTTTCAGAAACGGGCGTTGCTCAGTTTTTGAGTGGGGAAGTGCCATCGTTGCGAAAACTGATTAATGTATATGACCGTTTGCCCAACTTGCACTACATTGATTGTGGTAAAGTACCCCGTAACCCCTCAGAATTGATCATGAAAGATCAGATTAAAGTACTATTTGACTATTGTGAAAAAAACTATGATTTTGTTGTCGTAGATGGTGCACCGATTGGCATTGTAGCGGATAGTTTTTTATTGAAAGACTATGTTCAACAAACTTTAATTGTACTCCAATATGGCTATTCGACGACTTCTCACCTTAAATTTATGCGTGAAGTAGATGAAACTCAAAAACTAAAGAACATGAACGTGTTGCTCAATAATGTTAAACAAGAGTTTGGCAATTCCTACAATTATGGCTACTATTCATCTTATTATTATAAAGACAAAGTCAGCGTATGGGAAAAAACCAAGAAGTTGTTCAATCGAAAAAAAACAAATTTGAGAGCATAAAGAAAAATTAACATTCAGACTTTAAATTCCAAGGCATGAAGAACTTATTTTACAAATCATTGAAAATATCTTACACATTGTATTCTTCGCAAGAAGTTTACAACATGAAACATACAGAGAGAATTAATACCGAAAAGACCTGATTGGTGTCTCCCAAAACCGTTTTTCTGACTGCTTCCATAGTTTTGCTATGGACAACTCTTTTTTTTTGAAAGAGTACCCGTTTTGACTTACCATATTCAATTTCCATTTAGTTACACGAAAACGTTCTAAGAACCCTGTGTAAACCTGTTTTGAAACCATTATGATAACTGAACCAAGAAAAATAGAATTCTTGAAAAAAAAAGGGATTGTCCTGAAGGACTCCTTTACACGAATTAATTTTTTTCCCAAAAAGTTGGCTGTGTAAAAAACTTTTACAGAGCTATTTTTCCTTATAAAAAATGAAAATAGCACTTATGCAACCATACTTTCTGCCTTATTTAGGCTATTTTCAGCTTATAAATGCGGTGGATAAGTTCATCTTGTTTGATGATATCGGATTCATCAAACAAGGTTGGATTCATCGAAATAATATTTTGCTCAATCGGAAAAAGCATCGCTTTACGATTCCGATTCAAAATGTTAGCTCGTTTACCAGTATTCAGACGACCATAATTTCTGAAAAACCGTTGCTTTGGAATCAGAAACTAACCCGTACTTTTCGACATGCTTACTGCAAAGCACCTTACTTTGATGCTGTTTTTCCACTTATTGAGAACATACTGAGGGGGGCAAAAAATCGAACAATTGCTGATGTAGCGATTGACAGTGTACAGATGGTTTTAACTTATTTAGGTATTGAAAAAACACTACTACGCAGTGCAGAAAAATATGATAACAGCCTTTTGAAATTATCGGAAAGGGTCGTTGATATTTGCCAAAGAGAAGGAGCGTCAGGTTATATCAACGCCATCGGAGGGTTGCATTTTTTTGATAAAGATTACTTTGAGAAAAGCCTTATAAAACTACAATTCTTGAAACCAAATTTGAGACAATACAATCAAAATACACCTGAATTTTTACCAGGTTTATCTATTGTTGATGTTTTGATGTATAACGAACCTATAACAGTTAAGGCTATGTTGGGGGACTACAATTTACTATGATAACTGATAACAAAACAATTGGAGGCTTTTTTGAATTAGAACTACCCAGTAAAGGGTCACTTTATCACGATAGAGCTTTGGCTCTCGCCAATGGTCGTGTGTGCTTTAAAGTGCTACTCGATTGCGTTAAACCGACGAAGGTTTATCTGCCATTTTATTGCTGCGATAGCTTAATTCTTCCTTTGCGGGAAGCCGCAATACCATTTGAGTTCTATGCGATCAATTCAGCATTTGACCCTATCGGTATCCCGCTTTTAGGTGATTCAGAGCTGTTCCTTTATATCAATTACTTTGGACTGAAAACACAAACGGGTCGTAAATTGTCAAAGTTGTTGGGACAACAATTGGTCGTGGACAATTCTCATGCTTTTTTTGAAGAGTCTTATGACATCTCATGGGCATTCAACTCGGTTCGAAAGTTTTTTGGCGTGCCTGATGGTGGCTTTTTATTCTCCCCTCAGTACTTAGAGGATAATTATAAACCCAATCCACATATCATTACAGAGCATCTTTGGCTTCGCCTTTTTGGCAAACAAGAAGATGCCAATGAATATTATTACCAAAACGAGGCGGCGCAGACCTTAGAAGTCAAAGGCATGTCGAACTTGACAAAGCAGATTCTCTATTCCGTGAAGTTTATTGATGTCGCACGAGCGCGGAAAAAATATTTCAAAGTATTAGACCGCGTTTTAAGACCCATGAACCAGCTGCCAGAAAGCTTGTTGAATCTTGTACATGATGCCGTCCCTTTTTGCTATCCTTTTTTATGCCATAAGCACATTGATAAAACAATTTTCTATGACCAAAAGGTTTTTATCCCAAACCTTTGGGAAGAAGTTTTGAAGCGAAATACTGAGGGGTATGTTTTTGAAAAAAAAATGTCTCAAAACATACTCGCTTTACCCATTGACCATCGTCTGACGGAAGATGACTTGCATAGATTGATAGAGCTTGTGTTACAAATTACAGATGAGTAATTCAAAGAGACGACCGTCCTTTTCTTTGAAAAATTAAAACATACCAACTATAAAAATGAATAGAAAGACCATCGTTTGCACTGTTTTTGAAGGACATTATCACAAAGGTGTAGCTGCTTTGGTCAATTCCTTGAGCAAGCATGGCTACGAGGGCATTGTTTGGATTGGCTACAAAGGGGCTTTGCCACCGTGGGCAGTCATTGAATCCGAAAATGGGGTAGGAGAAGTGATGACGGTGCAGGAAAATCTAAAATTGCACTTTATTAAGTTCCCGAAAGAAGCCTTTTTGCCATATTGTAAGCCCGATTTTATGATTGACCTGTTAGAAAAATACCAACCAGAAGCAGAAAAGATTTTTTATATAGATTGTGATATCATCATCAAATGCCCTTTCTCTTATTTTGAAGAATGGGTGGACTACGGCGTGGCAATGTCCGAAGATGTCAATTCTCCCTTACCTATCAGTCACCCTTTGCGCCACCAATGGGAGCACTATTTCAAAAAATACGGTATGACTGTGCGTCGCGACAATCCACAATACGTCAATGGTGGCTTTCTCGGTTTGCACAGAAAAGCTAAAAGCTTTTTAGAAACTTGGCGCGAGGTGCAAAATTTAGTCTTGGAAGACATGGAACGCATCAAAGCTGACTTGCACAACAGCCACAAAGGAGATGTTGCTTCAGGTTTGCAAGGGCGCAACTATATGTTCAACCGCACAGACCAAGATGCCCTCAATATTGCCAAAGACATAACAAACGAAACCGTATCCATCGTGGATAATAGCGGTATGGATTTTCAAGGCATCGGCTTCATTATGTCTCATGCCGCCAGCAAAGTAAAGCCTTGGGAAAAAAATTGGTTAAAGGTTGTCGTCAAAGACGGTCAACGTCCTTCGCCAACTGACCGCATCTTTTTGGATTATGTCTCATCGCCCATCAATATTTACAGTCAGAGTGAGTATATGCTCAAGAAGACACATTTGAAAATAGCGAGTGCTTTGGCGCGCTTTTTTACTTAACACCCCCCTCAGTAAAAAATATTAAAAATCACCTTATGATACAGACAAAATATTTCACTGAATCAAATCACACTGTCGATCCTGTCCAACAACCTTTGGTCAGCGTTTCCATCATCGCTTACAATCAAGAGAAGTATATAGAGCAAGCATTAGACAGTATTTTGGCGCAAAAAACAACGTTCCCTTTTGAAGTCGTCATCGGCGACGATGCCAGCAAAGACCGCACCCGCGAGATTTGCCAAGGTTATGTCCAACGTTATCCAAACATCGTCCGCCTATTGCCCAAAGGACCTAATTTGGGTATGATGAAAAACCATATCAGGGGCATCAAGGCTTGTAAAGGTAAGTACGTCGCCCTTTTAGAAAGTGATGACTACTGGATTGACGAACTCAAACTCCAAAAACAGATAGATGCCTTAGAAAAAGACGAGAATATGACCGCTTGTTTCACTGGTCGAAAAAACTACCATGAAGACAGAGACGAGTTTGAAGATGTTTACAACGACATAGATATTGACAAATTTACACTCGAAGACTTTGCACAAGAGACCTTTTTTCACACATGTACCATCGCTTTCAGAAAACCTAAAACCGATGTATGGCTTGACCGCATCGCCGATATGCCATTGAGTGACCGTCCTTTGTATTTGTCATTGTTGTCAGAAAGTGGTGGTTATGCCTTGAAATTAAAGGACTTATGCGCTGTTTTTCGCTTAAATGAAAGCAGTGTTTTTACGCCGCTTCAACCCGTACAACGCACAAAGATGGTTGCAGATATGTACGAAAAGCTCAAGAAGATCTTCCCCAACTTAGCTATTTACCTCAACAAGCACCTCAATATATTCGACTACTTCATTCTGCGCGATGCATATCGCAATAAAGACAAAGCAGAAGTAAAACGTTTGATAAAACAAATACTGGGAAGACGCACGAAGCCTTCGGGTTGGGTACTTAAAGTCAAAACGGCATTACACTACTTTATATAATGAAGATGAAAATTGTTTTTTTAACACGAAACTTTCCTCCCACCATTTGTGGGGTGGGCGATCACACCTATCATTTGGCGCAAGCCTTAATGGGGCAAGGTGTTGAAGTGCACGTTATTTGTTCTGCAGATCAAAAGGTTATTCAGCAAGACCATATAAAGGTTTATCCTGTTGTCAATCAATGGAATACAGAGGGGGTGCTTTCGGTTGTTCATCTGCTGAAAAATATTCAACCGGATTGGTTCATCGTACAATATGTGCCTCATGCGTTTCATCCCAAAGGTTTGCCACATGTTTTGGTGTCTTTGTATCGTGCTGTTTCTCGATTGGATATTTCAATTTTAACTATTTTCCATGAAGTGAAAATAAGACCAGAAAAGGCGTTGAAAACAAGGCTTATGTCGTTTTTACAAGGGCGAATTGCTTATAAACTATCCAATATGTCCAAAAAAGTGGTGACAAGCATTGATTTCTATGACAATAACTTAAAGAAATTACCACATCATAAGAAAACGATTATACCCATTGCTTCTAATATTACACCCATAAAAGTAAGCGATGCCTTTAAAAAGCAACTAAAAGACAAATACCTAATAGGCAACGAAGCTAAAGTCATCTGTACGTTTGGTGACCGCGTTATTTCTGACTATTTACCGATATTCGATGAGCTCAACAAAGATTATCCGAACCTTATTTGGCTTTTGTGCGGCAAAAATTCGAGCCCCGCAACGATTTGGAAAAGTAGAAGCTATTTGCGCTACGTCGGAAAGATGCCTTCCAATAAAATCTATCAACATCTAAGTCTTGGTGACGTGTTTTTTATGCCCGACCCCGTGAGTGAGCAAGGAGAAGGCGGTACGTGTAACAAAAGTGGTTCATTAGCTTGTGCGATGTCTCTCGGCATTCCGATTGTTGGGTCAAAAGGCGATATGAACAACAAGTTGCTGGTGGATGGTGAAAATATCCTTTTGACAGATATTAGAAATCCAAAAGCTGTTCATCAATCCCTTAAATCCTGCTTGGATTCAGCCAGTTTAAGAGCGCATTTGGGGCGTAATGCGAGTCAATTCCATGATCAATCTTTGCAATGGGACGTTTCGGCAGAGCAGTTTATAAAATTGATGTACCCTTCAGTAAATTCAGTAAAAATACATCGTGAATTTGAATCGCTTAAAGAGGTATAAAACAATGATTTACAAACTATGAAGGCACTTTTTTTTAAAATAATATTCGTTTTACGGTTTCGATTTTTTAAAAAAACAAGGTCATCAATTAGAAGAATTTTTCTCAGAAGTATGGGTGTTTCAATTGGCAAAAATACAATCATTGATGGTGCTGACTTCACCTGGTATCATAAAGTGAAAATTGGTAACGGTTGTACGATAGAAAGAAACACTTTTTTCAAATTCGATGGTCCCTATACTGAGGGGTATGCAATTGAGATTGATGACAAGACTTTTGTGGGCAATGGCTGCGAGTTCAATATTTCAGAGCGCATCACGATCGGTTATCATTGCGCGATTGCATCGGGTTGTAAGTTCATTGACCACAATCATGGTTTTGAGAATAGAGATAATTACATCGGCGAACAAACCCCCACCAGTGCAGTCATTACCATTGCAGACGATGTGTGGTTGGGCGTGAATGTGGTGGTTTTAAAAGGGGTGCAAATCGGCAAAGGTGCGATTGTTGCGGCGGGTTCGATTGTCAATAAATCCATTGCACCGTATGAAATTTGGGGCGGCATTCCAGCCCGAAGGCTTGCAGAACGCAAATAAATTTTTTTTATATCCCCCTCAGTATAAACGCCTTTTTAGCATTCACGAAAAACCAAATTAGGAATAATGAAAAATAAATTGCCAAAATTTATTTTGAAAAGATGTTGATAATCAACGTTTTACAAATTCATCATTCATCAATTATCATTCATCATTCCCAACGATGCTTTTTAACTCTTTCCATTTCGTCTATTTCTTTGTAATAGTCACAACCGCCTATTTTGCGCTGCCGCACAAATATCGTTGGCAGTTGCTTTTAGCCGCGAGTTGCTATTTCTACATGATTTTCCTGCCAATATACATCTTGATATTGGGCTTTACCATCGTCATTGACTATTTCGCAGGCATTTATATTGAAAAATCAGAAGGTTCCAAGCGCAAATTATATTTAATTTTTAGTTTGATAGCCAATATCGGTGTATTGGCGGTGTTCAAATACTACAACTTTCTAAACGATAACCTCTCCGTATTTCTCAACAGTTTAGGTTATCACAATTCAATTCCCGATTTATCCATTTTGTTGCCGATTGGCTTGTCTTTTCACACTTTTCAAGCCATGAGTTACACAATAGAGGTGTATAGAGGGCATCAAGCAGTTGAAAAGAACTTCGGGATTTATGCTTTGTACGTCATGTTTTATCCGCAGTTGGTGGCAGGTCCGATTGAAAGACCACAAAACATCTTGCACCAGTTTTATGAAAAGCATTACTTCGATTACAAGCGGGTAACAGACGGTTTGAAGCTCATGGCGTGGGGCTTGTTCAAAAAAGTGGTCATTGCCGATAGGTTGGCGAGTACCGTCAATTACGTTTATGACAATCCACAGAATTTTGAAGGTCTCGCACTCATCGTAGCAACGGTTTTCTTTGCGATTCAAATCTATTGCGACTTTTCAGGTTATTCAGATATTGCCATTGGCTCGGCACAAGTCATGGGTTTCAAGTTGATGAAGAATTTTGACAGACCATATTTTTCAAAGTCTATTTCAGAGTTCTGGAAACGGTGGCATATCTCACTTTCAACCTGGTTTCGAGACTATTTATACATCTCGTTGGGCGGAAACAGGGTGTCAACAGGACGTTTGTACTTCAATTTGATGGTGACTTTCCTAATTAGCGGCTTATGGCATGGCGCAAACTGGACGTATGTGATTTGGGGCGGCTTGAATGGTTTGTATCTGATTATTGAATTATGGTTGACAAAACCACTATCAAAAGCAGTCGCAACCATCAAACTTAATCAGTTTCCGTTTCTCCTAAAATTGATTCAAGGAACGTTCACATTCACATTGATATGCTTGACATGGGTATTTTTTAGGGCAAAAAGTGTGGACGATGCTTTTTATATCTTGTCCAATATGACGCATGGTTTCAAAATACAAGGCTTATTCTCGAAGTTGGCAATCGCCAAGTTTGATTTACAAATCATTGTCATCGCCTTGTTGATTTTAGTGATGACAGAGTGGTTGCAACGTGGTAAATCGCTCATTACTTGGTTGGATGTAAAGCCCGTTTATGTGCGTTGGAGTGTTTATGTGTTGCTCGGCGTTACGATACTCTTGTTCGGGGCATTTGAGCAAAATCAACAGTTTATTTATTTTCAATTCTAATTACGTGTTATTACTATCCGAAGGTTTCAAACCTTCGGATAGTTGTGGAATCACAACTATACTGAGGGTGGCAAATGAATCATAAAATGCTTAAAAAGTTCTTTCTAAAAGTAGTAGCTTTTGCGGGTTTAACTGTTGGCTTTTGCTTTCTGTTACAAGCCGTTGTTGCCCCTAAAATAAGGAATACAAACGTCTTTGTGGGCGCAACGATAGAGAAAGAGAAACGATTGGCAGAATTACCTGCGCCGCGTTTGGTCTTTGTGGGTGGTTCAAACTTGGCTTTTGGCTTGGACAGCAAGCGCATCAGCGATTCGTTGAACATTGGGGTAGTCAATATGGGACTTCATGCAGGTTTAGGTGTTGCTTTTGGACTCAATGAAGCTAAAAACTTGATTAAACAAGGCGACAACATCATTTTATGCGTCGAATATGGTTTAACCAAAAAAGGCGATACCAAGTTGTATTCTCAATTGGTGGACATAAACCCACAAGCAGCGCACTATTTGGACGATTCTTTTAATGATAAATTGCGGTTAATAGGTATCAATTGGCAACGCTGTGTGAGTTCGCTGTTCTTTGCCGCCGTTTTGAATCCAAATGAAAATGTGTATCGTCGTGATGGTTTTTCAGCAGAAGGCGATATGGTAGCGCATCTCAATCAGCCGCAACCCGCAAGCCAAACAGACAGAGGAAAAATAAATTTTAAAGATTACAGCGAGGTGATAAATGCACTCAATGGCTTTATTGAACAAGCGCAAAAGAAGGGCGCGAAGGTTTATTACACTTTTCCGACCTATATGGAATCAGAATACAATCTCAACAAAGATGTCATTACGCAGTACCAAGAGCAGTTTCAGCAGCAACTGAAATGTCTGATTATCAATACACCTAAAACCTTTGTGTTGCCTGATTCAGATTACTTTGATACGGCTTATCACCTTAATAAAACAGGTAGGGACAAACGGACGCAGTTGATGATTGACCTTTTGCAAGAAAAGTTGTATCAAACGGGTGAAGCGATTCAAGACAACCCCCTCAGTAAAAATTAAAAAAACTATGACAACCAACAGAACTAAACAGCCTTTGACAGTCGTACACGTCGCATCCATTCCATTAACCGAAGAAACAGGTATGGGTCGTATCGCTTGGAATTGGCGCAAAGCATTTGAAGAGAAAGGATATACCTTTATCCATATCGGTAGCAAAGAGTGTCCGCTTTCTGGACATCATATTCTTTGGGGAAAACAAGCCAAAAACTATTTAAAAGAGCATAATATCAAGCCTTCTTTGATTTTGGCACACGAACCAGCGTCAGGTTATTTCACAGATTTAGGTGTGCCTGTCGTTGCGTTCAGTCATGGCATCGAAAAACGCGGGTGGGCAGTCGAAGCGAAGTATCATTACCGCAATCAGACGTTTAAATCGCTTTTTATGCCTGATTTCATTCGCTTCAATGCCAGTGTAAAAGGTTTAAAAAAGTCAGATAAGGTTTTGTTATCCAACAATGAAGACGTTGATTACCTTGTCAATGTCCTTAAAAGAACACCCAATGGCGTCACTGTTTTCAAAAATGGCTATTACGAAGCGAATATTCCAAAGAAAAAAGAGACCCCCCTCAGTAATCATACGACTTTTCTATTCAATGCCAGTTGGTTAGAGCGTAAAGGCAAGACGATGATGATTCAAGCTTTTGACGAAGTCTTTAAGACGCATCCAAACGACTGGACATTGATTTTAGCAGGTGTGGGCAATCAGACAGAAGCTATTTTACAAGAGTTTCCAAGTCACCTCCACTCCAATATAGAGATAGTGCCTTATTTTTCGCAAGCAGAAGAAACGGCTTTGTACGAAAGGGCAGATGTATTCATTCTGCCTTCTTATTTTGAAGGACAATCACTCGCTTTGACGCAGGCGATGGCTTCGGGTTTGTGCTGTATTTGCTCAGACAACTGTGGTCAAAAAGATTTTATTGAGCATCAAAAGAATGGTTTATTGTTCAAAACAGGCGATGTCGAGGATTTGGCGACCCAAATTAAAACGGTTATTGAAAACAAAGATTTAACCGCTACTTATGCTCAACAAGCAAAGCAACGTGTCGCCAATTACACTTGGTCAAATGTCAGTCGTGAAGTTGTTGACTTGTGTGAAAGCCTCATAAAGTGAAAAACGAAAAGTAAAAAGTGAAAATACTGAGGGGTATAAATTCACTATTCACCATTAAAATATTCATCATTAAAGTATGGTAGTCGGCAAACAAACAGAAGGACAATCTTCATCAACAATCAAAGATATGGCGATGCGCGCCTTGCTTGAATTAGGCGAAAAGAAATACAATGTCATGGCAGACATTGGCGCAGGACGTGGCGAATTAACGGAACGGCTTGTGCCTCATGCAAACACGATTTTGATGTTGGACGATTACGAAGAAGTAAATAGACCTGCAAATACCCAGTTTGTCAAGGCAGATTTGAATGATTTTTGGAGTGTACCCGACAACAGCGTTGATTTTGTTTTCTCTCTCGAAGTCATTGAGCACATCGAAAACCCGCGGCACTTTATGCGCGAGATAAAACGCATTATGAAACCCAATGGCTACGGCTTTGTCAGTACGCCCAACAACTTAAACCTTTTTAGTAAACTCAATTTTTTCGTCAAAGGCGAGCATCGGTTCTTTAAAGATTTCTCTTATCCAGCGCACATCTCCGTTGTGACTGAAGTAGATTTCCGTAGAATCTTAAATGAAAACGGTTTAACTTTTATTGATTTCTATTATAACTACGCCGACACGATGCCGATTACGGAGTGGCCCTTACGGTTCAAAAACAAAGGGCTTTCTTCAACAGTAGGTGTCCTTTTTCAAAAAAAGTAATTTTATACTTCATATTTCACATGAGAATTCTCGTTTTTTCAGAAAATTTTTTCCCCAATATGGGTGGTTTGGAGCGCAATACCTTCACATTGGCTTCGACATTGAGTGCTTTGGGGCATGAGGTGACGGTTTTGACAGGCACATTGCGGACGGACAACGAGTCGTATCCATTTGAAGTGGTGAGAAGTAAAAGTCAAAGCACTTATTGGGCAGTTATAAAGCAAACCGACCTCATTTTTATCAATGGCGGCATTGCTTTAAAAATATGTTTGGCTGCTTTGGTTTTGCGGAAAAAGTATTTGCCGATTTACATCATGTATAACACCTACATAAGTGAAAAGCAAGGGTTTGTTGCCAATATGAGCATGAAGTTGCGTAAATATTTAGCCAGTAAAGCCACTTTGAACATCTCTTTGAGCCAATACACTAAAGAATTGCTACAAAGTTTGTCGCCCAATCATGCCGTCGAAATACTTTTGAATCCCATTGACGGAGAATTGGAACGCATTGCAGCACAAAAAAGCGGCATGTCGAAAAACAAAACCTACGACATACTTTTCGCAGGGCGCATGATAGAAGGCAAAGGTATTTTTATATTGATTGATGCCATTTCCAAGATAAAACCGCTTTTAAATCTGAAAATCGCTTTTGCAGGCGAGGGTGAAGACAAAGAAGCATTGTTGGCTTATACAAAAGAGCGTCAAGTGGACATAGACTACTTGGGCAGATTGAACAATGAGCAAATCATCGAGGCTTATTTGCAGTCGAAAGTGCTTGTTGTGCCGTCGTCAACCCACAAAGAAGGCAATCCGTTGGTCATCGCAGAAGCCATTTCACTGGGTTTACCCATTATCGCCTCCGACCAACCGCCGATGATTGAAGCTGTTGGAGACGCAGGTTATATCTTCAAAAGTGGCAGTGCCGATGATTTGGCTCAAAAAATCAAGCAGTTGTTCAATCCGGATAACTTATTAGAAAAAACCAAAGCCACAACGATTCGTAAACAGGAATTTTCTTACGCTAAATACAAAACAACTTTGAATAGTATTTTACAAAAAGCCACGGCCTAATTCGTTGTTTGCCCCCCCCTCAGTAATTTAGCAATAAAACCTACTAAAATGAGAAACAATCGCAATTGGATCAACGGAATGGACAGCCTAAGATTCGTTTTAGCTTTAATCGTCCTATTATCACACTTAGACAACCCTTATGTCAAAGCTTTAAAAAGCACGGATACTTTCTTAGGGAAATATACAGCGGCATTATTGGCTAATTCATTCAATGGAATTGGCGCCGTTATCGCTTTTTTCATCATTTCGGGTTTCGTAGTGCATTATCCTGTTAAAGACAAGCCGCTCAATGTCAAAAAATTTCTCATTCGGCGGTGGGTACGCATCGGAATTCCTTTGATTATTATCTCTGCGGTGGCAATTTATTACGATTCCTTTGTCTTAATCCCGATTTGGAGTTTGTATTGCGAGCTGGCTTACTATACGATTTATCCTTTTCTAAGAAAAATCAATATCTCGTGGTTAGTCAAGTGCCGAATCGCCTACGGGATACAAGTTGTTCTTATCCTTCTGTTATGTCAGGGTGAAATAAAGTCCTTGATTTATCAAAAAGACTTTGGTTTTTATGGCACATATTGGCAAACAGGCGAATTTGTAACGTGGTTGATCGGGCTTCCTATTTGGCTGCTCGGCGTTTTAATTGCTGAAAGATTCGATGATATAAGTGAGTCCTTGAAAAACATCACGTATAGAGAATTAACCTATTATCGCTTAGGTGTTTATGGCATAAGTATCGTGCTACATGTTTTAAAGTTTCAAGCCTATCTTAGCGACATCATTGCTTTAAATATTTTTGCGTTGCTGATTGTCAAATGGATTGAAAGAGAAATAGTGTATTACCAAACACACCCCTCAGTAAAAAGCCTTGAATTGGGCGGCAAGTTCTCTTATTCGCTCTATCTCTGTCATGGCTTGTGTGTTAAGTCTTTAGCTTTGATTTTGGTGTTAAATATTTACACTTATCCTGTTTTTGTTGTCTTATCGCTACTTATATCATACATTGTTTACTTGTTGATAGAAAAGCCTTCGCATAAATTGGCACAAAGATTATCATTTGTCAAAGCCAAACCAAGCGTTGAAAAGGCTCATGCAACATAAGTATAGTTGATAATAAATATCCATTATTAACTATACTTTATTCTCTAAGTTGGAACGGTTTTTTAAATTTATATACCCATTTATTACTATCACCTAATCCTCATTAAGCACTAAATAGAAAGGTTCATCAAACTCTAACCACCAAATAATACACTATTAATCATTTTTTTTTGATTAAACGTTCTAAAGTAGTATATTTTAGGAATAAATGTATCGGCGTAAGACTTTGTATAATCAACTGAAAGGCTATACTGAGGGGGTGTTCTTAAAGCATGAAAAAAGACACCAACTTCATTTATTTGTTACGATTCATTGCAGCAATACTCGTCGTCGTCAATCATTATTCACCCATAAGAAATGTCCTCGTCAACAACGGGGGTGAAGCGGTCAGTTTCTTTTTTCTGTTGTCGGGTTTTATATTGGTCGTGGCTTACGAAAAGCAAATAGTTCAAGACAACTTAGCGTTGGGAACATTTTACGTCAAACGGATAGCACGTATTTATCCATTGTACTTGCTAGCTCTGTTTTTGACCCTATCGTATCATTTTTTAATACATTATAGCCATTCGCATTTGTCGTTTAAGCTGCCTTTGGAGTTGCTCATGATTCAGTCGTGGTTTTATTCGGGCTCTATTAACTATCCCGCTTGGTCTATCAGTTGTGAGTTCTTTTTTTACTTACTTTTTCCTGTTTATATATTAAAACTAAAAGACAAAAGCCTTCGAACGAATATTTATATTGCCATAGCAGTCCTCCTAATGATTATGGCAACCAGCTATTTTTTAGAAAGTATGTCTTATCCGTTTCTAAGACCCGACCTCAAAGGTGGTTTTTTGTATCAACATCCGATTGTGCGGTTACCGGTATTCTTTTGGGGGAATGTTTTAGGGTTTATGTATATAAAGAACGTGACAATACCTGCTAAACAATTGATTCTTATGTTTTTAGCGGGCTGTTTTTGCCTCTTTTTATGGACGTTTAAACCACTCGTCATAGGTATGTCTCTCAAACAATTGGGTTTACTGTTGATTTATACGGTTCTGATTGTGTGGTTATTACAAAATGAGTCTTTTTCATTAAAATATTTAAACAATAAGGGGTTTGTATTATTAGGCGACATCAGTTACGGCGTGTATTTGCTCCAATTTCCTATTTCGTCGTTTGTTTTGATATTTACAAATGACTTCAATACAGCACAAAGTTTCGCCATTTTTGTCACAGTGTTGCTTGTCGCGTCTTATTTAGTGCATGAATACTTTGAGAAACCATTACGTGAAAAAATTATCAACGATTACGGCGTACCGAAAACCTCAAGGGCTTATACATACACTGAAAAATAGAACGCCAAGCTGCCCGAGCCTTTTGAGTGAATTCCGCCACTAAAAATATGAAACCAATTAACAATCATTTAGGCTTTGGCGGTGCTGCTTTAACGAGTTTGAAATCCTATGCCACTGTAAAAGAACTATTGAATACTGCTTATGAGCAAGGGATTAGACATTTTGACACCGCCGTTTTGTATGGCAGAGGCTACTCTGAACTGATTTATGGCGCATTTATGAAAGGCAAACGCAAAGACCTGACAATTACGACAAAATTTGGATTGGGTGATTCTTTTCAAACTGGATTGATGCCCGTTCAACTGCTTTTACCCTTGAATTATCATCTAAAAAGAGCTAAAACAGCTTTAAGTAAAACGGTTTTAGTAGCGTATAAATCCGATTATGTGCCAGTTGAGTATCGAAAAATTGACAAAAAAGACATTGAAGTCAGTTTTAATGACAGTTTAAGTCGCTTGAAAACCGATTATGTGGACTATTACTTATTGCATGAAGGCTTACCACATTTTTTGACCGATGAAGCATTTGGTTTTCTATTGGATTTGAAAAATCAAGGACGCATAAGAGCGATTGGCATAGGTGCAAACATTTTAGACGTTAAAAGACTCGAAAGTGAAGCATTAAAAGACTGGGATGTTCTGCAATATGAAGGGCATATTGCAGATGAAACAGCAGAAATGATGCTAAAATTTCCAGATAAAGCCCATTTTCACCACAGTTGTTTGAAAAATAGAGACCTTTTGTCTCTTGATGAAGTTCCAGTAGAGGATAAAGTCGGTTTTATTTTAGCACAAGCGGCGAAACTAAACCCAGGTGGAAAGATTATTTTTTCAACGCGGAATAGTGGACACTTACAAGACAATATCGAAAGCTTCTCAAAATACTATCATTGAATGCCTTACATAGATTTTAATACGACCCCCCTCAGTAACTTAGATGCGCCTTTCGATTTTACCATCATTGGCGCAGGTGTAGCGGGCATTTTATTGGCTGTTAAACTGTCTGAAAGAAACAAAAGGGTTTTGGTCATCGAATCAGGGCATTTTGAAGAAGACGAAACACGGCAAGCACTCAACAAAGTAGAACAAACAGGGAAAATTGTAGAAAATGCCATCAATGGCCGCAAAAGAGCTGTTGGCGGAACGTCTATTGCTTGGGGCGGACAATCGTTGCCTTTCACACAATTGGATTTTGACAAAAAAGACTGGATGTCCAACACAGGTTGGGCGATTAATTTGAGCGATTTAACACCTTACTATCCCATCGCCAATCGGTTTATGAATATTGATGAATGGGATTACAAAGACGATATTTTTAAACGTTTGAATTATGAAAAGATAAACACCAACGAAAACCTTATTTATCAGCATTTTTCGAAATGGGCGCCACAACCCAACCTTAGAAAGCTTTACGATACACATTTAAAGCAACACGTTACGGTCATTTACAACGCTGTGTTGACTAAAATTGAGGTGAATACTGGGGGGGGGGCAGAAAAGATACAAATCAGCAATTTCAATAAGCAACAAACTTATATTTCTATAAAAAATCTCATTTTAACAACGGGCGGCATTGAAACGAATCGCATTTTGTTGTCCAATAATCATCAAGTAAAAAACGGTATTGGCAATCATTCGGGCTGGTTAGGTAAGTGTTTTATGGATCATCCGTGTATCGAAATCGGTTCGGTGAATCATCCGAACCGATACAAGTTGCAATCGGTCTTTAATACCCATATTTACAAAAGAAGAAAGTATTCTGTCCGATTAAGCCTAACCGAAGCCGCCCAAAAAGCCCATAAACTTGTCAATGCTTCTGCTCTCGTTGAGTTCAGAGAGTATGAAAACCCAGAAGACAACCCTTATTCAGGGCTTTTAAATTTGAGAAACTGGCGTAACGCTGTTAATGTCAAAAAAATCATTAAAAACACAGACAGCTATTTTTTGACTGCCAAGGCTCTTATTACTGAAGGGTTCGTTTACAAGCACAAAGCCTTACCCCGCATCAATTTGATGTTGGAACAAGAACCAACCACCGACAGTTTTATCGGTTTGAGCAATGAAAAAGACGATTTCGGCATCCCCAAAGCTAAAATTCATTGGACAATCAGCCCTAAAACGTGGCATTCAGTGAATACAATGGCGATGTTTTTGCAGAATGAATTTAAAAGACTGTCATTGGGCGAGTTAAATATCTATTCGCATATTTTTCAAGGCAATCCAGACTGGGCAACGTATCTAACAGATGCCAATCACCACATCGGCGGCACCAGAATGAGCGCAACACCTGAAAATGGAGTCGTTGACTCACAATTAAGGGTTTGGGGACACCATAATATATATGTGTGCAGCACGTCGGTTTTTCCAACGGGTTCACACTCAAATCCAACGTTAACCATGATGGCATTGGGTGCAAGATTGGTGGACTTTATTTGTCAAGAGAAAACGGGCAACAACTAATAGAGCCCAAATAAATGTTTTACCCCCTCAGTATTTAAAGGTATAAAAGACGAAAAAACAAATATGACCGCATTAACGGCAAGTGATTTAAAGAGGAATCAAAACCTATTGTTGTTCTACTTTTTGTACACGACCTTTCACGGCGCGTTGCGGAAATGGGTTTTTGCAGGCGTAGGCGGCGTGAATGATTTGTTGTTTTTGGTTCAATTGATAGCCCCTTTTTTAGTTGTTACGTTGATGAAGAGGGAAAAAACCATATTTTCCTATCAACCATTAGTGCCTTTAGCCCTCGTTTTGATAGCATTAGCCCTTAATCCGATGAATGCGACCTTATTTCACGGTGTTTTCGGCTTTATTTTGCACTTTGGTTTTTGGTTAATCATGATTACGTTCCTGTATGAACGCGATGCCTTCCCAGTTGAGAATCTCATCAAAATCATAATTGTCATTTGTTTGGCAGAAAGTATTTTGACATTCGTCCAATTCAGTTTACCAAGTTCTCATTTACTCAATCGGTACGAAAGTTCAGACGATGTTGTTGGCTTTGACGATGAAGGCGGTGTGCGGGTGATTGGCACGTTTTCATATATCGCTGGCTACGGTTCTTTACTGTTTTTCACAGGCTTATTCATCTGGGCTTTGATGGTCGAGGCGAAAAAGTACATACCCATTATTTTGGCTCTTATTGGTTTGAGCGTTGTCAGTGCTTTTATGAATGGAAGTCGGAGTATCATGTTGCCTTTGTTGCTTTGTATTGGTTTGGGCTTTATCAGTTATGGCACGTTTGCTCATAAGGCAAAGTTGATAGGTGTCATAGTTATGCTTTTTGTGGCGGGCATTGTCTTTGGTGTTGGAAAACAAGGTGCTGTTGTCGAAAGAGCCTATACAGGTTTCGCCTATCGGGTAACGTCAGGACAAAAATCAGGTGAAGCGCAATCCAGAACGATGGGCACATTTGTCGAAGCTTTCGATTTCAATGGTAAATATCCTTTATTTGGCATCGGTTTAGGCGCAACGTATCAAGGCGCAACTAACAAATGGGGCAGATCACCCCAATTGATCGAATATGGCTACACCGAAGAGGAACCAGAGCGGGTCGTGGTCGAAGGCGGTTACTTTTTACTGCTCATACGTATTGGTCTTTTTACTTTTTTAGCATCACAATTGAGGATTCCTTGGATATTCTCTGCACCCATTCTGGCTTATATCTTCTTTTTCACCTTGTTTGTCTTTAATGCCTATCAAACAGCTTATGTCTTTTTTGGATTGGCACTATTGGACAAGGTGTATGGAGCAAAAAAAGAGTTACAAGAAACATAAACACGATGAAAATAATAGTTAGCCATATCGGGAAACAACACGTCAACGCTTTACTCATAGCTTTATTCAAGCGCAAAGTGTTGACTCAATTTTATACGTCTATTGCTGCCAATAAAATTTGGCTGCCTAAGTCTCTGGGTTTCGCAAAAGGAGATAATTTGCTTGCAAAGATTAGGAAGCAACGTTATACGGGTATTGACGACGATAGAATTACCCATTTCCCGCTTATTGCAGCAGTTAAAAAGGTCGTTAAGTCAGAATATTGGAGTTTACAAACCTGCCATAAATGGTTTGATAAACGTGTCGCCAATATTCTTAAACACGCCGACTTTGATATGGTGATTGGCTATGAAACTTCAGATTTAGAAACGTTTAAAGTTGCCAAACAACGGGGGAAAACGACGATTTTAGATATGACTGCCGTTCACCACAGCTATCAAAACCCCATATTGACAGATGCAGGTGTTTACACAAACAGCAAAGAATTAGATTGCGTTTCAGCACATAAAGACAAAGCATTGGTTTATACAGATTATATCATTGCGTTGTCCACTTTTGCTGAAAAGACATTGATAGAAAATGGTTTTCCAGCAGACCATATATATAAAACGTATCTCGGTATCAATCAGACCGTTTTTTATCCAAAGAAAAGATACAATGTTGGCAGTTATCAGTCAACAGTTAACAGTTATCAGTTGACTCAAAACTCCAAAAATACTGAGGGGGTGCTTGAACTTTATTTTGTGGGCACATTGATGCTACGGAAAGGCTTGCCTTTTTTGATGGAAGTCCTTGATACCTTAATCAAACGGAATTTGAATGTGCGTTTGACGCTGATTGGACCAGTTGACGATTTTCCAGTGCCTGATTTAGATGTTCCTTATTTCCGCTACATGCCTTTTTTGAGTCATGCCGAATTAGTTGAGGTTCACCACAGTTTAGACCTTTTTCTTTTTCCTTCCAATATTGACAGTTGGGCGCAAGTGGTCATTGAAGCAATGGCTTGTGGCACACCGATTTTGGTTTCAGAAAATACAGGTGCAAAAGATGCTGTCGTACAAGGCGGCGGAGAAATGCTGCCCATTGGCGATTTAGATGCGTGGGTCAACGCCGTTGAAAAATATTATTACAATCGCAATTTATTGAAAGAAGTCGGCGAACAAGCCGCACATATTGCCCAGCAATACACCTGGGATGCCTATCATCAGCAAGTTTATGATGTCGTCACAGACATATTTAACAGAGAAAATAATATAAAATCGCCTTATGCCGAATCAGAAGAACACGTATAGTCTCATTATTGAACCAGGTAGAACCGAAAAAAACTACTGGACGGATTTGTATCGCTACCGCGAACTGTTTTACATCTTGTCGTGGCGCGACTTGAAAGTACGGTACAAACAAACGGTCGTTGGTGTGTTGTGGGCAGTGCTACGCCCATTTTTGACAATGGTTGTTTTCACCGTTGTGTTTGGAAAACTGGCAAAAATGGAACCCGAAGGCAATGTACCTTATGCCATCATGGTTTTTGCAGCGATGTTGCCGTGGCAATTTTTCTCCAATGCGTTAAGCGAAGCGAGTAATAGCTTGATTGGCAATGCCAATTTATTGTCAAAAGTCTATTTTCCAAGGCTGATTGTGCCAGCGAGTTCCGTTATCACCAGTTTTGTGGACTTTTTGATTTCATTCGGTTTATTGATCGTCTTGATGTTTTATTATCAATACGTACCGAGTTGGCGCATTGTCTTTTTGCCCATTTACATATTCCTCTCTTTCTTAGCCGCCTTCGGTTTAGGTTTGTATTTAACAGCATTGAATGTTAAATACCGTGATTTTAGGTACATTATACCATTTATTGTTCAGTTTGGTTTGTACATTTCGCCTGTTGGATTCAGCAGCAGTGTCATTCCCGAACAATGGAAACCGCTTTATTATCTCAACCCGATGGTGACAATTATTGATGGATTCAGATGGTGTATTATTCGAGACAGTCCAACAGACCCCCTCAGTATTTACGCGTTTTTTTCTATCGCTATGTCGGTTGTCATCATGTATTTGGCAATTCGGAAGTTTAGAAGAATGGAAAAAACGTTTGCAGACTTGATATAAACAAATAAAAACCATGTCAGACACGATAATCAAAGTAGAAAATTTAGGAAAGAGTTACCTCATTGGCCACGAAAAACAAGAAAGCTATACGGCTTTACGCGATGTTTTAGTGAATGGCGTTAAAAATTGGGGACGTGGCTTGAAACAGATGTTTCAAAAAGGCAACGATGCAATGGTCACAGGAGACGAAATTGAAGAGTTTTGGGCAGTCAAAAACGTCTCTTTTGAAATAAAAAAAGGAGAAGCCATCGGTATCATCGGTAGAAACGGCGCGGGTAAAAGTACGTTGCTCAAATTGCTTTCGCGCATCACAGAACCGACAGCAGGTAGAATCGAAATGCACGGACGGGTTGCCAGCCTCTTGGAAGTCGGTACAGGTTTTCATCCTGAATTGACAGGACGGGAAAACATCTATCTCAATGGCGCAGTATTGGGCATGACACGCGTTGAAATCAAGCAAAAGTTTGATGAAATCGTCGAATTCAGCGGTATTGAGAAGTTTTTAGACACACCAGTAAAGCGTTATAGCTCAGGTATGTATGTCCGTTTAGCGTTTGCAGTCGCCGCCCATTTAGAGCCAGAGATATTGGTCGTTGATGAAGTCTTAGCCGTTGGCGATGCCGAATTTCAAAAGAAATGTCTTGGCAAAATGGAAGATGTGAGCAAAAACCAAGGGCGCACGGTTCTTTTTGTCAGCCACAACATGGGTGTTATTGCTCAATTATGTAAAAAATGCATTGTCCTAGACAAAGGCGGCGTTGAATTTTTTGGCGACACAAATACAGCCATCGAAAAGTATTTGAGAGGCAACAACACCGACGCTACTGTAGGCAATTATATTAATAACAAAAGCAACTTCAACGTCATAAAAGTCGCTGAAATGGGCCTAACCGATACACAAAAAGCGGCCACAAGCCAATTCAAACATGACGAACCCGTTGTGATTCATGTGGATGTTGAAGCTCAAGAAACGAAATTGGCAGATGTGACGCTTGGTATTGCGGTTTTGGACAAAATGAAAAATAAAGTCTTCACGACGATGCACAAACCGCATCTTAATGGGGATCTAAAGAACAAATTATCTTGTACGATACCGCCAAATTTGCTCACACCAGGCATGTATTCATTGGATGTCGCTTTGTTCAGTGGTGCGGGTAATGTGTATGAATATTTATCCGACAAAGTGCCGTTCGATATTTTTGACAACGGTAGTGAATTTGCTGCTTTTGATGGTAGTAATTATGGAAACGTCTTTGCAAATTGCACATGGTCAGAACAATAAAAAATGCGCTTAAAAGCCTTTTACATAGCTATAAACTAAGGGCTTACGCTCGTAAAAATATTTTTATACACCCCTCAGTATATATCGCTAAATCAGCCGTTATTGATACCCGTTTAGGCGGCAAAATTACGATAGGTGAGCAGACAGAAATATTAGAAGGCACATTGATTCTAACTTATGGTGGTGAAATCACAATTGGCAAAAGATGCAGCATCAATCCCTACAATATTTTATACGGGCACGGTGGTTTGACGATTGGCGACGATGTGTTAATTGCAGGGGCAAATATGATTATTCCCAACAACCACAAGTTCAATGACCTCACACAACCCATTAGCTTACAAGGTTCTACGGACAAAGGTATTGTGATACAAGATAATGTATGGATAGCGCATGGTTGCAGCATTCTCGACGGCGTTACCATAGAAACGGGTGCCATCATTGCCGCAGGTGCAGTCGTTACAAAAAATGTATTAACCAACACGATAGTCGGCGGCATTCCTGCTAAAAAAATCAAAGACAGACATGAAACAACTGATTAAATCCTTCTTAAATGGCATCGGTATTGGTCAATACCTCTTCAAAAAAACGCCTTTGTCAGACCTCAAAGACATTGAATATCTGACAACTCAGGTCAATAACAAGCCTTTAGAAGTGGCTGTAAGGGCTAATGGCAGCGATAAAATTGTGTATAATCAGATATTTATTGTCGAAGAATACAAGGTAATCGTTGAGTTCATGCTTCAATTTAAGAAAGAAACAAAAGGTTGGAATATCATTGATGGCGGTGCTAATATTGGTCTGACGACCTTGTATTTTCACCAAAACTTACCCAATGCGAAAATTGTCTGCATCGAACCCGATAAAGATAATTTCGAAATGATAAAGAACAATTTGCGCATCAATAATTTCTCTGCCAACGGCAATCTTTTAAATGCAGGTTTGTGGAGTAAAAACACGCATATCAAGACAGAACGCAGTTTTAGAGATGGGGAAGATTGGTCTATCATTGTCAAAGAAACAGACGATCCAACCAATGCCCTTAAAGCCTACTCCATAATCGATGTTATCAATCAGAAATTTGATGGCGAAATCATTGACTTACTCAAGTTGGATGTAGAAGGTTCTGAAAAATACATCTTTGAAGCGGAAGCAGAAGTTGCTAAGTTTTTATCTAAAATCCGTTTTGTCATCATCGAAATCCACGATGAAATGAACTGCCGTGAAAATATTTATACCCAATTGGCAAAAAACAACTTCAAATACTTCAATGCAGGTGAATCAACGATTGGTTTTAATACCAACTTAGTGAAATGGTAAGAATAATGACCCCTCAGTATTTTTAGAAAAACAAACCTTTTATGCCCAAAACACATCTCATACAACTCATTTCTCACCCTGTTCAATACTATGTGCCGCTGTATGAACGATTGGCAGCCGACCCTAACTTTGATTTTGAAGTTTGGTATTGCTCAAAAACAGGGATAGAAACCATGACCGATGTAGAATTTGGCATCGCTCTGAAATGGGATATTCCATTGTTGAGCAATTACAAATACAAGTTTCTTAAAAACCATGCACGGCAAGAGTCGCTCGATACATCTACGGGTTTGTCAAACTTCGGCGTTGTCAAAGAGCTTTTCAAAGCACCACGTAAAAGCATTATTTGGATTCATGGTTGGAATTATGTAACCAATCTCTTAGCGGTTTTTGTTGGCAAACTATTAGGACATCGCATCTTTTTACGAGGCGACAATACAGCCGTTATCGAAGAGAAAAAGCCGAATACTTTAACAAAAAAGATAAAGACATTTTGGTTGAGCAAGGTCATTTTTAAATTCACAGACACCTTTCTCGCCGTAGGCAATCAAAATATGGATTATTACCGCATGTTGCAAGTGCCAGAAAATAAAATTGTATTTGCACCACACTGCATTGATAATCAAAGGTTTATAAGCTTTAGTGAACAACATAAAAACGATGTTTCGGCGCTTCGCCAGACACTTGGCATACCCCTCAGCAAAAAAGTCATTATTTGCTCTGGTAAGTATATTGACAAAAAACGCCCTTTAGATTTGCTCAAAGCTGTTCAGATGTTACCCAATCAAGTTGATATATTTATCGTCTTTGTCGGTGAAGGCAACTTGCGTAAAGAAATGGAACAGTTTATTGCTGACCACAACATGCATCAAAATGTCCTGTTGACAGGCTTCGTCAATCAAAGCCTTATGCCGCAATATTATATGGTGTCCGACCTCTACGTGATGTGTTCAGGCATGTACGAAACGTGGGGATTGTCAACCAATGAAGCATTATGTTTTGCTTTGCCTGTCGTTTTATCCGATATGGTTGGTTGTGCTTATGATTTGGTGGATGGCAATGGTTTTATGTATCATTCAGGTGATATTGAAGCCTTATCAAGCCATATTCAACATATTTTTTCTCAAAACGATGCTGATTTTCAAGCGATGCGCCAACGGTCTCGCGATATTATTGGCAAATACAGTTACGAACAAATTATTTCAGCGATAAAATCAGTCAAAAACGAATTACAATCTTAGATTTAAAATCTTACTAAGATTAGAATGAACGATGAAACTACTGCATCTCATACCCACATATAAACCCGCTTATGGTTACGGCGGACCCATTATTTCCATCGGTTTGCTTTGCGAAAACCTTGTTGCTTATGGCGGTTGTGATGTCACTATGTCGGCAACCAATGCCAATGTGAAAAAGGATTTACCTGTACATAGTAAGACACCTGTTTTGGTGGAAGGCGTAAAAGTGTATTATTTCAGACGCATTACGCCCGATCATTCGCAGTTGTCGCCCCAATTATTATGGTGGTTTTGGCGAAATATGAAGAAATATGATGCCATTCACATGCATTCATGGTGGAATTTGACGGTTATGAGCGCAACATTGCTCTGCATACTGAGGGGGGTAAAACCAATATTAGCACCGCGCGGCATGTTAAGTCCTTTCTCGTTGACAGGACGATTTAAGCCGCTTTTTCATCGTTTTATAGGCAAAAGGCTTTTAAAAAATACGTTTTTGCACGCCACATCAGAGCAAGAAGCCAAAGAGTGTTTGGCATTGATACCAGATTGGCAATATGCGAACATCCCTAATTTTTTGGATTTAGAGACATTGCCTATTTCAAAAAGACCTCACCTGAATGGACATGCACCTAAGCAAACGGAGACATTGCGTTTACTGTTTCTGTCAAGACTGCATCAAAAGAAAGGTATAGAATTGTTGTTCGACGCATTGGCTCAAGTTACTTTCGATTGGAGGTTGGCGATGGCAGGAGAGGGCGAAGTAGATGGCTACTTGGAACAGTTGCAGAAACAAAGCCAAGACTTGCATATTGACCACAAAATCAATTGGTTAGGTTGGGTGGATGCGGATAAGCGATTAGCCGCTTTTGAGGCAGCGGACTTACTCGTTTTGCCTTCGCACAATGAAAACTTTGCGAATGTTGTTATCGAATCCTTAGCCGTTGGTACACCTGTTTTGGTCAGTAAATACGTCGGTTTATCCGATTATGTCACCGAGAAAAACATGGGTTGGGTCTGTGATACAACGGTTGAAAGCATTCGCGACAAACTGAATGAAGTGCATAGCCAAACAAAACAACGTCTTGAAATAGCTGAACGCAGCAGTAGCCAAATACGTGAAGATTTTAACCCCTCAGTATTGACACAACGTTACATTAACATGTATAAAAATCATGGAAAATGAACAATGCAGCCCTAATAACACCGCTTATTTTGACCTATAACGAAGCACCGAACATTGCCCGCAACCTTGAAAAACTGCGGTGGGCAAAGCGCATCGTTATCATTGACAGTTACAGTACCGACGAAACATTGTCCATTTTAGCCGATTTTCCGCAAGTTGAAATATATCAACGCAAGTTTGTTTCCTTTGCTGATCAATGCAATTTTGGTTTGCAACAGATTGATTCTGAATGGGTTTTGTCAATGGATGCGGATTATATATTAGACGATACCATCGTAGAATCCATTTTGAATCAACTGCTTGATGCGACTCAAACAGCCGCTTATTCAGCTCGGTTTAAGTATGCCATTTTCGGAAAACCTGTACGTGGCAGCATGTATCCGCCACGAAAAGTGTTGTATGCCAAAGACCGAGCGCACTATATAAATGATGGTCATGGACACAACGTTTTGATTGATGGTACAATAAAAACGCTCGATGGTTTCATTCATCACGACGACCGCAAATCCTTTTCACATTGGCTCGCATCGCAAGACAGATATTTGAAACTTGAAGCGGAAAAATTGACCCAAACGCCTTTCAAACAATTGAAATGGACGGATAAAATGCGTTGGTGCATTGTACTCGCACCCATTTTCGCCTTTTTTTATTGCTTAATACTGAGGGGGGGCTTTTTAGATGGCAAATACGGTTGGCACTATGCCATGCAACGGGTTTTGGCTGAAACGATACTCTCTATTCGCTTGACTGAAGCACGTTTGAACATGCCAAAAGAAGAACACACACCTCGTTTATCACCTCAAGAAGTCTAAATGGAAAAGAATTTACCTATAAAAATTTGCATCATCGGTTACGGTACGTATGGCTCGTATTTGATTAGAAGTTTGACTGAAAAATACGGCAACGATATTCAGATAACAGCTATCGAAATTGGTGATGAGAAGACGAAAGACGAAAGTGAAATCGGTTTGGCAGCTGAATCAGGTTCTGCACGGGCGGCGGCGCAAGGTCGCTACTTTGGTTTGGGCGGTACATCGGCTCGGTGGGGTGGGCAAGTATTGTTCTTTGATGAAAGAGACAATCCTTTGCAGCAACGTGATTGGGATACCATTGTGGACATCAATAATCAATATCGTCGTACAGTCCTTCAAAAAGTATTGGGCAATGTGCCAAAGATAGACACTTTGATGAACGACAAAGGCAATGAAAAAACAGGTATTTGGCTCAAATATGCCAAACGCAATATGTTCAAAGCTTTGAATAAATCGCATTTGTCGGCAGTTAATATTCTTAAAAATCAACGTGTTATAGATTTCGTTTTTGAAAATAGGATGATTAAGAGTGTTTTGTGTCAAAATTCTGTCATGCCAAAGCGTGATGAAGCTAAAGGCATCATGGAGGAACGAAATCCCGATTCTGAATGGAAGGGGGGGATATCGACTTTTGAAGCCGATGTTTTTTACCTGACCGCTGGAGCAATTGAGTCGTGCCGGTTGCTTTTAGATATGAATGAAAAGCATAAGATAATCACTTCTACAGATTTGGGAAAACACTACGGCGACCACTTATCGGTTGAGCTATTCAGAATTGAGCATCGTCCTTTTATTGACAATACTGACTTTTTACCGCGTTTTGTAAAAGGCAGTATGGTGACAAAACGTTGGGTTGTTAAGGACAAAACGGGTCGCGTTGGTTTTGCTCATCCTGTTTTGAACAAAGAAGTGAAGGTGTTTACGTCTATAAAACGGATGCTTTTTGGGAAACAAAAAATAGATTTTAGTATCAAAGACGTGTTTGAAGGCTTAGAATTTTTAATCCGTTTTGCCTTCAATGTCTTGATTTTGAAGAAAATGTATGCCCACCGCAATATCTGGAGTTTGCAATTGGAGATGGAACAGGCTTTTCCAAACGATAACAGTATCAGTTTGTCAGAACAAAAAGATAAATTTGGTCAGCGTGTCGCTCGTTTGAATTGGCGTGTTTCTGAAAGTGATCGTCAAGCGATAGATGAAGTTAAAGTGTATTTACAACACAAATTAGACGCTGAAAACATTAAATATACGCTTGTTTATGACCCAAATATTGAAGGGACGAAGATAGAAGACGTGTATCATCCGTCTGGGTTCATCCGTTTGGGGCACGATGACAATGCTGTTTTGGACACAAATTGTCGTGTCAAAGGCATTGATAATCTCTACCATTTTTCAACGGCGATGTTTCCGAGTGTTAAGTCAGCAAGCCCAACGGCGGCAGGTTTTTGTTTTATCGAACATCATTTGGAGACGGTTTTCCCCAATTTGATATCAAAACAAATTCAAAGTGATAACCTAACTGCCTCAGTATTTTAAGAGAAAAATGTGTGATAATCAACAAGTTAAGGTGCGCCTATTCTTTCGGCGAGCGAATCCAACGGGGAATGTGAGTATTGAAAATTCATTCGAATCCATGTGGTCGCATTTTCCGACAAATAGCCGTTTTCGATTAGATGTTTTTAGGTCTTCTTTTTACAGCAAAGGTTTTTTATCTCGTTTGAAGGCGATATTGGAAATACGTCGAAACAGAACAGATATTAATCACGTAACAGGCGACACTAACTTTTTAGCATTGGGTTTGCCGCATCGGAATACGGTTTTGACCATCCATGATTGTGGTTTGTTAGATGGTAAAAATGGCTTAGCACGATGGATTTTACATGCTTTTTGGCTTAAAATGCCTGTTAAAAAGTGTAAAATTTTGACGGTGGTTTCAGAAGCCACCAAGCAAGATGTTTTAAGATTGACCCATTGTTCCCCTGATAAAATAGTTGTTATCCCAACAGTTATCAAATCGGGCTTCTCTTATAATCCAAAAGATTTTAACAAAAACTATCCGACATTTCTACACATAGGCAATTCACCCAACAAAAATTTAGCACGTCATGCTAAGGCTTTGTCGGGTTTGCCTTGTCGGTTACACATCATTGGTCAAATTTCTGAATCAGAAATAGAAATGCTTAAAAATGAAGGCATTGATTATAAAATCAGTGTCAATCTAACCAATGAACAAATGTACCAAGCCTACCAAGAAGCCGATATTTTATTGTTTTGCTCAACAATAGAAGGTTTTGGGATGCCTATTTTAGAAGCGCAAACAGTCGGGCGGGCGGTCATTACGAGTAATATTTCGTCTATGCCCGAAGTAGCAGGCGACGGTGGGTGTTTGGTTGACCCCCTCAGTATCGGTGACATTCGAGCAGGTATAGAAAGGGTTTGGTTTGATAATGAATATCGTAATGAATTGATAGATAATGGTTTAAAGAACATTCATCGCTTCAATTCTGAAACGGTTGCACAGCAATATGAAGCTGTTTATGAAAAAATACTGAGGGGGTAACTTCTCAAAAAACTCGGACAAATGTGTGGAATAGCGGGTATATTAAATCTTAAATCGGAGAAAAACCTAAATGAGCCGATTCGCAACATGACCAATGCTTTGGCGCATCGCGGACCGAATGCAGAGGGTTTTTATGTTGAAACAAACACCGTGGCTTTGGGTCAAAGACGGTTGTCAATTATTGACCTTTCGACGAGCGCCAATCAACCATTTATAGACGATTCAGGGCGTTATATTTTGATTTTCAATGGTGAAATTTACAATTATTTGGATGTCAAACCGCTTTTGTCTGAATACAATTTCAAGACAACATCTGATACAGAAGTCATTTTAGCAGCATATATTAAATGGGGAGCAGATTGTTTGAAGTACTTGAACGGTATGTTTGCTTTTGCGATTTGGGATAAAATAGAGCAAACGCTTTTTGTTGTTCGGGATAGATTGGGCATCAAACCTGTTTATTATTACATTGATAATCAACACTTTGTCTTTTCTTCTGAAATCCGTTCCTTGTTGAGTTCTGGATTTATACCGAGACAATTAGATAAGAACGCTTTGCGTGATTACCTCAATTTTCAAAGTGTTTATGCACCCTCGACGATTATAAAAGACGTTTTTCAACTCATGCCTGGCGAGTATGCTTTCATATCGTCAAAAGGTATGCAAAAAACATTTTACTGGCGTGCTGAAACATCGCCTAATGGTTTTGAAATTCCCAATAAAGAGACAGCGCAAAAAAAGGTTAGAGAACTACTCACCGCTTCCATCGAAAGGCGGATGATGAGTGACGTGCCGCTCGGCGCATTCTTATCGGGTGGCATTGATTCGAGCGCCGTTGTGGCGTTGATGGCACAGGCTTCGGAGCGTCCAATTGATACTTTTACGGTCAGTTTTGCTGAAAAACAGTTCGATGAATCGCGTTTTGCGGACATTGTTGCCAAAAAATACAATACCAATCACACGACGATTCGGTTGACACCTGATGATTTTTTGAAAGAACTACCCGCCGCCTTGGATGCGATGGATGCACCCAGTGGCGATGGTTTGAATACGTATGTTGTCTCAAAAGCGACTAAAAATGCAGGTATTACTGTGGCTCTTTCAGGTTTAGGAGGTGATGAATTGTTTGCTGGTTACTCTTATTTTCGTCATTTTCAGAAGGTTAAAACGGCTTTTCCCTTGTATTGGCATATTCCACAAGCCATAAGAAGACCTTTTTTGTCATTGGTTCACAAGGCGATGCCCTCAAATCCGAAGGTAAAACGGTTTGTGGACATACTGAATGCACCGCAACCTTCTATCGAAGACATATACCCTCAAATGCGTCGCATCAATACTGAGGGGGAGGTGAATGCACTTTTGAATGAAGGTAAAACGACTGATTCAACGATTTATCAGTTGCTCAAAGAACGTCAAACAGCCATAGATAAACTGCCTCCTTTAAGCCATTTTACGATGGGCGAACTTTTGGGCTATACGCTCAATGTGTTGTTGAAAGACACTGATCAATTCAGCATGGCATCTGCCTTAGAGGTGCGCGAACCGTTTTTTGATTACAAATTAGTAGAATACGTCTTGAAAGTACCCGATGTTTTCAAATATGATAAGTCAACGCCGAAGGCTCTTTTGGTTGGTGCATTGCAAGATTTATTGCCCAATGAGATTGTGAATCGCCCAAAAATGGGTTTTTCCTTTCCTTGGAAACATTGGCTGTTACATGAATTACACGCCTTTTGCCAAGAACACATTGATTATTTGTCTCAATATGATGTATTTAACGAACATGCCATACAAGAAGAATGGTCGGCATTCCAAAAGACCAATGGTGAGAAATCATCTTATGTCAAAATTTGGCAGATGGTTGTTTTGTCTTATTGGCTCAAAAAGAACAATATCGCTTGTTAAAAACCCCCCCCCTCAGTATTTTTAATGGAACAAACCTATTTTTTAAATCTTTAAATTTTGATCACATGATTATTCTCGGACTTAACGCCTTTCACGGCGATTCCTCAGCCTGTATTTATAAGAATGGTGTCCTCATCGCGGCGACCGAAGAGGAACGTATCCGTCGCCACAAACACTGGGCAGGTTTGCCAACAGAATCCATTAAGTTTTGTTTGCAAGAAGCTGGTATTACCTTAGGCGATGTTGATTATATCACCATTTCTCGTGACCCTAGAGCTAAATTAGGTGAAAAAATGCTTTATGCGTTGAGCAATGCTTTTACATTGAAATCAATAGGTTCAAGAGCAAAGAACTCAATAAAGCTTAAAAACCTGAAGAATGAAATAGCGGAACGGCTCAATTTTGATGTGCGATATGTCAAAGCGCCTATTTATTATGTGGAGCATCATCGGAGCCACATGGCTTCTTCTTTCATGGTATCGCCCTTCGATGAGTGCGCTATTCTTTCGGTTGATGGTTTTGGTGATTTCACTTCAACGATGCGAGCAGTTGGGCACGGCAACAAGATAAAAGTGCTTGACAGTGTCTCCTATCCACATTCGTTGGGTGTGTTTTATACGGCTTTTACGCAACTTTTAGGCTTCCCACATTATGGTGACGAGTACAAAGTCATGGGCTTAGCCCCTTATGGCACACCCAAATATGTAGAAGAAGTGCACCGCGCAGTCATTTTAAAACCCAATGGACTTTTTGAGTTGAATCCTAAGTTTTTTGCGCACTTCAAAACGGGGGTTCAAATGTCTTGGGAAGGCGGCGATCCTCATATTGGCACCTTGTATACTGACTATATGGAGTCTGCTTTCTGCACTGCCAGAAAGAAAGACGAGCCTTTGAGCCAATATCATAAGGATTTGGCGGCTTCTGTTCAGAAAGTTTGCGAAGAAGTCGTTTTTTATATGCTCAATGACTTGCATGATAAAACCAAGTTTGACAATGTTTGTATCACAGGTGGTGTTGCTCAGAACTCCGTTTGCAACGGTAAAATCACCTCTTTCACGCCTTTCAAAAACGTTTTTGTTCCTCCAGCAGGGCATGACGCAGGGACAAGCGTAGGTTCTGCTTTGTTTTTACAGCATCAAATACTAAACATGCCGCGCCCAATATTCAAACATGAGGCATATACGGGTGCTAAGTTTGACAATGATACCATCAAAGCCATTCTGGTAGGTCGTAATATTCAGTTTGAAGAATTAAAAGATGCGGAATTGATGGATACCGTTACGGATTGTCTTATCGGCGGTGGCGTTGTCGGTTGGTTTCAAGGACGTGCGGAATTTGGACCGCGTGCTTTGGGCAATCGCTCGATATTGGTTGATCCACGTCGTGCTGATGCAAAGGATTTGCTTAATGAAAAAATCAAACGCCGTGAGAGTTTCAGACCTTTTGCACCTTCAATTCTAGCGGAATATGTATCAGAATATTTTGAAATAGATGTCAAAGCACCTTTCATGGAAAAAGTTCTTCCAATCAAAAAAGAAAAACACGCTGTAATTCCAGCTGTTACGCACGTTGACGGTACGGGTCGGTTACAATCGGTGAGTCCTGAGGATAACCCCCGCTACTACAATTTGATTCGAAATTTTTATGAAAAAACGAAAGTCCCTATTTTGGTCAATACGTCTTTCAATGAAAATGAACCCATTGTCAACTCGCCTGAACACGCTTTAGAGTGCTATTTGCGGACGAATATGGATATGCTCGTTTTAGAAAACATTATGATTCGGCGTACTCAACCGAATAAGGCGGCTAGCGCTCAAAGGCAACAAGAAAACGTGTCTGTTTTACATTAATCAATTCTGGAAATGAAAAAAATCGTTGCTTTTTTATGCCTTTTCGCTCTTATTCAAGGAGCAACGGCTCAAAATAATCAGAGAACAAACGATTCTATCAAGGGAAGTCCCCCCCCTCAGTATCACAAGCCCTTAATGGAGATTGATTACCGCTTATTGTATTTCGATGCCAATGTTGGGTATTTGCCGAAAAAAGAGAATGCTTCATGGGCAGCTCAAATCAGCGGCGGATATTGCTTCAACGAGCAATCCGCTGTTGGTATTGGAGTAGGCGTTTTCGGTAGAGAGCATACCTTCAAAAGGTATGGTTTAGGTGCAGGTTTTCAATATCGGCACAATTATCCTCAACGATTGCTTGTCATAGCGGAGTTTGGTTATTTGTTTCAACATAAAATGCACGACAAAACTTTAGATAAAGACATGGTTTATGTTACGGAACACTCGAAACCTATTTACTTTCAATTGGAAGTGCAGTGGCGTTTATGGCGTTCGTTGACGCTAGGAATTGCAGCCACTCAATCAGGTGATTTATATTTTGAAAGGTACATAAATGAAACACGGACAACACAAGATATGTGGCGCATTAATGCCTTAACAATTCAATTAGGGTTTGCTTTTGACAGATTTAGAGTAGTTTCTAAATAAAAATCAATTTAATACATATTTTATTTTTGCAATTTTAGAACACGACGATTAATTTTGGTGGCGAAATCTTACTTTTTTAATCAAATTACAAACATGGACAAAAAATTATTGTGGCCGATCTGCATTTTCGCTTTCCTCGTATCATGCCAAAATCACACATCCAATAGTTCAACAGCTCAAGAATCACAAACGGCGTCAGCTCAAACTGGACAAAACATCACCTATGAAATCATTCCAGAGCAGAATAACACCTTTGGTTATGATATTTCAGTCAATGGTAAAAAATTGATTCATCAAGAGCATGTACCCGCTATGCCAGGCACATTAGGCTTCAAAACGGCTGCGCAAGCGCAAAAAGTAGCTGAATTTCTTATTCAAAAAATGAAAAAAGGGGAGGGACTTCCTGCTATCTCACCTGCGGAACTCAATCAACTCGGTGTATTGTAAAATACTGAGGGGTATCAAAATAAAGAAACTTTAAACTTATATTCGTTCATTTATTAAATCTACTTCCTAATGAAAATATTTAATGTTATCATTTGTATGGGCGTTTTTACTGCGTCAATCCAAGCAACACCTGCTTGGTTAACCCATTATTTGCCGAATACATTTGCGGCAAGAACAGCTGTCGTTTCTTTTTCTATAGGCACAAAAGGCTATATTGGTACAGGCACTAAACAAATTAGCGGGGTGGATACGGATTATCCTGACTTTTGGGAATATAATTCCCTTAACGACACATGGACACAAAAAGCCAATTTTGCTAATAGTAGTACGGGGCGAAAAAATGCTGTTGGATTTGCCATTGGTACAAAAGGCTATGTTGGTACTGGTGGTAATGGGGGTGGTAATGCATTGACGGATTTTTGGGAGTTCGACCCGAGTGGTAATACTTGGACTTCGAAAACGGCATTTCCAGGAGTTATATCTAGTGTGGGTGTTGCTTTTGTAATTGGTACTAAAGGTTATGTTCGCTCCGGAGACGTTCCTTCGATGGCAAATAGAACTTCTTTTTATGAATTTGATCCTTCTGGGAATACTTGGACGGCAAAAACGGATTTAGGTACTGGTGTGACAGGAATCGTTAGACGTAGTGCAGTAGCGTTTTCGATTAATGGTAAAGGCTATCTTGGTACAGGTTTGGATGCTAGTAGTTTTCCTCAAAAAGATATTTATGAATTTGATCCTGCGGGTAATAGTGGAGCAGGTTCTTGGACACAAAAAGCTGATTTTAGCACTGAGAATAATGATAAACGATCCAATGCTGTTGCCTTTGCTACAAGTACAAAAGGCTATATTGGCTTAGGCTATGATACAGGTGTTCCAAAAAGAAGAAGTTTTTGGGAATACAATCCAACAGCAAATTCAGGGGCTGGTGGATGGGCACAAATTCTTGATTACCCCATTGCAAATGATGAGAAGAGTCGTGCTCAAGCATTTGGGTTCATTATTGGCGATAACTTATATGTGGGTACAGGAAATTGGGGAGCAGGTGCTGAAGAGTACTACTACAACGATTTCTATATATACGCTCCAAGTGGCGCACATGTCCTCCCAGTCGAGTTAACCACCATAACCGCCACCGCAGATATGCCAAATGAACAAGTCAATGTCAATTGGCAAACAGCAACAGAAGCCCAAAGTGCTTATTTTGCCATAGAAAGACAAAGCAATAAAAACCATCAATTTGAAGAAATTGGGCGAGTTAAAGGCGCGGGTAACAGCTCTAAAACATTGATTTACAAGTTCATAGACGAAAAGCCTTTATACGGTGTGAGCTATTATCGGTTGCGCTTAGCCGATATTGATGGCAAAACGACCTACTCAAAAGCCGTAAGCGTTTCATATAAAGGAGGAGCAAAAATTAAAGTTTTTCCAACTTTTACTGACGGGTATATTTCCATTGAAAATGGAGACACCCGTATTGACGATGTCTATGTTTGGAATGCTTCTGGTCAATTGATGGTGCAATCCAAACAAAAACAACTAGATTTATCTGACTTGCCTAGAGGTTTATATCTCGTACAAGTCAGAACAGGGGAAGAGACGTTTGTTCAAAAGATAACGAAACGATAATGCTGTGATTTGAATTAGATTCGAGAATCATTCAATGATTAATATACACTGAGCGTCATAAGCCCTTTATCAGGTTTATGACGCTTTTTTTTATTTTTAAACCTCAAATCTCTAAATTCTATGTAGGTTTGATACATATTTATAAAAACCTAACCATCACATAAATCAGTTTAAATCAGTGATTCAATTTATTCTCAATAATAAAACCATTCAAACAGACTTGCCGCGGAGCATGACTGTCCTCGATTTTGTCCGTTATCAACAACATTTGATGGGTACTAAAATTGGTTGTCGGGAGGGCGATTGTGGCGCATGTACAGTCCTCGTTGGCGAATTATCTGCAACGGGTGAGGTCGTTTATCGCTCCATGACATCGTGCTTATTGCCTTTGGCAAATGTTCAAAACAAACATGTTGTTACAGTTGAAGGTGTTAATCAGCAGGAGGGATTAACACCCGTTCAGTCGGCAATGGTTGAAGAAAACGGCACACAATGCGGCTTTTGTACCGTCGGTTTTGTCATGTCGCTAACGGGTTTTTGTTTGAATACTGAGGGGTCTGCCATTGCAGCGATTGATGGCAATATCTGCCGTTGCACAGGCTATAAATCCATTGAACGAGCCGCAAAACGATTGACAGATTTAGTGAATCAAAAAGGAAAAGGGCAGACAACTCTCGGATTTGCCATTGATAATCAAATAGTTCCATCGTATTTTTCAACCATAAAATTAAAATTAACGGAGCTAAACAAGCATAAACGAGTTGAGATACCTACGCTTAATATAGTCGCTGGCGGTACAGATTTATACGTACAAAAACACGATGAAATGCCACAAATTCTTTCCAAATCTCTTTTTGATGACAAAATACTGAGGGGGGTAAAATGGGAAAATGGTTGGTTCACAATCGGCGCATCAGCAACCGTTTCAGACCTAAAAGAATCCCCTGAAATGAATGCCGCTTTTCCTCATTTGCAAAAGCACTTAAAACTCGTCAGTTCAACGCCTATCCGCAACATGGCAACAATAGCGGGAAACCTCGTCAATGCATCGCCCATTGGCGACATGACGGTATTCCTTTTAGCCTTAAATGCGACTATTTTTCTTAAAAATGAAGAAGGAGAGGAACGTGAAATCGCCCTAAAAGACTTTTATCAAGGCTACAAAACCCTTGATAAAACGGCAGATGAAATCCTCACAAGCATCCGTTTTCATCAGCCCGATGGTCATAGTTTTTTCAATTTTGAAAAGGTTTGTAAACGGACACACCTCGATATAGCGAGCGTTAATACGGCTATTTCCTTGAAAATTGAAGACAATTTTATCGTTGACGCGCATGTAGCCATCGGTGGTGTGGCACCCATACCGCTGTATTTGAAAAAAACATCGGAATTCTTGAAAAATAAGGAAATGACTGAGGGGGTCATTGCAGAAGCGAATGACATTATGCAAACTGAAATCAGCCCGATTTCCGATGTCCGTGGTTCGGCAGATTATAAAAGGTTATTGGCAAAACAGCTTTTTAAGGCGCATTTTGAAGTGTTTTTTACAACTTAACTATTTCAACGGTTCTGTTTTTTCCAAAAAATCAGTTGCTAAATACTTATTGTCCTTATTATAATACCAAAGACGACGACGTGGAATCTTCATCTGTTGCACCTCAATCAATCCTTCACAAACGATAAACTCACCATCATTTGGTTCCCGGTTGTGGTAAAAACGGTAGCCTTCCATCGCAAAAGTCACTGGATTGATGTAAAAAAGCCATGAATCTTTACCTATTTGAGCATCATAATCCACTTTTAGGACGAGATATGTTTTACCATTGAAGGTATCACTCTTCACTTCATCCGCTACTTTTGTACCTGCGTCACGCAGTTTCATCGGCAAGCCATAGAGATAGGTGTAATAATCTCGTTGTCGTTTTATACGGTCTGTTGCTAAACGATATTTCTTTTGGTCTTCATCGCTAACAGTCGTTTGACCATCAATTTTCCAAGTAACAACAGTGTCTAACACAATGCGTTCTATCAATTTGCCGTCTGTTTTATTCGCATGGCGGAAATAACTTCTGCGATTGTCAAAGTCAATTGTAACAGAATCAGGTCTGTTCGGCGATTCAGTTCGCAACAAAAAACGCTGATTGAGTTTTGACCAATTGCCTTTCGGGTCATGGAGCGCAATGGTTTTGTCGAGCAATGCCTTTCCCGTCATTTGAGCACTAGCAGGGCAGGAGAGATACAAAAAGATAAAAAGGATCTGAAAAACTTTCATAATTTGGCTATTTTTGATGTAAAGATAGTAATCTTACAACCTTCTTCAATCGAAAATCTTTGACCATGAAAAATATAGATGCTATAAATCATGTCCGCGGGGAGTCTATTTACCTCGACGACATTCCGTTGCAGCAAGGCACTTTGTTTGCGGCTGTCTATGATTCGCCTGTCGCACATGGTGTTTTTACGGAGATTGACCTTCAAAATGCTAAAAATACTGAGGGGGTCGTCAGAGTCATAACGGCTAAGGATTTGATAGGTGAAAACCAAATCGGTGGTATTATTCCCGACGAACCGTTGTTGGCTGATGGTCATGTGCATTTTCAAGGTATGCCCATTGTTTTGGTTCTTGCGGAAACGGAGGTTGCTGCGAGGGCAGCCGTTAAAAAGATAAAAGTGGACATTGAACCACTTGACATCATCACAGATCCGCGTGTTGCTTTTGCGAAAAATGAGTTGATAATCCCACCAAAGGCGTTTAAACTCGGTGATACTGAGGGCGTGTTTCCCACTTGCCCACATATTTTCAAGGGAAGAGCAGATGTGAACGGTCAGGAACACCTTTACATCGAAACGCAAGGCGCATATACGCTACCCACTGAGGGGGGCGGTTTGAAAGTCTATTCTTCGACGCAAGGACCGACTGCAGTTCAGCGTGCCGTAGCAAAAGTAACGGCTTTGCCGATGCACCAAATTGAGGTGGACGTGACCCGACTCGGCGGTGGTTTTGGGGGCAAAGAGGATCAAGCTAATGCGTGGGCTGCCCTCTGTGCGGTCGGTACGCAGTTGACAAAACGCCCTGTCAAATACAGTCTTAACCGCATGGAAGACCTACGTATGACGGGTAAAAGACATCCGTACAGTGCTGATTATCGCATTGGTTTAGATGAAAACTTAAAGATAGTGGCTTATGAAGTAACGTTTTATCAAAACGCAGGTGCAGCAGCCGATTTGTCGCCTGCGGTCTTGGAACGGACGCTTTTTCATTGTACAAATGCCTATTTTGTACCCAATGTTTCAGCGATAGCGTATAGTTGTCGCACCAATTTACCACCGAATACAGCGTTTCGGGGTTTCGGTGGGCCACAAGGTATGTTTGTGATGGAGTCAGCAATAGCTCATGCAGCGGAACAGTTAGGTGTTGACGCATCCCTAATTCAACAAAAAAATCTATTAAAAACGGGCGATGAATTTCCCTACGGGCAAAAGGCTGAAAGCGAAGCAGAAACAACTTGGCAAGCCGCAGACGCTCATTTTGATTTTGAAAAAACACGAAAAGAGATAGATTTATTCAATAAACAAAACAAATATGCTAAGAAAGGCTTGGCTTTGATGCCGATTTGCTTCGGTATTTCCTTTACAAAAACATTGATGAATCAAGCGCGGGCGTTGGTACACGTTTATACTGACGGCTCGGTGGCTGTGTCAACAGGCGCGGTGGAAATGGGGCAGGGTGTGAATACTAAAATTGCCCAAGTGGCGGCGCAGACCTTTCAAATTCCGATTGAAAAAGTAAAAGTACATTCGACGAATACTTTGCGGATTGCTAATACTTCGCCCTCTGCCGCTTCTGCAACGGCGGATTTGAATGGCAAAGCAACCTTGATGGCTTGTCAAAAAATCATGAAGCGGCTGCGCAATACAGCCATTGAAATATTAGGAAATGTCTATTTTTCTGATGAATTGACCTACAAAAACGGTTTTTTTTATGTCAGAAATGAAAAAACGGACTTGGATTTTCTAACTGTTGTTAATCAGTCATATATGAAGCGGGTCAACCTTTCGCATCATGCGCATTATGCGACCCCCTCAGTACATTTCGATTGGACGACTGCCAAAGGGCATCCGTTTTCTTATCATGTTTACGGTACGGCTGCTGTGGGCGTGACGGTGGACTGTTTGCGTGGCACTTATGATATTGACTTTGTGCGTGCTGTGCATGACTTCGGTTCAACGATGAATACCGCTATTGATTTTGGACAAATCGAAGGGGGCATCGTTCAAGGGATCGGTTGGATGACGATGGAAGAACTTGTTTATGACGACAAGGGAAAGCTGCGTTCAAATGCCCTTTCGACCTACAAAATACCTGATATTTACAGCGTTCCGAAGGAAATAAGCATTATTCCATTGGAAACGGTGCGTGATAACTTAGCGATTTTTAACTCAAAAGCCGTTGGCGAACCACCTTTAATGTATGGCATTGGGGCGTATTTTGCGATTCGAGATGCGGTCAAAGCATTTGGTAATATACCGTTAAAATTTGATGCGCCTTTCACGGCGGAAAAGGTGTTGATGAGTCTGTATCAAGAAGTCGAAAAAGAGATTTTAGTATGAGTAAAGAGCTTTCATTCTGGCAATTCGTTGCTAAACAATTGAGAATCAACGAAAAAGTAATGCTGCTCGATGTTGTTGAAAGCACAGGCAGCAGTCCAGGGCGACAAGGCTTTAAAATGGTTGTTGATACTGAGGGGGGGCTTTGTGGTTCAATTGGCGGCGGCATCATGGAAATAAAACTCGTCGAATTAGCTAAAACCCTTTTGCAAAATAATGACAATGTTGTATTTATAAAAAAACAAATACACCACAAAAATGCACCTCATGACCAAAGCGGAATGATTTGTTCGGGTGAGCAAACGATATTGTTTTATACACTTCAAAAAGAAGATTTGCCGACGGTTAGGCGGATTGTTTATTGTTTGAAAAATGCCTTGCCTATTGTTTTAAAGTTAACGTCCCATTATTTTCAAGTCTTTGAGAATCAAAGTCTTATCCATCCTTTCTATTTTGTTTCTATTAACGAAACAAGTTTTGTTTTTACTGAAAGCTTAGGTTTAAAAAATGAATTGTACATCATCGGCGGTGGTCATTGTGCTTTGGCTTTGTCGGAATTGATGTCTAAAATGGACTTTCAGATTCATCTTTTTGATGACCGGTCGGATTTGAATACGTTGGAGAAAAACAAGTTTGTCCATGAAAAACATTTGGTTGATTATGACGCAATCGGCAGATATATCCCTTCGGGCAATAATGTGTATGTCGTCGTTATGACGGTTGGTTATCGGACAGATGCACTTGTGATTCGGCAGCTTTTGGATAAAAATGTGCGCTATTTAGGCGTTTTAGGCAGTGATGCTAAAATGAAAACGTTGTTAAATGACCTTGAAAATGAAGGTTTTAGTAGTGATATACTGAGGGGTATCCATACACCGATAGGTTTGAAAATCAATAGCCAAACGCCAGAAGAAATTGCGGTAAGTATCGCCGCAGAGATTATTGGGGTGAAAAACAATGAAATCGGCTTTTTTAGGTTCGGGGAATTTATAAAATTCCCCGAACCTGATATTTAAAACAAAACTCGAAAAATACTAAGGCGTTCATTTTTCGCTTGGCACAATGGGCATCACAATCCTACCCATATTCATTTGACGACATAAATTATTGAAATCATCAATACTTTTTTGAATTGCGGCTTGCTCAATTTGCCGTTTTTGCCAAACAGCATTTAGTTCAGAAAGGCGTTGCTTTTGTCCTTCGGTGACATAAGGCGTATTGACATCAAGTTCTCCTTTGATGAAAAAATAATCGGCATTCAATTTATTTTCAAAATTGATAACATCGTCGTTTGACTGTGATTTGGGCTGAATAAGCTCATTTTCCCAAGTATTTATCTGTTCAACAATCTTTTTTCCTTGCTCATTCACTGATTTCACGTCTGGTTTATCTTTTATCATTTCCATGAAATCATTGATTTGCTTGCGGGCTTGGCGGGTTTGATTGACGTTGTTGTGGATGTCTTTGATGCTTTTTTCAATCTCGCCAAGCGTCTGTTCTTGTGCGGTATAATCGGCGGCGGAGTAGTTGAGGCGTGGGTCGGGCAGAATGCTGAACGTCACCGTTTTTTCTGCATCCCCCATTTTCAAACGGGCTTGATAGTTGCCCGGAACGACTTTTCGCCCGTCATAACTGCCTTCAACCATGACGTTTGGCACACTCGGTAAGGTTTCGTAACGCATATTCCAGACAAAACGGTTCAAACCAGGCTTCATCGTAAGTGGCGCCTCGGCGGATGGACCACCGACAAAAGTGACGAATTTAGGGTCTGTTTTGCTTGAATAACTGTGCACGACTTGCCCTTTTGCAGTTAAAATATCAAGGCTTAAAATAGCGGTAGAGTCCTGTTTTTCTGGTATTTGATAATAGAACACAACGCCACTGGCTGGATTAGTTCCCGCAAAACCACTACGGCCGAGTTGGACTTTGTTGTCATCATCGCCATTTTTGTCCAATGAACTGCTTGATGAGGTGCGAAAAGCGTCTTCTGGTTTGAAAAAAGTAAAGCCTCCTGTATTTGAATATTGACGAACCAATCCCAAATCGTCGAGAATCCAAAATGCACGCCCAGAAGTGGCTGCAATCAAGTCGCCTTTGTGTATTTTTAAGTCTGTAATAGGGCAAATCGGCAAATTTCGTTGGAAAGGCTGCCACAATGCGCCGCCATTGAAAGAGACATACAAACCCAACTCCGTTCCACAAAACAACAAGTCTTTGCGCTCGGTGTCTTGGCGCACAACGCGGGTAAATGCGCCATTTGGCAAGCCGTTGTTGAGCTTTATCCACGTTTTTCCGTAATCTGTGGTCTTGAATACTGAGGGGGTGAAGTCGTTGAATTTATAACGAGTCGTAGCGATGAAAGCTGTTCCTTTGTCAAAAGGCGATATTTCGATGCAGTTGATGAGACATTCGTCCAAACCTGCGGGCGTGACATTTGACCATGTTTTGCCACCGTCGCGCGTCAAATGCACCAAGCCATCGTCGCTGCCTGACCACATGACACCACTTTCATGAGTTGACTCGGCGAGGTAAGCAATTGTGCCGTAGTTTTCACCGCCCGCCCCTTCATTGGTATAAGGCACGCCACTGAAACCCATTTTAGCGGTATCGTGCCGCGTCAAGTCGGGCGAAATGATTTGCCACGATTTGCCCATGTCTGATGTCTTGAACACTTTGTTTCCTGCATGAAAATAGGTGTTTTGTTCGTGTTGCCCATAAATCATAGGCGCATTCCAGTTGAAGCGGTAGGTCATATCCTTCGGCTGTTTCGCCAAATACTGGACGGGTGTGACCATAACGGGTTTGCCTTCGTCTGTTTCAGTGTCCAAAATTTCAACCGTTCCTTGATAGCTGCCGCCCATGACATAACGGGGATTGTTGGGGTCGAAAGCCAAAAAGGCACTCTCACCACCTGCAGAAGAAGTCCAGTCTTTATCCGAAATGCCCCCACTTGAAGGGTTTCTATTCATTATCATCACTGACGAATTGTCTTGTTGACCGCCATAAACGCGGTATGGAAAGCGATTGTCTGCATTGATACGATAAAATTGAGCCGTTGGTTGGTTGCTTTGCAACGACCACGTTGCACCACTGTTAAATGTGATGGCACCACCACCGTCATTGGCATTGGCGATGTTTTTATTGTTCGTCGGGTTTATCCAAAGACCATGATGGTCGCCATGCGTACCACTGAGGGGTGCCCACGTTTTGCCCCCGTCAACGGATTTGAGGATAGACGTGTTCAGAATATAAACCGTATTTTCGTTTTGTGGGTCGGCAAATATCTCGGTATAATACCAAGCCCGTTGAACGAGGCGATGGTCTTTGCTGACGCGCGTCCACATTTTGCCCCCGTCAGTAGAAGCGAAGCAGCCGCCCATTTCTGCCTTCGAATCGGACTCAATGACCGCATAAATATGTTCAGGATTGACCCTTGAAACCGAAATGCCCATCTTGCCCAACTCTTTTGGCAAGCCGTTTTCAAGGCGTGTCCACGTTTCGCCCCCATCTGTTGACTTCCATAAACCACAACCTTTGCCGCCACTGCGGACTTCCCACGGCAAACGCCGATAGTCCCACATGGCCGCATAGAGGATGCGCGAATTGCTCATGTCCATGCTCAAATCAACGCAACCTGTGTTTTCGTCCACGTAAAAAATCTTCTTCCAAGTTGTGCCGCCGTCCGTTGACTTATAAATGCCACGGTCTTCGGTTGCGCCATGGATCGCACCTTGAGCTGCCACATAGACGATTTCGGGATTTTTAGGGTCAATAGAGATGCCTGCGATGTGTTTTGTGGCATCCAAACCCATCTTTTTCCATGTTTTGCCCGCATCGGTTGACTTATACACGCCATCACCGTAGGAACTCATCACGCCACGCGGTGGGTGTTCGCCCATGCCGACATACACGACATTGGCATCGGATTCAGCGACCGCCACTGCACCGACTGAACCTGTTTTGAAAAAGCCATCGGAGGTATTTTGCCATGTCAGACCTGCGTCTTCGGTCTTCCATAAGCCACCGCCCGCAGTGCCCGCATAATATACGAGTGGATTGTTGGTGACACCACTCACGGTTACAGCACGTCCGCCACGGAATGGTCCGATGTTGCGCCATTTCATGGGTTTGAAATAGGCGTTTAGGTCTGTTTGTACTGAGGGGGTGCTTGTTATGGGTTTATTGACCGTTTTTTGAGAAAAGGCGTTGCTCAAACTGAGTAAGCAGAGTAAAAATGAGTAGATTTTTTTCATAAACAATTGGATTTATTTTGATGAATATAATGAAGAGTTCAAAAGTAAAACAAAAGGATTGACTTTTATCATATATCCGATATTTTTGACGTTTACCATACGTCATGTTATCAAAAAAGCCGCTTCGACAGTCTCGAAACGGCTTTTTTTAATGCTTTTACTGAGGGGGTATTACAACTCCCGAATCCAGATATTGCGGTAGCTCACCTCGTTGCCGTGGTTTTGCAATTTAATTGCACCTTTGCCATGAGCGACGTTTTTTGGCGCACCAATGTATTCTGTTGAGCCTTGAATGACTGTTGCGTTTTGCACAACGATGCCATTGTGAATCACTGTAACCATTCCAGCCTTTTCTAATGAGCCATTTCTACGGAAACGGGGTGCGGTGAAAATGATGTCGTAAGTGTTCCACTCGCCCATCACGCTGCATGCATTTGCCAACGGTGGGGTTTGTTTGTACATCGCACCCGCTTGACCGTTGGTGTAGGTTTTGCTTTTATAGCTGTTCAAAACCTGAACTTCGTAGCGTTCTTGAAGAAAAATGCCCGAATTACCCTTCCGTTGACCTGTTAAAGTATCTGGTTCAATGGGTGAACGCCACTCGACATGGAGTTGGCAATCGCCAAAAAGCTGTTTTGTTTTGATGTCGCCTGTGCCTTTTTTGACTGTCATCGAACCGTCGCTGTTCAAAGTCCACCTGACTGGTTTCCCTTCTGCGGTGTAGTCTCGTCCAATTACACGGCTTTTGTCCATTGTCCATTTGACGGCAGAACCGTCTGCATCTTCAACAAAGTTGTCAAAATTTTTGCCGGCGAACAGCAGGATTGCGTCGCTGGGTGCATCGCCCAATTTGGCAGCAGGAGTAACGATGGGCGGCACAGGCTCATAAAACTCTGTGTCTTCGGGTTTTGTCAAGTTTGTCTGTGCGTAAGTAGTACTGAATGTTGCCAATGCAAGGATGGCTAAAAGTGTCTTTTTCATAAAAATCTTGTTGTTTAATTTTCTCCGCCCATGACTTTGAGGAAGAATGTTAAAATTGTTTTTGAAAGGCTAAAATTGAGAAAAAGTATTGAAAGGGTTTGTAAAAAGTAAAGAGAAAAGTTGTCTTTGGGCTATTAAATTACTGAGGGGGTGTATTTTGCTTCCTAAATTTCACAATTTCAAAACATAATTTGAACTGCTATACACCCCAAAAACACCCAACCCATTTTTAACTTGATTGGTGATAACGGACGGCTCAAAAAACGGGTCGCCTACGGTTGGTTCAGAGGTGTTGAGCGATAGAAATAAATCATAAGTTGGTTTTGAAATACTGAAAAGGGTGACGTTTATATTATCAAAAACAATGTTTCTTCTGCCAATATAGGTTTCCGTACTGATGTTTTCAAGTACCAAAGTATGCGTTGTGCCTTGAAAGGCTCGGTCGCTAAAAATGAGGCTTTTTTTAGGGACAAACAAAGGGTTTTGTATGACTTCTTCATCAAAAAGCGTGTCTTTTTTGTAGCACTGCACATAAAAAGTATAAGCATTGAAGCCTTCGGGGTCTTTGATGTTAACATACAGATTCATCTGATTTTGTTGTTGATTTGTGTATTTATATTGCACATTCAGTATCGGCACAACGGCTGGGAGTTGTACTTTTTCAGAACTAAGGCTGTCTATACTGAGGGGGGTTGTGGCTTTGAAAAAATAGTTTTTGTTGGGCTTTGCCTTGAAATTTGGGGAACTGACAAAGACATTATTGTTTAAAAAAGACAGGTTTTCAACCAATCCATCGTCTGACCACAAGGCGACTTTTACATCTTTCAAGCTGCTCGAATCCTTTGTGAGAATTTTTGCATTCTTACCAACAAAAACCCTTGCACCATTGACGGAATCTAAAAAACCGATGGCAACAGGTGTTTCTGTATAAGGCAATGTGTAATCTAAATCGGTGTCAATGCAACTCGTTATGGTTAAGGCAGTTATGATGAATAATAAATAGTTTTTCATAAATTAATGATTAGAATTTTAAAGCATAATTCACCGAAGGTAAAATAGGCAGAAGTGTAATACCCTTCACTTTTGCAGGTGTCACAACGCCTGTTGTCGCGTTTTTATATTCTTTTCTGACATACACAAATATCGGATTGAGGCGTGAATAGAGATTATAAACATTAAAACTCCAAGTTTGAATACGCCCATTTTTCAAGGTTTTTTCTTTAATAGCGTTCACATCAAGACGATGATAATTGGGCATTTTGCTGTTGTTGACTTCTGTATAGAGCAATGAATTGTTGTCAAAAAAAGGTGTGCCGACCAATTGTCCGTTGGGTGTTGTGATGCGGAAACCTGTGTTGTATGTCCACAAAGCACCTATTTTCCATTTTTTTGATAATTGATAAGAACCATAGGTGTTAAAGATGTGCCGTCTATCATATTTAAAAGGATAAACT
>JAYSQG010000405.1:0-12916 GCA_043721685.1 Saprospiraceae bacterium | reverse complement strand
TTGTCTTTATTTAACAACTTATTTTATAAATATTAAAAATGAATCGTCTTATGAAAAAAAATTACTAACATTCGTTTATCGTTTTAATTGTTGTCGTTTCTATGGGTCTTCAAAGTTGTGCAACAATTTTTACTGGAACAAAAGACACTATTACAATTAATTCTCAGCCACAAGGGGCGAACGTTCAGATTGGAGGAATAGACAAAGGAACAACACCTTGCACTATTTCAGTAAAAAGGAGTTCGACATCCCCCACCATTTCATTAAAAAAAGAAGGATATCAACCTCGTATATTTGAACTTGAACAATCATTTAATCTTGTTAGTATTATTAATTTGGGGAATTTAATAGGATGGGGAATTGATGCCATGACAGGTGCTATTAAGAAATATGACCCTAAAACATACGAAATGCGATTGGAACCAATCAAACAACCTCAACCAATTCCATAATGATTCACATATAACAGTACTATGCAACTCAGATTTTCTAATCGGCTTTTCACATGTGCTATATAGATCATTTCTCACACCATCGCTACATTTGTCATAGTGTGTGACATTAGTTATTTGCCAAATTTTTGTTCTTTGAAAACTTTGTGTTTAAACACAAAGTTTTCAAAGAACCATAAATCTTAATTGGTTTGTAGGGTTTTGAATCAATTTATTGATCAACCGTCGGTGAGTTAATCAACCTACGGTTGTTCTTTTAGTAAAAATCAATAGTATAAAACAAAAAAGCCTTGCAAACACGACCGTTTGCAAGGCTTTTTCATAAAAGAAATGTCGCTTTAGAAATTCGGGCAATAAACATTACGCCTTTCATTACCACACACTTTATATTGTAGAGAAAACTCAAAACCACCATTACTACGGCTGGCAGGTTGAAGTGATGACGTATTTAAGTCATAGCTAAAACCAATTGAGAATTGACTGTAATCAAAACGAGTTGAAAGGATAAGGGCATCCATCAATACACCACCATCTACTTTATTGGCAATCCGTGCCCATGCACCAAACTGAATCGCTTCTGTTGAGCGTTTTGAACCGCCTAAAAGAAAACGCATACTGGTGCCACCGTTGACTTGCATATAAGGTCCTTGTAAAAAAGTCACAATGCCTGGAAGGAGCGAAATGCGGTCATTCATACCCAACTCACCACCTGCGTGGATAGTAAATTTTGAGAACAAAGGAACGAATTTGCTGGCAGTGCCTTGTCCTTGTGTTGTAAACGATTGGTTAGCACGGTTGATGTGGTCATAAGCACCACCAATATAGAAATTGTTATTTTCGTCCAAAACTGAAAACCAAAGCAAACCTGCGGACACATCGGCATACATAAAGTTGTTGCGTCCAAACAAATTTTCATTACTGGCAATCGTTGGATCATATACGCCATTATTGTTTTGGTTGCCCCAACGGGCATCAGATGTGTTCAATCCACGTTGTGCCAATCCAACCTCTGCGCCCATAACCAAATAGCTGGCTTTTTTGCGATAGCCGCCCATCTTTTTGGCATAAGAGAAATCGAGACTCAATTGATTGGTATGATAATTCAGTGAACCCGCTTTGTCACCCCAAAAAGAACCGCCTAAGCCTATATAATCGTAGCGACCAACAGGGATTTTGGTGTCATAAGCGACATTAGCCGTTTGAAAGGCTTTGTCACGTAGTACTGAAGCCCATTGATTACGGTAATTGCCTGCGATACGCTGGCTACAATTCATCACACCCGTCAAGGCAGGGTTGAGATTAAGCGGTGCCATATAGAATTGCGAAAAGTGAATGTCTTGTGCGGTTGCCGCAAAGCTCATTGTTAGAGCTAAAATAAGTATCGAGATTTTTTTCATATTGAGATAGATGTGTGCTTAACTCATTAATTAAAGCTAAAAATCAGTTATTTCTGTAATTCAAAATTTTCTTCTCATAATGGGCGGAATACTGAGGGGGTGTTTTATGACTGTCAAAATTAAACGAAAACATAAATATGTGTCTACAATCGGCTTAAAATAACACCTACTTAACATTTTGGCTTTTTTTTAAACCGAACTATTGGTAAACGCCCGTTTTTTGTCAAATATTTTAATGTTCTAATTAATTAAAATATTATTCCTTGTTTTTAGGTATTCGAATGACACTATTCATTTCGCCAATTCGCCCCGTATTGTTCGACTAAAATATTGTCGTAATAATCTGCTTTTTCAAACAAGTTGCTAATCAATTTCAATGCCGTTTCTTCTTGAAGATATTTATCATAAATCAAAAGAGACAGTATGATGTCTTGCCCTTTGACGCTTAATGTCACATCTTCGTTGCGATAGTTTTCGCGCAGCAAATATTCATACAAAGGTTTAATATTTTCCTTTGGCAATGTACAAAGATAAGCATCTGAAATTATCAAACCATTTTGTTGATGGTAAGAGATGTTAATTTTTGCTGAACCTTGCCGAATTTCCCAACTATTCGATCCTCGACGACTGACACGGACATCGTGACCTAATTTTATGAGCATGTTTTCAATCAATGAAGCGACTCCTTCTGCTTGAAAATGAGTCGTTTCACTCAATATTTTGAGCTTGTTGCCACAATGTGGGCAATAACCACCCATTTCTATGGTGTTTTCAAAAACGATATTGGTACAGGCATCACAACGTAAACCGATTTCACCTTGTCCTTTTTGAAAGGCTTCGATGGTATCGCCCAAATATTTAGCGGGAAGCGAAAAACCAATGGTATTGCCGTTTTGTATGATGAACGTATTGACACCCACAACCGCCCCCTCAGTATTGATGAGTGGTCCGCCTGAATTGCCCGGATTCAAGGCAGCATCGTGCTGAATATAATCGAGGTTGTTATATATATGGCGTGGATTGGAGACAATACCTTTCGTAAAAGTATATTTCAAGCCAAAAGGATGTCCGACAGCTGTGACAGCTTCACCTACTTGCACAAGTGTTGGAGCGACATTCACATCAGGTATGTCTTCGATGTGGACAGGCATTTCCACAAATGCAAGGTCATATTTTACATCATTATACAGGACACGGCTGATTTGACGCGCCACACCGACCCCTTCAATCGTCACTTCTCGATTACCTTCGACAACGTGGTTGTTGGTCACAATCAAGTTAGCACCTTTGAGGTAAAACCCTGTTCCTGTACTATATGGTGTCGCAATTTGGATGACAACACTTTTATATTTTTCTACTAATTTTTGCATCCTCGAAATGACTTAGAGAATGATGAGTTATGAATGGTGAATGATGAATTACAGGCATGAAAAGTAATAATCGCCGTGCCATTCATCATTCATCATTCATCATTCACCATTATTTTACTTTTTTTCAAAATCTAAATTTCTTAACATCAATAAATAAGACCGAGCGAATTTTGTAGGCGTTTTGAAGTCCAAAATTGTAAAGTCAGGTGCTAATTTTGGATAAGCCTCTAAATGACCGTCAATTATTTCTTTTATCGCTGTTTTTATCGCTTTTTGGTCAAATGTCCTTGTTTGGGTGTTGAAATAAGTAGGGGTAAAACCCAACGATGCAAACAAGGTCGGTTCTAAAACTGTGTAATAAAACGCCAACAACGCCCGTTCAGGCTTAGGTAAAGCGAAACTAAACAAGGCATAACCGACGATATAACCCGGAATTGCCATAGCAAACGCTGCGTGTTTGTTGGCTTCGTACCAGTCCATATTGGGCAATTCACCGTCAATGAGACTTGCGAGCGCATCATGCTGTTTTGGTGCGAGTATGCCAAATGTCGAAGTTGTGGCGTATAACTCGGTGATTAACAACGTCTTAGAACGAGTTTTGACTTTTTCAAGTTCTTTACGCATTCCGATATTTCTCAACACCATATTTTTCTCTTCTGCTGAAAAAAAGCTGCGGTGCATCCGTTCAATCGTTTCCATCAAAAAACCTTCGGGCGACGTGAGATAGTCAATCCGATAAGCGGCATCGAGCAACAAATAGGAAATACCACCCGGATATTTTTCGCCATCTAACTTTTTACTGTCAATTTCAGAAAGGACAGATTGAATTTTCTGAATAACAAAATCGTATTTAGCCTCTTTTTCGGCTGCGGGTAGGTCGGCTTTTGAACCCATATCAATAGGTTTCAAATGCACCCCAAACTCATCGAGCAAAAGGTCGTCCTGTTTGTCGGCACTCGCTGCCACCTCTTTGAGGGCGTAGTAGAGTTTATATGGCGACCCGTCGAGTGAAGAAGAGTCAAATTTGATGACCAAATTATTCTCGTTGTCCAACCCATAACGGCTGTATTCAAGCACATAATTGGACTCCACAAGCCGACGCATGACGGCAATACCTAAATTGTCGGCATAAACAATGCGGGCTTCGGCAACAAATTTTTGTGCATTTGCCGTGCCAGTTACCCGTTTTGAACCTTGTAAAATTTCAAATTTGATGCTGCCATTTTCCTCAACCCAACGGACATTGTCTTCATTTTCGTCTCGTAAATAGCTGAAAAGGGCATTATAAGAGCCTAAATAGTCCTGTTCTTCAAATTTATTGAGCGCAGCCTCCCACGCCTCGTACTGCTGTTTCTGCTTGTACGAGTCGGTGTAGCGACCAAACTTGATGCGCGGCTGCGGTTTTGTTGGTTCTGCTTTGTTGCCAAAAAGACGATTCCAAAAGCTCATGTCGAATTAGTGTAAATATGGTTTTACTATGCTTTTTTTAAGCATTTGCTTTAATGAGGCGGAAAATTACGGTTTTTGTCCGAAAAACAGTTTTTTAAGGTTGAATAATGATTAACGAATGTAGAATATAGAAGTTGTCTCCACATTACCACATTCAATATTTGTTAATCAAAATTCGATTTTCAAAAAAAACATCCCCCCCTCAGTATAAAACGAGGGAGGGATGTTGAACCTACAAAGGTTATGTCTTAAATTTCACCATTCCTTAGCGGCGATTGTATTCCCAAAGCAGATACAGAAACGAAGCCAAAGCCGCCAAAGCTGCCGCAACATAAGTCATCGCAGCCCACCAAAGTGCGTCTTTTGCACCTGCCAACTCTTCTGGCATCGTTGTATTTGACGATTCCAACCATTTCAAAGCACGGTTTGAGGCATCAAATTCGACAGGCAGCGTGATGAGACTGAACAATGCAGTAACGCCAAAAACAACGAGGGTAATAAGCAATACGGTTTTACCCAAACCACTACCAAGCGTCAAAACAGCCGCCAGTAACAGGAACTGTTGAATACCCGAAGACACTTTTACAATCGGCACGATGGCTGAACGAAGCTTCAAAGGCGCGTATGCTTCGGCATGTTGCACAGCGTGTCCGCACTCATGTGCAGCAACGGCGGCGGCAGAGATACTGCGGGCATTGTAAACTGGTTCGCTCAAATTCACTGTTTTGTCCAATGGATTGTAGTGGTCGGTCAAAAAGCCTTGTGCAAGTTGCACTTTCACGTCATAAATGCCGTAATAGCGCAACATTCTTTCAGCTATTTCCTTGCCACTCATGCCATTACGCAAACCCTGTTGGCTATATAATTCAAATTTTGATTTGAGTCGGCTACTTATAAACATCCCAACCAATGTAGCGATGCCGCCGATAACCATAAAACCAATATTAAACATATTCTTTTTGTTTTAAATTTTCAAAATAATGTTTCTAAATGTGTTATACTTTAAACTTTTTTGACGTGAAAAAGTTCGGAAGTTTCAAAATATGATGGGTTTTTGACTTAAAATCAAGTAGAAACCACCATTTGTATTTGTCCTTCGTCATTAATCATAGTCGTTTTACTGTTCAAAATATTGCTAAACTGCCCCCTCAGTATAATTGATACTGAGGGGGCAGTTTAGGCGCAAAGATAGCATAAATCAAGCATTATTGAACAGAAGCCTCTTTTAAATCAGCATACATCTCAGGCTGTTTGCCTGTTGTTTTTTCATAAACAGCGTCGTATTGTGGGTGCATCGTATCAAATGCTCTGTCCCAAATCACCGTCCACAAACCATAATTTTTGACCGAATATTTATGGTGCATATTGTGGGCGACGGAAGTGTTGAGCCATCGACCGAACCAGTGTTTATGAAAATTGGCAGGATAAATTTCAAAGCCCAAATGCCCATAAACATTGTAAGCAATTTGAAAAATCATATAAAATAGAATCGCTGATTGATGCGTTGGAATCGAAAAAGCAATAATCGGTACGATTGCCGCTTCCACAACGGCTTCCAGAGGATTGAATGCATAAGCTGTCCAAGGTGAAGGATTGTTTGATTTATGATGCGTCAAATGCACAAGCCGAAAGACTTTTGGGTGGTGCATAAGCCGATGTGACACATAAAAATAAAAATCATGAAGAAAAAACATCCACACAAAAGTAAACGCATAATAAGCTGTACTGTAATCTGAAAAATTCCGATACAGATTCGTATATGGTCGAATAATCCAGAATGTCCAAACACTGATGGCTGAAAAAATGCCAATTGAGATAATAGAATTGAAAATATCGCGATAATAGTCACCGTGTTTGGGGAATTTTTCTTGGATTTTACGCCCCATCATAGGACTTTTGAAAATGATGTAAAACAGAATAAACATCACGGCTGCCAAGAAGAAGTAACGTTTTCCGATTTGATAATAGGCAAAAAGCCATTTTTCGATAAAATTATCCATGATTGATGATTGATTTTTATTTATTTATGATTGATTAATTCCATTAGGCGTTACCCATTGTTAACATATTAAGCTCTTTCATGGCTTTACATATTACATTTTAACCGCCGAGCCATGCTTTAAAATCGCTGACACGCTCACGAGCAACCAAAATTTCGTCTCTATACTGAGGGGTCAAAGATAGCTTCAAACGACTGTTAAAATGGGGGCTAATTTTTTGAATGGCTTTAATACTGACGATGAGTTTGCGGTTGATGCGAAAAAAATCCTTTGGGTTCAAAAACGACTCCAATTCGTCCAAAGTGTTTTCAACAATGTGCTTTTTGTTTGAAAAAACATAAAATTGGTTAACTCCGTCTTCGGAGAAAAAATAGGCGATGTCGGACACGACAATAGAAGTCAAATTTTGCCCATTTTTGATTAAAAACCTTTGTTTATAATCTTTTTTTGGAAAATCTTGAAGTAAATTCTTTAAAAATAAGCCGTTGTCAAAAGGTTCAAAAGGTATCGTTTCCCTTTTTTTTTTCTTTAACTTATCCAAAACCTCGCCTAATTCGTCTTCGTCAATCGGTTTTAACAAATAATCAACGGCATTTACTTTAAAAGCCTTAATAGCATATTGGTCAAAAGCCGTTGTAAAAACGACGGGTGATTGAATGTTGACGTGATTAAAAATATCAAAACTCAAGCCATCTGCAATCTGAATATCCATAAAAATAGCATCGGGCGCAGGAAAAGTCTGCAACCACTTGACCGACGACTCGACAGAATCAATGATTTCGATGACCGATACTGATGGGTCAGTTTGAGTCAATAATTTTTTTAATTGCAAAGCAGCTGGCTGCTCGTCTTCGATAATGATTACTTTCATTTAGATTGTAACTAATTGATTTTCAATATTTAATAATGGCAAAGAAACAATAAAAGATTCTTTCGTCACAATAATATCCACCTCTTTTTGACTGACAAGTTGATACCGATTGCGGATATTTTGTAAACCAACTCCTGTACCTTCTTGCACTTGATTTTTGCGCTGCAAGTTATTTCTAATTATCAAATGTTCATTGTTTTCAATAGAAACAGAAATCGTCAAAGGGCGTTGTGCCGAAATAACATTGTGTTTTATGGCATTTTCAAACAAAATTTGTAGAGAAAGGGGGATAATGTGCTTTTCACAAACATCTGTATTGACGGGGTGACTTGGAGTCACCCCGTCAATGTTGTCTTTACAAACATCGTCATCAATAATAACGTGTAAATTATCACCAAAACGTTCTTTCAATAAAAAAACATAAGCGTTCAAAAATTCGAGTTCTGTACTGAGGGGGGTCGTTTCGGTGTCGCGCATTTCGAGAATGTAACGATAAACTTTTGACAGCTTTTGAACAAATTTTACCGCCGAATCAGGGTTTTCAGGAATCAAATGCACCAAGGTATTGAGCGAATTGAACAAAAAATGTGGATTGACTTGACTTTTCAGACCTGCCAATTGGCTTTGCAAATTTTCGCGTTGGAGTTGCTCTTTTTCCAAACTTGTTTTTTTCCAAAGTTCATAATTGCGGACACTTTCATAAATGCCTCCGATGATACCAAGAGTCATAAAACTGGCAGCATTTACTTGCGGCAATGTTGGTTGTCTTTCAAATGGTAAACCGATATATGGCTCAATGCAAATGTGTAAAACGTTACATAGCAGCAATATAATGCCAATACAAAGACTGCCAATCCATATCAAACGCTGTTTGTTTTGAAAGTATTCAGGAAATTTCAATGTCGCTTTTATGAAGACATAACGGCAGACAATCCAATAAACGAGGGTATAAGCCATTGATACAATCGCCTTCAATAGGTAAAATGTATCAAAACTGACAGGTGTGTCAAAAAAAATAGGCGGTAACAAAAAACCAATAATCGGTATCCCGTTGAGCATGAGCCAACGGTCGTCGAAGCCATAAGGATATGATTTTTGATTTGCCATTTTGAATATTTGTTATTAGTTTATTTTTAAAACTGCACCCGCCACATCACATCAGGAAAGAAACCAATTTGATAAACCTTATACGTCTTATTTTGGCTCACCGAATACCGTTCTTGAAAGATATTTTTATGATTCGTAACGTTCTGAAAATCAAGGAAAAACTGCTGTGTGAACTGCCTTTTTGATGAATTTAAAGTATAACCAACTTTCACGTCCCAACGGAAATACGGCGATTGTTGTTCGCTATATGCCTTTGATTCATCACGTACTTCTTCACCTTTGACTTTTGATGCCACTAAATCAATGGGCGTTTGATAACGTCCACCTGCTGTTGTCAATTTAGTGTCCAAAGTAAACGCATTTTGCTTCTTTTTGCCAAATTTAAACTCTTTTCCTGCCAAAAGATTGACAATATAGTTAGAATTAAAAGCGGTGTTGCGCTCAATACCATCCGAACCTTTGTATTTTGAATCAAAAAAAGATGCCGTTAACAAACTGTACCAACCTGCCGAAAAGAACTTTTCAACCGTCATTTCTAAGCCAATGTTTTTGCCAGAACCATCATTCATCAAGCCCGAAGGTACAACGAAACCAAAATCTGCACCTTGATTCAACAAAGAATAAGAATTGGACTTCCGACTTTCAATCGGCACCCCCCTCAGTATTTGGTAGTATGTTTCGATTCTGCCATGCCAATCAGAGCCAACTTTGACATCATAACCGACCACAAAATGGTGACTTTGGGTGAAATCAAGACCAATATTCGTCTTTTTGAGCGTACCATCGGGCATCCTTTCTTCATCAAGCATGACAGGTAAAGGCTGCATTTGGTTGTGTAAACCATAGCCAATACTAAGGGATTGGTTGGGTTTTACAAAATAATTGACCGCCAAACGTGGCTCAATCGCATAGTTTTTATTCGTTTCGAGGTATTGCGTGTGAATACCTGCATTTATCGTCACTTTGTCGCTCGGCTTGTATTGTGCTTGCGAATAGAGTTCAGAAAGCGTCATTTGACCTTTGGAAGTGCGAAAAGGCACCCAAATATTGTTGCTGTCAAGGCTTTTTGAATCAATATCGAGGTTCATATTTTGAACTAATAAGCCTGTGCGCATAGACCATTGGGCATTGAATTTTTTGTTTATATAACTTGACAAGCGATACGTTGTAACAAAATCGCTGATGTCGAGGTTGTGTTGTTTTTGGATAGCACCTTTGTCTTTATACACATTAAACGTGTTGCCCGAATAAGAACCCGATAGGACTGTGCGGACATACGTGTTGTTGTCAACAATAATATTATGTCTCAAACCGATGATGCCCAATTTGGAATCAGCATAACTGTCTTCCGATTTGTCGGCAAACAGGTCGTCTTCGCTTAGTTCTGCACCGATAAAATTGATATTGCTCAATGCACCAATGCCGAAAAGAGAGAACTTACCGAATTTGGTTTGACCTAAATCTACATTGAAAGTCAAGTCTTTATAACGTGGCAAAGCAGCTGTGCCGACATTGATACCTGCTTTTTGCGCCAGTTCAACAAAAGAATGACGGTAAGCGACAACAAAAGAACCGTTTTGTCCATTGGTGTTGGCTTTTTTACTGAGGGGACCTTCTATCATTGCTTCGAGACCACTGAAAGCGGAAAGTTGCGCCGTAAATTCATATTTTTCTTTGTTGCCGTTGCGCAAACCGATGTCGAAAACGCCTGCGTTGGCATTGCCATATTCGGCTGGAAATGCGGAGGTTAAGAAGTCGGAATTTCGGATCATATTTGGGTTCATGGCTGAAACGGGTCCGCCTGTTGTACCCAAAGTTGAAAAATGGTTGGGGTTAGGAATTGGAATGCCTTCAAGTCGCCACAGTACACCTGTTGGTGAATTGCCACGAATAACAATATCATTTCGGCTGTCATTGTTCGTTGCGACACCTGCGAAATTGGCTGCGAGACGGCTCACGTCGTTGCGTCCACCTGAATAACGTTGCACTTCTTCGACATTGAATTGACGGGAGGAAATGGTTGCCAATTCATTCATTGTCAATGTTTTATCTACTTTTCCAGAAACGGTCACAGCATCAAGTTTTGTAACGGACTCTTCAAGCGAAACAGTTAAAATGGTTTCTTTTCCTGCATTGACGACGATATTAGGCAGCGTCGAAGCATTGTAACCGATAAAACTGATGATGAGTTGATGGCGACCTGTTGGTACATTTGGCAAATTAAACACACCGTTTTCATCGGTGACAGAACCGATAAGCGGGTTTGACCCTTCGATGACAACGGCAGCGCCGACAAGTGGTGATTCGGCTTGTTTGTCTAAAACTACGCCGCGAATGGTTTGGGTGATTTGAGCAAAACTAAAACTCCAAAAAGTGAGTGAGATGAGTGTTAATAACAGTCGGGTGGTCTTCATAAAATTTAGATTTTTTGTTAAACAATTGAGTGTATTTTTAAGACATTTAAGTTAAAGCGTACCCCTCAGTATTTTTTTAATTTGACTATTTAATTGATAGCACAAAAGTCAGTCGAAATACTGAGGGGGGCAAATGGAAAGTTATGAACTGTCAAAAACGAGGGATGAATTGTCAGGGCATAAAAAAACGAGAGCGACATATTCGTCGCCCTCGTCATGTAACAAACCCTTTTCGTCAGAAAAGAAAAAATGTGATTGGAATATCTCGCATGGCTACTAGAAGCCATGCGAGATATAGCATTCGTTATATTGGTTTTTGTTTTTTACAAAAAAGATATTTGCAAAATTTGCAGCAAATTTAGAAATAAATAATTGGTTGTGAGGTATTTTGTTTTATGTTTTTATTTGAAAAAGTAAATAAAAATCCATTTTTAATAACTTAAATCTTAGTAACGTTTTTTTTTTCATAGAATACTAAAGTTATTTATCTTTGATAAAAATTAGGTTTTTTGCAAAACTTGCAAATTTTAGATAAAAATACTGAGGGGGCAATTTCACTAATCATCAATCATCATTCATCATTTCTTATGAGTGTCACCTTACTTAAAAACGAACGGAAAGATTTGATAATGCGTCAAGTCAATATCCACACAAGGGTCACTTTCAGCGACCTGAGTACCTTGACCAATGTTTCTGAGGATACGATTCGGCGCGACCTCAATGAGTTGGCTTTGGAAGGGCGTGTTATCAAAGTTCGAGGTGGAGCGATGGTCAGCACATATCATCCCACCGCCTTGCAAGCCGAAGTTTACGCATTGAGTAGCAAGCAAATTATTGCTCAAAAAGCCTTGAAGTTGATTCAAAATGGCATGTATGTCTTGATTGGTGGCGGTACGACGGTGCGGGAATTGATACGAATGATTCCAGATTCCTTGAAAGCGACTTTCGTTACGGTCAACCCTTTTACGGTTATGGATTTGGTGGAAAAACCGAATGTGGAAACGATTATGATTGGCGGAAAAATATCGAATTACAGCCGAATGGCTGTCGGGGGCAATGTGATTCAGAAGTTATCGGAGATAAAAGCTGACCTCTGCATCTTGGGTACGAACGCTATTAACCCCACTGACGGCTTGATGGATTCGGATTGGGAAAGTGTACAAGTCAAAAAAGCGATGATAAAATCGGCTGAAAAGACCGCTATTCTGACGATTTCAGAGAAATTGAACTCCTCTATGCGCCTTAAAATTGCGGATTGGAGCGAAATGGACTACCTTATTACTGAATTGAACCCTACGGACAATCAATTGAAACTTTATACTGAGGGGGTGGTTTTAATTTAATAAGGGGCAAAATGCAAGGGGCAAAATGCAATGAGCAAAATGCAAGGGGCAATTTTTTAGAAAACTTTTTTAGAAAACTTAAAATGTAAACAATTTATGAGCGCTACAAACTTTAGACAAACAGCAGCTTTTAAAAAGGCATTTTCATTGGCTATGGAAATTTTTGAAATGACTAAAAGTTTCCCCAAAGAAGAAAAGTACTCGTTAACAGACCAAATTCGTAGATGCTCTCGAAGTGTATGTGCTAATTTGGGAGAAGCTTTTAGAAAAAGACAATATCCTGCCCATTTCGTCTCCAAAACCTCTGATTCTGATGCTGAAAATACAGAAACACAAGTTTGGTTAGACTTTTCTTATGCTTGCCTTTATATAACTTTGGAAAAATATACTGATTTGACTGCAAAAAGCGAAGAAGTCGGCAGATTACTACATCACATGATTTTTAATCCCGACAAATATTGATTTTGGAACTATTGCCCCTTGCGAATTGCCTTTCGCCCCTTTGCCCTTTGC
>JAYSQG010000404.1:0-6228 GCA_043721685.1 Saprospiraceae bacterium | reverse complement strand
GTCAAGCCACGCATGATACCCGCCCAACGTGTTTCAGGCGCATTCAAATTGCCATCGCCACGCAAACCCGCTGCGTAAGGTGTTCGAGGAGAGCCGGGAGGCGCATCAAAGTTGTAAGGTCCACGCTCACTTGGATAATAGTTCAAGTCAAACGTCGGTAAATAGTTGCTCAAACCACCGTTTTGCAAAGGGTCACGGTTCGGAAAAACCTCTGTTTGAGCAATGGGCGCGGTGCAAGGATCTGTCTTATCTGATGCCGCACCCCGTTCCAAAACGAATTGGTCAATCCTAAACCAATTGAGCATGGCACGATTCGAACCCGTTACCAAACCTGATGCTTCTGCTTCTGGGAATAAACGGTTTTTCTGCGGTACACTGGCTATTTGCCAAGCATTGGGCTGCGACATCAAGGAAAAAGGTGAGCTACTGCCTTCAAAGTCATCGAGATAGACAATACCACCGCTTTCATTACAATCGCCCGAAGGTCCTTCAATCGCTTTCGAGTGACCCGGTTTCAGTAATGCACCTTCTGCACTCAAAGTGATTTTCGACGGTTCTTTGGTTTCAATAAATGGTATTTTATCCACCAATTTGGTCAACCACGGTGCGTCCTCTGTAAAGTTAATGTCGGCACCATACACCTTATTATTAATAGGGTCGTCGCCAAAATTCACTTTACGTGTATAAGGGATTTCAAAGAGGTTCATAAACGTCGCCCCAATATTGAAATTCTTTTTCAAGGCATAATCAGCACGCAATCCCAACATGGTTCTGGTTTGAAACCCAAACAAGGCATTGTCCTCATAACTGACATTCAAAGGAATGTTGGGCGCAACATAAGCTGGGTTCAAAATTGTCAACGTCGAAGTACCATAATCAATCGCAAAATCTACACCTTCTAAAAGTTGGAACGAACCTGCTGTCACAGTCACTGCACCTGGGCGCAAGCCGAAAGCATTGAGCTGAATGCGGTTACTCGCCGTTGATTTTACTTGACCTCTAATGATAAAACGGTTTTTCTCTTGACGCTCTTGCGCGCGGAAAAGCGTCGAGTCATATAGTTCTTGATAAGTATATTTCGTAATTACTGAGGGGTCCATGCCCAACTCTGTCAAACGTGCCGCAAGCGACGAACCGAACGGCTCTAATTTTGGGAACATGATACGACCATTACGCGTGTTGATGGTCACATCAGGAATAAAGTCAAATTGTCCATCGGGCTGCGGGTCGCCAACTTGATTCAAACGGTCGAGGTTCAAAACGGTCAATAACGGAATTTTGCTCAATTCAGGTAAAGAACGTTTGTCTGCTTTGTCTGCACTCACGTCTTGATAAACGATGTCGAGGCGCAAATCCTGTGGATTCGTGACATAAGCACCCACTGAATAGACGTTTTTCATCATCAAATCATATAGCGGAATAACTGGGTTTTGAATGGTGTTTTTCAACAACTTGACAAATAAAACCTGCGAAACAGAGTCCGTACCTGTAAAAGCAGGTACGTCTTGACCAAATTCACCGACTTGGAAAGGGCCTTGTCCATTATAAAAATACGTGAACGCCACACCTAAAACCTGTTGGCGGTCAACATTATTGATGCTCAAAGTACCGAGTTTAGGATTAAATTGATACTCCGTAGGCTGCAAACGTTTTGCGGAACGTTTAATGAAGTCCTGCCCTTGCGTCAAATTATAATTGCTCTCGATGTGCCGAATGACAGAACCGACACGTCGCGTTTGTGCCGCATCTGCTTGCAAACGCTCATACAAATCGTTCGCCGTGTTTTCTGGCAAATATTCATTGTCTAAATTAGAAAATCTTGCTGTTGATTTTCGCCGAATATACTGCGGATTATTGAGCCTTGTCGGTTCACCAATATCTGCGAAAGCGACGATTTGGCGCACCTCTTTGTCCTCATTCCGTTCATTCGAGACCCAAACCTCCATCTTATCAATCGAAAACAAACTGTTGACAAGTGGCAGTTCTTTCAAGGCTTTTTCAAACGTATTGCGGTTGAAATGCGTCAAAAAGAAGTGACGGTTTTCATCGTATTGGTCAATCGGCACATTGAAATTTTGTACTTGACTACCACCTTGAACGGCTAAGTTTTGGCGGCGATTTTTCTGTTGTGCTGCAATAGCCGTCAAACGTAAATAACCAAATTGCAATTCTGTTTTGACACCAAAAAGGTTTTGGCTGCCTTTAATCAATGAACCACGAAGTGGCAAATTGACGTTACCGCCTTCGATTGACTTAATGATATCGTCTTCACTGAACACATTTGAGTTGTAATTGATTTTCATCAAATTATCAAAATCAAAGGTTGCTTTATTATTAAATGACGTATTCAGGTTCAGTTTTTCACCAATTTTACCTGTTACGTTCATCTGAATGTCCATATTGAACAACAAACCGCCTGTCCGACGGGCATAAGTCGGTAAAATAGGATTGGCATAATAACGATAGTCGCCGCCCAAAGTCAAGTCAATTTGTCCCTGTGGACGAATATCAACCGTTGGAGGGTCGCCAAAAATCATCCCGATTAAGTTGTCGCCCATCTTTTTGATGTCGAGCTTAGGCACTTCGGGCAATTTGCCGTTCACACCCACTGACTTCAAAAGCATTTTGAGTTTACTGTTTTGCGATGCCGAAAAGTCTATTTTAGAAAAAGGGTCGGTTTTATTGCCGCCATTTTTCTTACTCAAACCCGCCAATCGTTCAAAATAAGCACGCTCCTGCTCCTTTGCTTTCCAGTTCAGATATTCGTCATACGTCATCACCGTTGGCGCACGGAAATAGAAGTCATCACCTACTTTTTCGGTAATGATGTACCGATTACTGAGGGGGTCATACTCAACCGATTTGTTGATGATAGGCGGGTCATTCAGGTTGAACGGATGAATGACCGAGTCGCGGAGATAGTCGCCCGTGCGGTCGCGCAGAGGAATGGTATCTGTCAAAGTCGTTTTGGCTTCCGAAGTGGTCACTGCGCCCATCAAAAGTGTAAAACCAAGTAAAAGCTGCCCTAAAAAAAGGCGGTTGTGTAAAAGTCCTTTTTTGTTCATGTCAAAATATTAAATCGCACTAGGCTGTTGGATAGATGATTGGTTAGGTTTTCGCTATCCAATTATACAATCCTAACCCACCTCAGTATTTTTGAGTATTTTAATCGGAAGTATTTTATACAATGAAAAGATTATTCAGTCAGTCAAACGTGAACGATCTAAAACGTGTTATTTGTTAACAAAATTTTAACAGTTACCTTTATTTTTCATAAAGACACGCTTTTTGTGCTAAAGACGTATAGTTGAATGTCTTTACATAAGCAATTTCAAAGCCACTTTAACCAAATCTTCGACATTGGCTGTCTTTTGTTCTTGCAGAATTTTATTCAACACCTTTTGCACCGCAATCCGTTGAAAACCAAGCGAAACGAGTGCCGATAACGCTTCGTCACGCATCGTATTTCCAGCAACAGCTAAATTTAATGCGCCTTCGCCACCGTCTTTTTTCAATTTATCTTTCAAATCAAGGATAATCCGTTTTGCCGTTTTAGGTCCAATACCTTTCACTTTTGAGAAAGCTGCTTCGTTTTCGCTCAAAATAGCGACACGTGCATCGTCGGCAGTCATGCCTGAAAGCAAAATTTGCGCCGTTGCAGGTCCCACACCTGAGACCAAAATCAACATCTGAAATAAAGACCTTTCTGATTCGTCACCAAAACCAAACAGGACGTGTGCGTCTTCACGCACTTGCAAATGAGTCAGCAACTTTACTTGTTCCAAAGATTCAATTTTGGCATACGTATTTAAACTGATATTGATGCGATAACCCACCCCACCTGTTGTTTCTATGACGACAAAAGCAGGGTTTTTGAAAACAATTAAACCTTTTACAAAATCTATCATTTCTGTATTGATTAATAGGGATTGATTATTGAATATTGCTGTTAGAAAAATAATCATTCAACAATAACCAATCATCAATTTTTAGACCCCCTCAGTATATTTTTACTTATTTCTTACGTTTTAGGGCGCAAAACTACTATTTTTTATAAACTTTGCACCAAAACCGACAAACATACACGAATAATCAATCATCAATAAACAATAATCAATCCTTATATGCTGTCTCTCCTTTTCAACCTTCTTCGTTGGCTCACCGCTTTGGCGATGGCGGCAGGTGTTTTGTCGGGTTTAGGCATGGCGAGTCTCTTTTTGATACGCAAAACGCAACCGAATAAATGGGCGAACTGGTTATTCGCAGCCTTGTTGGTTGCCCTGTCTTTGACCTTATTAGATAAGTTTTTGAATTTTACTGAACTCACAAAAAGGCACCCCTCAGTATTAGTGATGCCGATTTACTTTTCGTTTGCTTTTGGACCACTCCTTTTTTACTACGTCAAAAGCCGTCTATATCGTCATTTCGACATGACACGAAGCGATTTCAAGCATTTTATATTACCCACCGTCCAAATTGCTTTGTTATTGATGATGGCATTTCGTTCAGCAGAAACGAAGGCCGCGTTCCGAACGGAGTTTTTTAGTCCTTTTTATGGCAATTTTGAGAAAGGTGTTTTCATCATGCAGTTTTTTCTATACCTCTATTTTTCCTATCGGTTTATCTTACATGAAAGATTTGCCTTGATGCAAAAACGCAAGTCATTGATGAGTGGCAGACGGCACGTTTTAGTGGTTGGTTGGCTCAAACGCATGGTTAAAGTTCTGTTTATACTATTCGGTATTCATGCATCTTTTATATTGACGGATTATTTCAGCTATCGGTTGTTTGACCTGAATTTGCAGACAAAACTATTGTTTTCAGTAGCTTATGAATTGTCCTTTACCGCTATGTTGGGATGGCTGTGTTTGAATGCTTTGTTTGCTTTGCAAAGGAAATTATAATTTCAAAATATAAGTTGAACTGCTGTAAGCACCAAAAACACCCAAGCCATTTTTCACTTGGTTGGTAATCACATTCGGTTCAAAAAACGGGTCGCCTGTTGTGGGTTCACTGGTATTTAAAGATAAAAACAAGTCGTAAGTCGGTTTTGAAATATTGAAAATGGTGATTTTATACGTGTCAAATACCACATTTCTTCTACCGATATAGGTATCTGTATTCAGGTTTTCCAGCACAAATGTATGCGTCGTTCCTTGAAATTCTCTATCACTGTAAATGATGCTTTTTTTAGGCACAAACAAGGGGTTTTCTATGATTTGTTCATCATAAAGCGTGTCTTTACTGTATCGTTGCACATAAAAAGTATAGGCATTAAAACCCTCTGGGTCTTTTATATCCACATAAAGATTCAATTGCCCTTGATTTGAATTGGTGTATTTATAGCGGACATTCAATATCGGTACAACCGTTGGTAAAGTTATTTTTTCAGAAATAAGGCTGTCTTTACTGAGGGGGGTAGTGGCTTTAAAATAGTAGCTTTTGTTTTGTTTTATTTTAAAATTAGGGGAACTGACAAACACGTTTTTATCTAAAAAAGATAAATTTTCAACAAAACCATCGTCTGACCACAAACTGACGGTGGCATCTTTGACAATACTCGAATCCTTTGTTAGGATAGTGGCATTTTTTCCAACAAAAACCCTTGCACCGTTCACTGAATCGAGAAAACCGATTGCCACGGGTGTAGGTGTATAAGGCAATACGTAATTCAAATCGGTGTCAATGCAACCCGTTATCGTTAAGGTCGTTATGAGAAATAGAAAGGTGTTTTTCATAAATTTATTATTGTTTAACATTTACGAAATTTTTAAAATTTCGTAAATGAGTGTTCTTCAAAACTTCAAAGCATAATTCACAGAAGGCAATATCGGCAACAACACAATACCTTTTACTTTTGCAGGTGTCACACCGCCTGTCGAGATGTTTTTATATTCTTTCCGAACATACACAAAAATCGGATTCAGCCTTGAATAAACGTTATAAACATTGATACTCCACGTCTGAATACGCCCATTTTTTAAGGTTTTTTCTTTAATCGCATTGACATCAAGGCGATGATAATTGGGCATTTTACTGTTGTTCACTTCTGTATAAAGTAAAGAATTATTGTCAAAAAACGGGACACCGACCAATTGACCGTTAGGCGTTGTGATGCGAAAGCCTGTATTGTATGTCCACAAAGCACCTATTTTCCATTTTTTTGATAATTGATAAGAACCATAGGTGTTAAAGATGTGCCGTCTATCATATTTAAAAGGATAAACT
>JAYSQG010000403.1:0-2181 GCA_043721685.1 Saprospiraceae bacterium | reverse complement strand
AGTTTTTGTTGATGAGTATTGCCACTATCGGCGCATTCGCCATTGGTGAATATCCCGAAGGCGTTGCCGTCATGTTGTTCTATGCTGTTGGTGAAGTTTTTCAAACATTGGCAGTCAAAAGGGCAAAAGCAAACATAAAAACATTGCTCGACCAACGACCAGACGAAGTGACTATTTTAGAAAACAATCAAGCTCGAATAGTTAAAGCCGAAACCGTCCATATTGGTGCGATTATTCAATTAAAATCAGGTGAAAAATTGGGTTTAGATGGCGAGTTATTATCTGAAACAGCCTCTTTCAACACTGCCGCACTCACAGGCGAAAGCAAACCCGATACCAAAGCAAAAGGCGAAGTCGTGTTAGCAGGGATGATAAATTTGAATACCGTTTCACAAATCAAAGTGACAACAGCCTACACCGATAGTAAGTTGAGTAAAATTTTAGCATTGGTGCAAGACGCTACGGCACAAAAAGCCCCAACGGAGTTGTTTATTCGCAAATTTGCTAAAATATACACGCCTATTGTCGTGTTTTTGGCTATTGCGATTTGCTTGTTGCCGATGCTTTTTGTAGAAAATTATGTGTTCAGCCAGTGGCTGTATCGGGCTTTGGTGTTTTTAGTGATTTCATGTCCTTGTGCTTTGGTTATCAGTATTCCATTGGGCTATTTTGGGGGCATAGGTGCAGCCAGTAAAAACGGAATTTTATTCAAAGGCAGTAACTTTTTAGACATTATTGCCAATATTCAAAATGTCGTCATGGACAAAACGGGTACGATGACCGAAGGCGTTTTTAAAGTACAAGAAGTCGTCATAAAACCCGAATTTGACAAAACTGAAATCCTACAAATGGTGAATGTGTTGGAAAGCCAAAGCACGCATCCTGTTGCCACCGCAATACATGATTTTGTTGGGAAAGTTGATACTCGTATTGATTTAAAAAATATAGAAGAAATATCTGGACTTGGACTAAAAGCCGACATAAAAGGCAAAACACTATTGGTAGGGAATTTTAAATTGATGGATAAATTTGCTATCCCTTACGATATTGACCCCCTCAGTATAGTTTATACTTTAATCGCTATTGCTTACGATAAAAAATTTGTGGGCTACCTGACGATTGCTGACAGCATAAAAGAAGATGCACAAGAAGCGGTCAATAAACTCCATAGTTTGAATGTAAAAATGACGATGTTAAGTGGCGATAAAAGTTCAGTCGTAAAATTTGTGGCGGATAAATTAGGCATAGATAATGCGTTTGGCGATTTACTCCCCGAAGATAAGGTCAACAAAGTAAAAGCCATTAAAGACCGAAACGCAACAGTCGCCTTCGTCGGCGACGGTGTGAATGATGCGCCCGTCGTTGCATTGAGTGATGTCGGTATTGCCATGGGCGGTTTGGGTAGCGATGCCACTATTGAAACGGCAGATGTCGTCATTCAAGACGATAAACCCAGTAAAATAGCTATGGCAATAAATATAGGGAAACAAACCAAGCGCATTGTTTGGCAAAATATTACGCTTGCCTTTGCTGTCAAAGCCCTTGTTTTGATACTCGGTGCAGGTGGTTTGGCGACCATGTGGGAAGCGGTTTTTGCTGATGTGGGTGTGGCTTTATTGGCTATACTGAACGCTGTAAGAATACAAAAAATGACATTTTGAGTATAATATCAGAGATAAAAATAAATTTTGATAGTGACATTAATAACGAGTGTTCAAGCACTTTATGTGTTTTTAATGTCACTATCAAAATGCTAACACCGTTTCTACAATTAAAGTAAACCATTTAAAAGAGAAACATTCCCAACTACCTTTGTCACCCTTTCGTCACAATTCTTTTTCCTTCATTTTTTTTATTCCGCTCACCCTACGTTTTCAAATAGTGCCTTGTATAACCTTTTCATACACACTAAGCCGCGCAACAATTAACACTTATTAAATTATTTAAATATGTATTCAAAAGTGAAAAAAATTCTCTTTTCAATGACCATAGCTTGTTTTGCTATGATTTTCAACGGGGCTGCACAAGACACGACCCACACACTACTTAAATTAATTAAACCTCAAACCATCGGGCTTTATGTCGCTCCTGAATTCAGTTATGGACAGCTGCGTGGGGATATGACCAGTTTTGGCGGTGCTTCTGCAATGGTGGTTTTGAACAAAAAATGGGCTGTTGGTG
>JAYSQG010000402.1:0-3197 GCA_043721685.1 Saprospiraceae bacterium | reverse complement strand
TAGTCATACGGCGTTTTTCACTTTTCACTTACCACTTTTCACTTTTCACTTTTCACTTTTCACTTTTCACTTTTCACTTTTTAAGCCCTTTTTGCCTTCTCCCAAACAACCGATTGTCGTCCCGAAATAAGCCGTCCGAAGCCTCTGTAAACGGAATAATTCATCATACAGAAATAATAAGGCACATAAAAAGCTTTGACTTTGACCTTAAATTGCTCAAAAACCCAACCCAATGCAGCAGAAAGGTAAAAAACGACCTGTGCCCAAAAGATGAAGGTATATAAATTCGTCCAAGTCCCCCCCCTCAGTATCAGCTGCCAATTGAGTACAAAAATCAAGGGCAATGCCAGAGGTGCGAGCGTCCACCGCAACACCCGATGTGAAATGTATTGAAAACTTAAAACGCCATATTTAAATGGATTGAGCAGAGAACGCAACCGCCAAACGGCTTGCAAACCACCTGCTGAAATGCGGATTTTGCGTTTCAATTCCTCCTTTACATTAGCAGAATGACCTTCAACGGCATAAGCATCTGACTCATAAACGATTTTGTAACCCCGTTCGGCAATACGCATTGTCATCACAAAGTCTTCAATTAAGGTATCGCTTTCAACGGGTTGGTACAACTCTGTGCGTATTGAGAACAATTCACCCGCCGCACCGACGGCAGAATAAAGCTCCGAATCCCATTTTTTCAAAGCAGATTCATACTTCCAATAGATGCCCTCTCCTGCCCCGCTGGCTTCACCTGACATTTCAACCCGTTTTTCACCCGCCACAGCACCCACTTTGGGATCGGCATAGTGACGAACAATTTTTTTAATGGCATCGGCATTAATATCTGTATTTGCATCTGTAAAGACAACGATAGGCGTTTTCACAAAAGGCATGACACGTTCAACAGCAGCAATTTTGCCGCGGCGTTCAGGTTGGTGGAAAAGTTCGATATGATACCCCTCAGTATTTTTGAAGTTCACAATACGGTCAGCCGTTGAATCATTAGAACCATCCGTGACAAAAAAGAAGCGAATTTTATCTTTCGGGTAATCCAGCGCAAGAGAATTGCGAATTTTATCCTCAATCCACTGTTCTTCGTTATAAGCAGCGACTAAAAACGTCACTTCAGGCTCATTGTAATGAGGGTGTGAATCTTCTGGTTGGGATTTTTTTTTCTTGCTTTTAACAAGAAAGCCAAGTAATATACCATAACCCACGTAACTGTAAAAGAGGATAAAAAGAAGTAGCCAAAAGGCAGAAGAAATGATAGAAGTCATCTAAATTTAAGTTTTCTCAATATTATTATTGAAATTGTGTACAAAACAAGATATTTATCAGACAAAGTTAGTCCGTTTTAAAGGAATCACAAAAGAGAAACCAAAATTTTAAATACCCTAAGCAATTTATTTGCGCAGCGACAATTTTCTTTTTTTTTGTGACACCAAAATATGTTAACAAAATGTAAATATGTGATTTTCTAAACAAAACAGATAGTTTAAATATATTTTGTAATTAAAATCTGTTTTATAACACCTTATTTGTAATAATTTGAAAATCAATTATTTATAAAAACGTAAAAATAATACTTTAAACAAAGTGTCAATAATTCATAAATTTTTGTTACAAAAATCATTTTTTTGCGTCTCAAAAACATGACATGTAAATTTATGACAAGTAAAAAAATGTGACTTAATTTCGGTTAAATACTTGCAATAAATATAGAATGACGTAACTTTGCAATCAGATAAGCGAAAGTGTGATTGTATTCATAACAAATTCCTCTCTATTTATTGTAACAATATTGCCATTTAGCTTATTTCTATCAGGTTAAACATAATATTTTTTGTACATACTTTTGAAATCTTATTCTATGATGATGACTTATAAATCTTTTCATTTCAACTCCTCTTTTAGTATTTAAGGTCATTTCCTAAGGAAGTTTTCGTATTGTACGTTTTCAAATAAATTTTACGCTATTAAACAACGCTTTGATAAAAAACAAAGCATTTTTCGCAAATTACAAACTATGAACGAACTATGCGCAAAGCAAACATTCTAATTATTGAAGACCATGATGCTGTACGTCTGCTTCTAGGACTAACCTTTAAAAAACAATTTAACGTTGTCACTAAACGAGATGGTTTAGAAGGTCTAGCATGGCTTGCAGCAGGCAATTTTCCAGACCTTATTATTTTAGATATTCAAATGCCTCGCTTGAATGGCATTGGTTTTCTTCGTCAATTAAGGTCAAGCGGTCTGTTTAACCAAATACCTGTATTACTTGTTTCGGGCAACAACGATGCCAATGAAAATGCTGAACTTTTTGACCTTGGCATTTTAGATTTCATACCCAAACCATTCAATCCAACTTTGCTTTATGAGAAAGTAAAAACGATTATTTCAAATAATCAAAAAATACTTTCAGCTCAATAAGGACAATTCAACAAACTTATAATTTTTTACCAAAACGCGAACAAAAGTAATATGACACAAACTTTACCAACTCTTAACCTATCTAAATCAAGGGAGCTTTACCTCCTCAATGCCCCTTGCACAACAGCGGAGTTTACATCACCTTTCGCTGATTATGATGTGCGTAATATTATTGGTGAAAATGTAGAGGTTCATTTAAATCGATTATTGGCAATAAAAAGAGAGCAAGATGTTCCTTATGGTATTATTGCTGATTTTAGGTTATTGGCTCAAAACGACTTCTATTTTGTACGTTCCTTCAGAAAAAACTTACTGACATCAAGCGTTCCAATTATCGTCATTGTACGACAAAAAGAAGACGCCGACTTGTGTGGAGCCTTAAAAGTAGGTATTGATGACTGTTATCACATGCCCTTAGATACTCAAAGTCTAAGAGAACGTTTGGCATTTTTACATCATCACAAATCGCATTTGGATGAAGTCGTTAACGATACTTCAGATGAATTAGTCGTCAAAATGTCACCTTTGAAGCGAGTAATAGACATTTTGGGTTCAATAGTAGCTATCTTTGTATTTAGTCCAATATTTTTACTCACGTCTATTCTGATTTTTATCGAATCTCGTGGTCCTATCATTTATCGTTCAAAGCGTAGTGGCACAGGTTATCTGGTTTTCGATTTTTTTAAATTTCGTTCTATGTACCGAGATGCCGACCAACGGTTGAATGAAATGCAAGAGATGAATCAATATAAGGAAGATGATGCTGC
>JAYSQG010000401.1:0-1074 GCA_043721685.1 Saprospiraceae bacterium | reverse complement strand
CCAATCCAAACACTCCATTTTTGGCGCATCAAAAGTCGCTGCGGACATTCTGGTTCAAGAGTATGGACGTTATTTTGGCATAAAAACAGGCATTTTTCGAGGTGGTTGTCTAACAGGTCCCAATCATGCGGGCGCAGAATTACATGGTTTTTTGAGCTATTTGATGAAATGTGCCATTCAGAAAAAGCATTATACAATTTTTGGTTACAAGGGCAAACAAGTGCGTGACAACATTCACAGCTACGATTTGATAACCATGTTCGACGTTTTTTATCAAAATCCACGCGTGGCTGAAGTGTATAATGCAGGCGGCGGCAGGTTTTCAAATTGCTCGATGTTGGAAGCGATAAAATTGAGTGAAACGATAACAGGCAATCGTTTTGATTTTTCATATACTGAAAATAATCGCATTGGCGACCATATTTGGTACATTTCTGATACATCTAAATTTAAAAATCACTATCCAAATTGGCAGCAACGTTTTGATATTCAGGACATTTTGAAGCAAATATTTGCAGCTTATACGACTCAACAGACTTTGGTCATTGATTAATCAAGGTTTTATCTTAATATTTATCGTCTTTGTACTCACAATATTATGGGCATCATCAAACGTCAAAGCATCAAAAACAGCCTTGTTAGTTATCTTGGCGTAGGCATCGGTGCCATTAGCTCTATTTTTATTTATACGCTCATTGACAAAACGGATATGGGCATTATTCAGTTTGCGATAAGTACAGCCGCTTTTTTTGCGCCGTTTGCGTCCTTTGCATCGAGTATGACAGCCACCCGTTTTTATCCGCTTTTTAAGACAGATGATGGCAAAGACAATGGTTTTCTACCACTTTTGACCATTTTTACCTTCATTTCAAGCCTTTTTTTCGTCGGATTGATTTACTTTTTTAGAAATGATATAGCCACATTATTTGAAAAAGACAGCGAGCAGTTTCTTAGTTCTTTACATTTCATCTTGATTTTCACGGTGCTTGTCGCATTGTCAGGGTTGTATATTTCCTTTGCTGCCAATCAAAGCCGTATCGTTGTGCCTTCCATTTTTCAAAATCTTTTGCCAAA
>JAYSQG010000400.1:0-3487 GCA_043721685.1 Saprospiraceae bacterium | reverse complement strand
TTTCGGCGCATAATAATAACGTCCTTGAATTTCAGCGCTAAAACCCTTTAAAGTCGGTTTTAAACTCTCCCAAATCTGAACATTTCTTTGCGTTATTGAGCCGTATGCTTGAATAGAAATAGTCGTTTCGGGAATAAATCGCTCATAAGCCACACCCAAACTGGAGTAAAAAGGCTCAATTAAGCCCAATTTAATGATGTTTTCGTGGCGTTGTGCTTGAAGATTAATATTTGCCAAAAGGCAAAAGCAAGAGAAAGTGTAGAGTTTATTTTTCATTGAATTTTTTGAATTTCGATGTTGAATGGTTTGATGTTAAGGTTTATTTTGGTTTTTGAACCCGCTTCATCGCCCGTTGTATCACCGACGACAATGGCTCTGCCAACAACCGTTTCGACGACATAATCATCAATGCTGTTGTCCACATAATCGACATTGTTATTGCGTAAAATATTGAGATAATCGGTTGCTTCTTTAATTCTATTTATGCGATAACCGTCTTTGACGGAATAAATTTCAACCCATTGAGACGTGCCCGCAGCCGTTGTCCAATCCGATTTTGTTTCCTGCGCATACAGATATATCTGCGCAAAAACCTTGGTGCCATCGTGCTTCAAATAAACATGAGAAACCATGCGCGGTCCAGAACCATCAAAATCTTTATTTCCGTTGGTATGTGGCGGAATCCAAATGATTTCTCGTTGCCAGGTTGTTGCCGTTTCAATCACAGGCGGGTCTGGCAGTTTTTTATCAATGCCAATCGACGAAATCACATCTTTGTTAAACGTCAATTGGAGATGCGTATAATTTGTTAAAACAGCATCAGAATAGTCCGTCAACGATAGTGTTATTGTTGATATATCAGGATAACCTATTCTGTTTTTAAGTATTTCAATACGCCCCGTATCATTTACCAAAAAAGCTTTGATAGAGTCTTTTGTGTGAATATAATAACCTGTGTAAACGATTTGGTTGCGGATGTTCCTAGGCGAGTTAAGGTCAAGCGTTACTTGCGAAGTTGCACAGATTTTTGTATGTGGTAAAGGTGGTAAAATGCCTGTAACTAATTCAGCCCTAACGACTTGTAAATAATACAAAACTTCATCTTTAACCGATTCTTTAACGCACAAAACGGACGATAAAGCCCTTTGAGAAGCCAAATTGGTGATGTAAGGAATGTTGTAAGTCAAGGCATCTTGTACCCGTTTATCAATTTTGGTTTCAAGGTCTTTCAAGACAGGTTTCCAGTCTGTTGATTGATTTTGGAGCGTATTAATGGCATCATTAAGCGAAATGACAGCTTGTTCACGAATAACAGTCACTTCGGTTTTTAAGGTATCCGTAATGTCGCAAGAAATGGGCACAAAACAAAAGAAGAGAAAGAGGAGTAGTCCTTTAAAAATTTTCATAGTGAGCGTTTGCTGAAAGAAGTGAATGAAATGCTTTATTTTTCGATGAAGCAAATATAACTAAAACTCACTATCCTTTTTTGCATCGTTAACGCATCATTAACTTATAGCCGAACTAAAATGGGAGTTCTTACATTCTAAAATTTAAAATTTTAACATTTCATACTATCACCCAATGCAACGTCGTTTAAGTTCTTACGTTGAATGAATGAGCAAGGAAACATTTAAAACATTGATAATCAAAAACTTGAAAGGCAAAGCATGAACAAAGTAGTCTTATTTTTACTCATCCTCTTACCCCTCAGTAGTTGTCGTAATGTAATCGTCGTTGAAAACAAAAATGAAGCTGGGCAACTAGTCGAGCGATTTACGATTGATCCAAAAACAAAACTCAAAGAAGGCCTGCACGAAACCTTCTTTACTGAAAATGGTGGTAAATGCGAAGAGTCGAACTACAAAGCGGGTGTATTGAGGGGTGAACAAATTTTTTATTACGAAAATGGACAAGTGAGAGAACGCCGTAATTTCGATGAAAATGGCAGTTTTACAGGCATTTTTAAGTCGTTTTACGAGAACGGGCACTTGAAATCGGAAGGTCAATATGACAATGGTGCGATGGATGGTAAATGGAAGTTCTTTTTCAAAAGTGGCAACATCAAAGAGATTATTGTTTATAAAAACAATACCGAAAATGGTCCTTTTATCGAATACCACGAGAATGGAAAAATCGCTGCCGAAGGTACCTATATCAATGAGTTGGAAAGCGGTTCGCTAAAAATATATGACGACAAAGGCAATTTGACCATGCAAAAACAATGTGAAAATGGCATTTGTCGCACTACTTGGAAAAGCAGTATAGCAGCGGATTCAGCGAAAAAGCTCTAAAATCTTAAATTTTGGCGATTAAAAACAAAGTTCACAAAGAGACACGTTATAGTGCTTTGTGAACTTTGTTTTTTTGACAACCTTTGCACATAAAAATAGGACGAACATGAAAAAAATTGGACTTCTCATACCCCTCAGTATTTTTACCTTTTTAACAACCCTGTCGGCTCAAAACGGTGGTCGTTATACTTTTGCGTTTTTAAAACAAAGCGCATCAGCCCGTACCACAGGTTTAAACCAGAGCCAAATAGCTTTGCGAGACGATGATTTGTCGTTGGCTTCTGTCAACCCTTCTTTGCTCAATCCATTGATGCACAATGGTTTAGCTTTTAATCAGAACTTTCTTTTAGGCGGCATCAAAAGCGGTTTAGCCAATTATGGTTATCACGTTGAAAAACTAAAAACAACTTTTCAAGCGGGTGTACAATACATCAGTTACGGCGATTTCAAGCAAACTGATGAATATGGCAACTCCCAAGGCACTTTCAAAGCAAGCGAATACGCCGTTTTTGTTGGCGCAGGACGGCAAATAAATGAACGTTTTTCAGTCGGTGTTAACGCCAAATTCATACAATCACGCCTTGAATCTTATACCTCAACGGGCATCGCTGCTGACATTGCAGGTGCCTATATCAATCCTGAAAAGAATGTAGGTGTAACCGTCGTCTTAAAAAATATGGGCGCCCAACTCAAAACATATTATGGTGAGGCTCGCCAAAATCTGCCTTTTGATTTGCAAATCGGTGTTTCAAAAAAACTCGCTCGCGCACCATTTCGATTTTCGGTAGTTGCCCACGATTTGATTCGGGGTTTACGCTACGACAATCCATTAGAAAACGAAGTGTCTTTGCTGGGTGAGGCAACCTCAACCAAAAGTGCATTCAGTTTGGCGGCAGATGAGGTATTCCGTCATCTCAATTTTGGTGGAGAAATTATGTTTGGAAAAAGCGAAAATTTCCGCTTACGATTTGGTTACAGTCATCAAGTTAGGCGTGAGATGTCAATCCAAAACATCCGTTCGTTGGCAGGTTTTTCGTTCGGTGCAGGCTTTAAGGTCAATCGTTTTCGCATTGATTACGGTCTCGGACGACAACATATTGCGGGTGGGATGAACCATTTAAGCATTTCTACAAATTTCGGAACGTTCAAAAAAGGATAATATAATAATGGCGAATGGTGAATGGCGAATGGTGAAT
>JAYSQG010000399.1:0-11735 GCA_043721685.1 Saprospiraceae bacterium | reverse complement strand
ACACAAAGCCACATTGGACACACAGTTTTTAGAAACAAAAAACGATGTGTCCAATGTGGCTTTGTGTTAAATAAAAAAAATAGTTGTTTGAATACTGAGGGGGATGTTGTTAACTTTTTTTCAAAAAGGCGACTTTCAACCCCAATAAAATCAAAACAACACCCGTAAACTTCTCTTGCCATTTTACAAACGTTGGATGTTGATGTAAAAAATTACCCGCTTTGCCAAACGCAAGGGCGACAAGGGCGTTAACCACCGTACCTGAAAAATTGAACCATAAACCCAACATCAAAATCAAAAAGCCCATGCGTTCATACTGAGGGGGGACAAATTGCGGTAAAAATGCTAAAAAAAACAAAGCCACTTTTGGGTTCAATACATTGGTCACGACACCTTGTTTGAAGACTTCAAAATGCGTTTTTTCTTTTTTAAGTGTTTGAATATCAAACGTTTGTGTTTTAGAGAAAACACTTTTAACACCAATATAAATCAAGTACGCCGCACCTAAATATTTTATCGCATCAAACATAAAAGCTGATTTTGCGACAATCGCTGAAATGCCAACGACTGCCGCAAATATATGCACCAAACAACCCACCGCAATGCCCAAAGCTGCCATAATACCCGCCCGAACACCGTGACTTGTTGCATGAGTCGCCACAAAAATCATATCGTTGCCTGGCGTAATATTGAGCATCAAGGCAGCAAAAGCGAAAACGCTGAATGTCTGTATATCCATTGTTTTTTAGTTGATAGCTGAAAATGTATAATTGACAATGCGTAGTTCGTAATTATTTGATAATCAAATAATTGTATAAAATTAAAATAACAAATTCACCATTAATCAGACCGTCTTCTCTTCCCAAACTGCACAAAGATTTACAATCATCTCTACCGATTTTTCCATGTCTTGGATTGAGACGAACTCATGCCGCGAGTGAATCGCTTGTTCGCCAGCAAACAAATTTGGACAAGGCAAACCCATAAAGGACAAACGCGAACCGTCCGTTCCGCCTCGAATAGAACCTAATTTAGGTATTAAACCCGATCGTTTTGTTGCTTCGATGGCGTATTCTGTTACGTGTGGATATTTATCGAGCATCACTTTCATGTTGCGATATTGTTCTTTTATGGTCAATTCAGCTTTTGAAAATGGATAGTTAACCATCACTTTGTCCATGATACCCCTCAGTATTGTCGCCTTTTCAGCCAATAAAACATCATCAAAATCACGTAAAATGAAGGAAACTTCAGCATTTTCCAAGCTGCCCTCGATTTTTACAGGGTGAATAAAGCCTTGTTTACCTTCCGTTGTTTCTGGCGTTAAGTGGTCTTTTGGCAAAGCCGAAACGATGTCAGATGCAATTTTTATAGCATTTTCCATTTTGCCTTTGGCATAACCGGGATGTGCTGCCACGCCTTGAATCGTAATTTTTGCACTGTCGGCAGAAAATGTTTCGTTTTCGATGTCGCCAATCGGTCCTCCGTCAAGTGTGTAACCGAAGTCAGCACCGAGTTTTTGGATATCTACTTTGTCCACGCCACGTCCAATTTCTTCGTCTGGTGTAAACAAAACGCGAATTTTGCCGTGTTTTACTGAGGGGGTGTTTAGTAATTGAAAAACAGCATCCATGATTTCAGCCACGCCTGATTTATCGTCTGAACCCAACAACGTCAAACCGCTTGCGGTAATAATATCGTTGCCCATTTGCGTTTTCAAATACGGATAATCCGCCATGCGAATAACTTGCGTCGTATCGTCAGGCAAAACGATGTCTTGTCCTTGATAATTGGGGTGAACAATCGGTTTTACGCCCGTTCCACTCGCATCGGGTGCGGTGTCCACATGGCTACAAAAGCAAATTGTCGGCACATTCGGCTTGTCGGTATTGGCGGGAACGGAGGCATAAACGTAGCCATGTTCGTCAATTTCGGCATCTTCAATGCCCATCGCTTTGAGTTCTTCGACCAAAAGACGGCTTAGATTTTTCTGTTTTTCGCTCGATGGCGTTGTTTCGCTCATCGGGTCGGCTTGTGTATCTATCTGAACATAACGGAGGAAACGTTCGGTTACGGTGTGTTGGAATTCCATATTTGATATATTTTTTAATGTATTAGGTGTTGATAATGTAAATTTTAGTGCGGAGAAACGTTCGGGGAGCTTTTGAAGCTCCCCGAACGTGAGAAGACTTACTTCACATAAATATTAATAAAAACAGGAAAATGATCACTAAAACCACCCCGATAAATCGGACCTGTATAAGTCCGATTCGGTAAACGGTTGCCTGCTTTATCTTTAAAAATGATAAAATCAGGGTTGAAAACCGTCTCTTCATCACTTGTGGTCGTTTTTGAACGCGCATCGAGAAATGTACCACTGACGATGATTTGGTCAAGTACATCCCAACCGCGATAGTATTCAGTGCCTTCGCCACGCCGTTGAATAGCTGCACCTAAATTGTACAGAGCCGCCGACGGTACATCTTTAGCCGTTTCACGTTTCCACTCTGCTGCGCCCAAAGTCTTATTCAAACTGTTATTATTAGGTTCGTCGTTGAAATCACCCATGATGACGATATGTGCATTCGGATTTTTTTGAAACAACGAATCCACCGCTTTGCGCAGTACCGAAGCGACATAAACCCGACTGGGTTCGCTTGTCTCTGCACCGCCGCGACGACTTGGGAAGTGATTAACGAAAACGGTCAAGTCAATGCCCCCCCTCAGTACGCCACTCACTTCGAGTATGTCGCGGGTTTTATCATCGGAATTTGGGAATTTAATGGTGTGCGTTTTTTGTTTTTTAACGTCAAACTCTGATTTTCGATAAATCATCGCTACATCAATACCTCGTTCATCGGGACTTTCAAAATGAGCAATGCCGTAATTTTTAGATGCGAGGGCAGGTTGAGCGATTAAACCCTCGATAACACGACGATTTTCTACCTCTGCCATGCCGAGAATCGTAGGGAAGTTCATGGCTTCGACGACCCGTGCGATGTTTTTTTGTTTAGCAAAATAACGCTGCGTATTCCACTTCAAACTGGAGTTGGGCATGTATTCTGAGTCAAGTGTATTGGGTGAATCTATCGTATCGAACAGATTTTCGACATTATAAAACGCCAAACGGAACGAATCTTTGGCATCCTGAAAGCTCAAAGGATGGCTAAAATCAGGTGGTGTCGTTGCAGATTTGACAACTATTGATTTTTGCTGTGTATCACAACTTTCAAGCAAAAAAAGACACGAAGTCAAGGACAACAAGCAAAAAACAAGGGGAAACACGCGTTTTTTTACATTTTTCATTAGATGTGATTTGATTTAATATTTAAAACAATTTGATTTTAGTGAAACAAAAGTTTTAAAATGAGTGATTACTTTTTAGAAAAAACTTATTTTTGAGCAAAAATAGAATTTATCAACCATAAAGGTAATGATGAATGATGAATGATAAATGATGAATTTGCAAAACGTTATTTTCCAAGTGCTTTGCAGGTTAAATTTTGGTAATTTATTTTTCATTATTCCTTACAAGGGTTTTATAAGAATACCCTTACGGTACTGGAAAAATTCATCATTCATAACTCATCATTTATCATTAAAAAAATGCCTATATTAAGCCAAGCCTATTTCGACTTTTTTTCTGACCTCGCGCTCAATAATGAACGTGAATGGTTTCATGCCAACAAAAAACGCTATGAACGCGACGTAAAAGAGCCTTTTTTGCGCCTTGTTGAAGCTGTCGTTGCTTCATTACACGACTCTGAACCCGACCTTGGACTTGTACCATCTAAGCAAATGTTGTTTCGTATCAACCGTGATATTCGTTTCGCGAAGGACAAAAGACCTTATAAAGAGCATTTGTCAGCATCCGTTTCGCGCTTTGGCACGAAGGATAAACTCTATCCCGGACATTATTTACAGGTGTCTTCTGGTGAGTCGTTCTTAGCCGGTGGTGCGTATTGGTTTGAGGAAAAAGAGATGTTGTTGCGTGTGCGGCGTTATATTATGGACAATCACGACCGCTTTTTAAGCCTACTCAATGCGCCAGAATTTGTAGAGAAGTGGGAAATCATAAAAGGGGAAACGAATAAGCGACTCACGCCAGAATTTGCAGAATTTGCTGAAATACAACCACTTATAGCGAATAAACAGTTTTACTGGAGTAAAAACATTGACCCTAAAATGGCTTTACAAGACAATTTCGTTTCCATACTGAGGGGGCATTTCGAAGCGGCTCAACCCATGAATCAGTTTTTAGTCGAGGCGATGTATTTGTGAGATGGCTATTGGGGATTGGTTATTAGTCAGGCGACTAATAACCAATAACAAAGCAACGACAGGCGTTTGAAACGCCTGTCGTTGCTTTAGTAAATACTTACTCCTCTTTTCTTTCGCCTCTTAATCAATTATATTTTTGCCTCCCGAAGGAGGCGACATGGGTTACAATTCGGGTCTGGAACAGGTTATAAGTCCATTGTTCTCTCATAATCAGTTGGTATGTAGGGAAATACAGGGGCGAAACCTTTCAATGAAAGGCTTTGCAATTATATGTTAAAACGCATTATTGTGATATTTGAAAAGGATAGTACTGTAAGTTTTGATTCCAAAAATAAGCATTGTTTAAAGTTTAATAAATTGAGTACAATATATTACTTCATTGAGTCATAAACTCAGTAAATGAATTGTCCAAAAAATGAAGTGATTGTGTAAGTTCGGTTGCAAAAAATAGTTGATTTATGTTTCGGCAACAGTTCACAGGTAGGATATGCAAAGGTTTGTTTTTTTTTACGAAAAAAAAAGGGTAAAAACACGATTTTTAAGGTATTTTTGGTATTTTATTTATAGAGATAAAACATAAGATATATTTGTCTATGCCAAGATATTATGCGTATTTCTTCAAAATTCCCTCAAAAAGGTGAACTTTGCGCCTCAAAAATAAGACACCACTTTTTTTAATTACCAATTATTATCTAATATGAAACTTTGGCAAAAAGACTTTTCTACAAACCAAGCAGTTGAGGCATTTACAGTTGGGCGCGACCGTGAAATGGATTTGCGTCTCGCTCCTTTTGACATACTCGGTTCGTTGGCGCATACGCAAATGCTTTCAGAAGTCGGTCTACTCGAAGATGCTGAATATCAAGCACTTAGCATTGTTTTGAAGCAGCTTTACCGCGATGCGGTGGCTGAAAAATTCGAAATTACTGAGGGGGTCGAAGACGTACATTCACAAGTAGAATTTTTGTTGACGCAACAATTGGGTGATATGGGCAAGCGAATTCACTCTGCCCGTAGCCGAAATGACCAAGTTTTAGTGGACTTAAAACTGTTCTTTCGCGCTGAAATTCGCTCTGTTACTGAGGGGGTAACTTCGTTGTTTGATACCTTAATTGCGCAAAGCGAAAAATATAAAAATGTGCTGTTGCCCGGTTATACGCATTTGCAAGTGGCGATGCCGTCAAGTTTTGGTTTGTGGTTCGGGGCTTATGCCGAAACGTTGACCGACGATGTGCAGTTGTGGCAAGCTGTTTTTAAGATTGTGAATCAAAACCCTTTAGGTTCTGCAGCGGGTTATGGGTCAAGTTTACCGATAAACAGAAGGCGGACAACGGAGCTTTTAGGATTTGATGATTTGAATTATAATGTCGTCGCGGCACAAATGGGTCGTGGTAAATCGGAACAATTTGTGGCGTTTGGTTTAGCCGCTTTAGGTCATACATTGTCAAAATTGGCAATGGATATTACTTTGTATATCAATCAAAATTTTGATTTTATTACTTTACCACCTGAATTAACAACAGGTTCGAGCATTATGCCACATAAGAAGAACCCCGATGTTTTTGAATTGATACGTGCCAAAGCCAATCGTTTGCAAAGTCTCCCTACGGAAGTCGCTTTGTTGACGAGTAACTTGCCAAGTGGCTATCATCGGGATTTTCAATTGCTGAAAGAAGTCATTTTCCCTGCGCTCGATGAGGTTAAAAACATATTGGCGATGACGGAATTTATGATGAAACACATCATAGTCAAAGACAATATTTTAGCCGATGATAAATACAAATACCTGTTTACAGTCGAGGAAGTAAACCGTCTCGTACTGAGGGGTGTCCCTTTTCGCGACGCGTATAAGCAAATTGGTGAATCTGTTGAAAATCAAACTTTTACAACGGATAAAGTCGTTGAGCACACGCATGAAGGAACGATTGGTAATTTGTGTAATGTCGATATTCAAGCTAAAATGGCACGGATACTGAGGGGGTTTGAGTTTGAGAAAATAGAGGAAAAGATTATTGCTTTGGTTGGTTAAAAACTGCTTTAAATTGTTTACTGATAATGGTTCAACAATCATTTCACTCTATAAAAAGAAAAAGCCTTGCAAAACAAACTGTTTTTTGCAAGGCTTTTTCTTTTTATAGAGTGATACGGTAAGGATATATCTTGTTCGATAGATTAATCACCATCAATCAAATTGCCCAAACTACCCAAAACACTACCCTCTTCACGTCTGTTTGTCGGTGCAGCATAAGATAAGATACGGCTTGCCAAACGGCTAATGGGTATGGTTTGAATCCACACTTTTCCCGGTTCGCGTAGGGTGGCATAAAAAAGCCCTTCGCCACCAAACACTACATTGCGGATGCCTTTGATGAACTGAATATCATAATCCACTTGCTGTGTGAATGCCACGATGCAGCCTGTATCCACGCGCAACATTTCGCCTACTGCCTAATTCACGTTCAATCACTAAGCCGCCAGAATGAACGAATGCCATGCCGTCGCCTTCTAGTTTTTGCATAATGAAACCTTCACCACCGAACAAGCCTGTGCCAAGTTTTTTCTGAAATTCGATGCCAATAGACACGCCTTTTGCCGCCGCGAGAAAAGAATCCTTTTGGGCGATGATTTTACCACCATAAAAGGACAAATCGAGGGCAATGATTTTTCCTGGATAAGGTGCAGCGAAGGTGACTCTGGCTTTTCCGACGCCATGATTTGCAAAAGCGGTCATAAAAAGGCTTTCACCTGTGAGCAAACGTTTGCCAGCAGAAAAGAGTTTGCCCATAAATCCTTTGTCTTGCCCTGTGCCATCGCCAAAAATAGTGGACATTTCGATGGCTTCGTCCATCATCATAAAGCTGCCCGATTCGGCGACGGCTGTTTCCTGTGGGTCGAGTTCGACCTCAACACATTGGGTTTCTTCGCCGTAAATTTTGTAGTCAATTTCGTGGTTTCGCATTATTAATTTTTTATTTTAATAGATTAGATAGATTGTTATGATTTTTTTTTAGACCACAGATTTGTCTGATTTGACAGATTTTTTTAGCCCCCTCAGTATAAAGTGGTCTAAGGGATAACTGCGATGAGGTGAATGTAGTTCTTGAAAAAAGACAGTCTTGGCAATTCATGGACAAAAATCCATGTACAAAAGACCAATTTTATTAAAAAGCAGATGAAATACTGATGGAACATCCCGATAAAGTCGGGAGGGGGGTCAAATGGTGTATCTATCGCTATCCAGTTTCAACAATATCGCCAGCATCGCAGTAAAACCCAGCAAAGACGAGCCACCCGCAGAAACAAATGGCAGTGGGATACCGATGACTGGTACTAAGCCCATCGTCATACCAATATTGATAAAAAAGTGAAAAAAGAATATACCTGCCAGCCCATAACCGTACAGCCGTGCGAAGTTGAGTTTCTGTCGCTCTGCTACTTGAACGATGCGAATGAGAAAGAGGACGAAAATAGCTATCACGGCAAAAACGCCGACAAAGCCTTGCTCTTCGCCTATGGTGCAAAAAATGAAATCGGTCTGTTGTTCAGGAACGAAATTTAGCTTTGTCATGGCACCTTCGAGGTAGCCTTTGCCTTGAAAACCGCCTGAACCGATGGCTAATTTAGAGTTATTGAGGTTGTAAGCTGCACCATGTGGGTCAACTCTGTCGGGACGCAACCAGACATCAATACGGTCTTGTTGGTGTTTTTTAAGCACATTTTTGAAGGCAAAACTGGTTGAATAAACGACAATGGAACTGAGCAGTAATGCACCAGCAGTTAAAATAACCATGCGAAAACGTCCCCGACGACTGTGAATAACGATATACAACAAAACGCAAATCAACATGACGAATAGAGCTATATCCTGTTGTGTATTAAAAAACATATACGCGGATATGACAATAATAGCTATGGTTGCCCCCAACCAAATGCGCTGTTTCCTTGCAATATTAAAAGCAAAAATAAGCGATGAAATCATCATCAAATACAGAACGACCTCGTTGGGACTTTGCTCAAACAGTAGTGCAATGATAAAAACGGTTAAGAGAGAAAAAGCAATAAGGTAAGGAATACCAGACAACCCTTCACGAAACAACATGATGCTAAACGAGAAGAAAACAAGCATCGAACCCGCATCGGGCTGCAACATAATGAGACACATGGGCAGTGCCAGTAAACCTAAAATCGTCAGTGTGGCTTGATTGTCACGAAAAGAAGTGCTCGGAGAGGACAAATAGCTGGACAAAACCAAACAGGTGCCGAGTTTGGCTACTTCGACAGGCTGGAAACCGAAACCTGCGATGCTGAACCATGCTCGTGCGCCGTTGATTTCTCTACCAAAAATAAGGACTAAAATCAGTAGTAACATGCCAATACCATAGACAGGATAGGCGAAAACACGCCAAAACTTGGCATCAATAGAAAATATGACTAAAATCAAAAGAAAAGAAATGAGCACAAACATGGTCTGTTTGCCGACTACGGTTTTTAACATAAACTCGGTGAAATCTTCGGTATAACCTTGTTTATAGCCAACTGCATATATCATCAACCAACCGATACCCACAAGTGCTAAGTACAGCGACAGTAACACCGAATCTATTTTTCCACCACCTGAAGCATCTTTGGCAAGCATATCTTATTACTTAGTATTTCAAATAAAAATGAATAGACAGAAGCTAAAAGCATCATGTCTGATGATAAAATTACTGAGGGGGTGAAATTTAGTTTTTTTCAATTCATCACTTCCGCCACCGACACTTTATCAGTAACGATATAAGCATCGGGATAGTCTTTTTTGATGGTTTGTAAATATCTCGATGCGCCATCGCGTTGCGCAAATGCCCCTACACGGATGCGATAATAAGGCTGTGCTTGTGACCAAGTGACAGGAACGCCTTGATAAATAGCTGAAAAAGACGACATCACTTGATCCACTTTCCGACGGTCGGTCGTTGCCATGAGTTGGATACGGAAGCCGTCAATCATCTGCGTTGATGTTGTCACTTTATTGATACCTGTATAGGCTGCCATCATTTTTGTTATGGTAGGCTCTTCGCTGATGGTTACGCCTTGTGCTTTTGAAATAACACCGGCGAAAAGGACGAGAAGAATACTGAAAATGCTTTTTCTCATAATGATTTGTTTTTATTTTAGTTAATTATTTTTATGAAGCCTTTTGCAATTTTCGCAAAGTTCTGCAAGATAAATCAAAAATCATTTTTCAAGCGACCTTTTTTTGTTTATTTTTTCAAACTCAAATCCGTAGGCAAGCCGTCTATACTCACTAAATTGTTTTGTTGACTGTATTCCAACATGCCATCACGACCTTTTTTATCTGCCCAATCAAAGTGAATTGTTCGTTCACCTACATAATCATACAAAGGAATGCCGTAACCACAGGACGTCTGAACCATGTCAATATCTGCCACAATGATTTGCCGCGTGCTTGGATAAATCGTAAAATGAGGCGCATACAAATCCCACCCCTCAGTATCAGGCAGCACAGAGAAGCCTTTACCATAAAACCGCAAAATATTTGGCGCACCCTCAAACGAGCAAAACATAAATGTAATCCGTCCATTTTCAAGCGTATGCGCCGATGTTTCGTTGCCACTGCTGATTAAATCCATATACGCCACTCGGTTTTCAGACAAAATACGAAAACTATCTAAGCCTTTTGGCGATAGATTGATGCGCCCTTCGCCACTTAAAGGTGCTGTGCTGACGAAGAACATGTGTTGCTTTTCAGCAAAAGCCTTGTGTGTTGGCTGGATAGAGTCGAAAAATTTACCCATTTTTTAAGATTTTAAACACTTCTTGTACAAATAAAAGACTTTGATACGAAGATAAAAGGCTTATCTTGTTTTTATGTCAAACGCTGCTATCTTTGTGAAAATTTTATTTAACAAATGAGTGAAACACCGCAGCAAGCCTATATCAGCAAAGTCCACCTTAAAGGCTATAAAAGTATCCGTGATTTGGAGATTGACTTCAAGCCAGGGTTGAATATTATTATTGGACCGAATGGGAGTGGGAAGACGAATTTTTTGGAGTTTATTGACATACAGAATAGACGTTCTTTAAATAAAGAGTATTCTGAAATGCAGATACCTAATCTTGAAACTAAAATTAGTTTTTTCCAAAAACTAAAATTTAACTCTCCATTTGAATATTATTTACGAAAATTTAAGACAGAAAATGCTACTATAAAAAATAATGGTCATCCAACTCGAATACTAAAAGTTAGTGAAATCATAGAAGATATTAACCATCACGTCATTCTCAAAAGAAATTATGAGCTTTCTGCCGAAGGTCTTATAAATTTTAGCGTAAAATATATTAATGACGACCTAAAGTACGATATTCAAGACTTACTTTCTAATAACTATCTAACATTCAATAACCCACTAAATGAATTATTGAAAAATAAAATAATAGTTAATATTTATCGACAATTATACGAAGAGACAGAAATATTGGATGAAGATGGGGATTTAATTGATAAGGAAATTAGCTATATCCAATCCGCCTTTATACGTAATATTGGGATTGAAAAACTTGGATTTATTGAAAATGTAATTTCTTTTTCCTTTTTGGATAGAGATATTAATTCAGACGAATTTTATGCCACTGAAGTCATTGGTGGCTTAAAGTTCCCTTCACATTTTTTAAATATAATAAGGAAATATACACCAATTTCTGAAGTATTATTTGATATAGATTCCATAACTTATGAACACGAAAAAGGTAATTCAATTGACTTAGATAACATATTTTTAATTTTTTTAGTAAATGGAAATTGGATAAAATGGAATGAGCTTTCTGATGGCACTAAAAGAATGTTCTACTTATTCGGTAACGTATATTTTTCTGAAAATAAGAAAATATTATTCCTTGAAGAACCCGAGCTCGGCATCCATCCCGACCAACTCCATAAGCTCATGGATTTTCTAATAGAACAATCCAAAGAAAAGCAAATTATCATCACGACACATTCGCCCGAAGTGTTGAACGCGATTCACCCCGACGAATTGGATAGAATCATCGTTACACGATATGATGCCGAAAAAGGAACGGTTATGCACAAACTCACACCTGAACAAGCCAAAGAAATGGGTGAACGTATCAAAGAAGGTGATATGTTTTTGAGTGACCGTTGGGTTCACCTGAATTTGGAAGACGATATTTTTAATGCAAACAAAACAAGATGAAAACTAAGGGGAAATAATTAAAAATAGCCATTCTGGGAGAACACCCTGACATGGCATTTTATCAGAGACTACAAAAGTAAAAAATCGAGACGATTGGTTTCAAAACGTCAATAAAAGAATTGATGGAATTGGCATTTTTTATCTTGCGATTGCTGAAACAGAAGCATTACTTTTGTCCGATATTGAAACCATTAATGAAAAATATGGAATCAAACTAAAACAATATGCTAACCCTATAAA
>JAYSQG010000398.1:0-15492 GCA_043721685.1 Saprospiraceae bacterium | reverse complement strand
CGGCGCTACGCACCTTAGAAAAATGGCTTGATTTACTTTTCTATAAACGGTGTCAGCCCTAACGGGCTTAAAATAAAACAATGCGTAACATGAGTCATTTATTAAAAAACAAATTCTATTTTATAACAAATCAAAACTTCATTGAATTATGAAAAATTTCTATTTACTCATCTCATTTGCCTTTATAGGCACTTTATTGTCCGCTCAGACAGTGTTATTAGACCCTGTTATACATCCCAAGTTTCAAAATGCAGTACCCATTCCTTCTAAAATCAATGTAAGCGGCACGACGACAACGATGCAATTGGGTCAAACAAGCCAATGGCTTGGCTTGATGAGCCCAACAAAAAAAGGACAACTGAAAACGAATGTCTGGGGATATGGCAAAAACCCAGGACAAATCTCTTTTCCTAGTCCAACGCTTGTAGCAAATGCTAATAGTGTCTCCTATGTCGAGTGGATTAACAATTTACCGACAACCCATTTGCTGCCAGTTGACCTTACCTACCATAAAGCCCGGCCATTAAAAGGTATCCCTGCTGTGACGCATCTACATGGCGGTCATTCAGAAGCCGCCAGTGACGGTGATCCCGATGCTTGGTTCACGCAAGAATATGCTGAAAAAGGCATCGGATGGGTCAAAAAAATATACCAATATGATAATTCACAACAGGGCGCAACATTATGGTATCATGACCACGCTTTAGGCATGACTCGTTTGAATGTTTATGCAGGTTTGGCTGGTTTTTATTTTGTGAATGATGCCAATGACAATGCCTTAAGCTTGCCCAGAAACGATTATGACAGAGAGCTTGTGGTCACAGATAGGATGTTTGACAGCAATGGGCAATTATATTTCCCATCTGCTCCACCAACACCGACCTCTCCTGCAATAAGTGGCATGCCTGAGTTTTTTGGCGATTTTATACTCGTCAATGGAATGGTTTGGCCCTTTATGGATGTCGAACCCCGCAAATATCGGTTTCGTCTTTTGAATGGTTCTGACTCTCGTTTCTACGTTTTCAGTTTATCTAACAATGCTTCTTTTTTACAAATTGCCACAGATGATGGTAAATTAAACAATCCAAAACAACTCAATAAATTGACTTTGGCACCTGGTCAACGGGCAGAAATAATCGTTGATTTCGCAACGATGAAAGGGCAAAATATTACAGTCCTTAACACGGGTCCCGATGCACCTTATGGTAATCCAGCTTCGCCCATATCTAACCCCGCTACGACAGGTCAAATAATGCAATTTCGAGTAAATTTATCCATAAATAATAAAATTGCTGATGTTAATATCACGACGGCAACTAATTTACGCCCATTATTAGGACCCATCAAGGCTTTAGGTACACCTCAAAAAACGAGAAAATTAGCCCTTTTTGAAGGTACCGATGACTTGGGGAGAATTTTGCCTATGTTGGGCATTTTTGACCCAACAAATGTCAACGATGGCTCATTAACATGGGTTGACCCAACAACAGAATTTGTTAATTTGAATGATACGGAAGTGTGGGAAATTTATAATACCACAGCGGATGCTCATCCGGTACATTTACATCTTGTATCGTTTCAAGTATTGAGTAAACAAAAATTCAACTATACTTTAAAACCCAAAACACAAATACTGCATAATGGGAATACAGGGGTCGGGGCTAAATTGGGAACAGTCGCTTTACAAGGACAACCAACAACTTATCCACTTGGACAAGATGGATGGAAAGATACTGAAATACTGCTGCCTGGTGAGGTTATGACCATCACCGCTAAGTTTGACCGTGTTGGAGAATACGTTTGGCATTGCCATATTCTATCTCACGAAGACCATGATATGATGCGCAAACTTGTTGTAAAATCAGCCAGTGCTTTGCCTTTGACCTCTGCTATCATACTATCAATGGAAGCGTCAGCAGAATATAAACGTGCAAGAATTGATTGGGCCAGCAATAATGCTTATAAAAATGACTATTTCGTTATTCAAAGATTGAACGACAAAACGGGTGAATTTGATGACCTTCAAATCGTTAATAATTTAGATTTAAGTTCAAATACGCATCTGCATACACCAGACATTACAAGCATTAAAAATTACTCGGGATATGATAATAACCCTCTTGAAGGTGATAACTTTTATCGTATTAAAGTTGTTTTTAATGATGGTACTATAAGTTATTCCGAAATTAAAAAAGTCGCTTTTGGACAAGTCCAACCCGCACTTCTGTTTCCTAATCCTACAGATTATGAATTGACTATTGACCTCCGTTCATTTAAAGGCAATCCAACGAGTATCTATTTGTACAATAGTGTTGGGCAACTGATACAATCAAAAGATTTTCACCATGTAACAGAGGACTATCTTAGGATTGATGTTTCTGAAGTTATTGTGGGTGAATATATGATTCGTATTGCTTCAAAAGGGAAAAGAGATACTTTTAAACCCTTTATTGTGTCTCATTAATTAATCAATGAAAGATGAGGTTCGCCTATAAGCGAGCCTCATTTTTTTTTAATTTCTAAAGTAACTACTTATGACAAAAACAACGCTTCTATTAGGCTTTATTTTTTTAAGCCTTATAACTTTTCAAGCCTGTGAAAAAAATATAGGCACTGAATCGGGTAAAACGAATAGTCTTTATGTCGCAGAAACAGATTGTACGGGTTTAACACCTACTTATGCTAAAGATATAAAATCTATATTTGATGCAAAATGTGCAACGGCAGGCTGCCATGGAGCGAATAATCCTGCCCATGGCTTGAATTTATCTACATTTGAAACGGCTAAAAAAGATTTCAATGCACATACCTTTCTCTGTTCAATTAATCAAGAAGCGGGTTGCGATAAAATGCCGCAAAAAGGTGATAAGTTGCCAATAATGGACATTAAAAGAATTACATGTTGGGCAAAAAATGGGTTTAATTAGTATTGAAATGAAAATTGTTTAACATGATTATTTTGCAGCATCATTCATATAAAACCATCAAAAATGATACTTTTCTGGATTCTTTGGGGCATTGATTCCCTTGTAGCCCTTGTTGCTGTTTATTTTTTTGTTGTTGGACTCGGCGATGGCTCGGTGTCTTCGTTCAATGGCACGCTCTGGTTTGGCTTATTAATCGGTTTAGCCGCTCTGTTAGGTGGCAGTTGGTTTCTTAAATCATCAGGATACTTAAAAGCTGCCAAAATCTTGTTGTCGGTTGTCGCAGTACCTGCTTTTTTGTTTTTTCTTTTTTTCCTTATCACTATTTTCACAAAACCAAGATGGAATTAAAAGAAACAGCACCCCCTCAGTATATAAACTAAAAAAACTATCTTTGACAAAAATTCTCAACAATAAAAACCTATTTTTCATGAAATTAATCCAAAAAACAATAAGAATACTGTTAATCAGCTTTTTTGTCTTTGTGGTTTTAGTTTCCGCCTTTTTTGGATACACCGACAAATCTGTTGAAGACTTGAAAAGTCAATATGCACCGCCGCCTTCTGCTTTTGTGGAAATAGAAGGTATGAAAGTGCATTACCGTGATGAAGGCAACCCCATCGATTCAGTGCCTTTGGTCTTGATACATGGCACAGGTTCAAGTTTGCACACTTTTGATGCTTGGACATCTGCTTTGAAAAGCCAAAAACGCATTGTGCGCATGGATTTACCCGCTTTTGGGTTAACGGGCCCGTTTCCTAATCGGGACTATTCTATTGACCATTATGCCACTTTTATAGAAGCATTTTTGACAAGTCAAGGCATCAATCGATGTATTTTGGCTGGCAATTCTTTGGGTGGACAAATCGCTTGGCAGTTTACACTCCAATATCCCAATAGGGTAGAGAAGCTCGTATTGATTGATGCGGCGGGTTATCCGTTGAATTCCATCAGTAAACCGATTGCGTTTGTATTGGCTCAAAAAAAGGGTTGGAATAAGCTGATGACATTCATTACGCCGCGCTTTTTAGCCCAAAAAAGCGTCGAAAGTGTTTATGCCGACAAAACAAAAATTACAGAAACCCTTGTGGATAGGTATTTTGACCTCACGCTGCGAACAGGCAATCGTCAAGCCTTTGTTGACCGCATGACGAGCGTATATGACACCAGCCAGTTGCCGTTGATACGTACGATTCAACAACGCACATTGGTACTTTGGGGCGAACAAGACGAATTGATACCCCTCAGTAGTGCCACCCGTTTTCATGCCGATTTGCCTAATGATACGCTCATCATCTTACCACATGTAGGTCATGTGCCGATGGAAGAAAGCCCGAATGAAAGTTTGGCAGCTTTGTTGGCTTTTTTGAAGGGATGAGGTTTACGATATCTCCCTTCGAAAAGAACGCCGCTTGATGTGTTAAAATCAAGCGGCGTTATATTTATTCTTTATTTCTGCCAAGCCACCAACCGACGACAGCACCAATAGCTGCCATCATCACACCGGACATGACAATGTCCATCAGCATTGTTTGAATGGTAAACATATTGCTCATGGCAAAAATCCCTAAGTCATAATACAAACCGATTAGAATACCTAAGGTTGCACCTGCGCTCGCACCGCCAACGACTGTAGTAATGTTAGCCCATTTTCCAAAAACATAGGACAATAAAAAACCTTGAGCGAGACAGGAGCCGATCATCGCCCACCAAATCATGTCTGTTTCTGGTTTCATTAATCCAGCAATAGGGCTTGTCATAGCATCTTTTAAATTGATTATTTTTTTTAAAATAGCCTTGTTTTAGTCCTTAATTATTATTTAGAGCAACGAAGATGGATTGATATCTCTCCGCTGTTGTTTGCAAGTAACTATTTTCATCAAAATACTGAGGGGGGTATTTTGTTGTCGAGCAATATCAAAATATCAATGGATTTGACAGACGATAAGTTTGTAAAATCATATGCCTAATTATATATTCATTATTTGCAATAAAATAAGGACAGAATTTATACTCAATAAATTGTGGTATATTGAGCGTTAATTTTTTTGTTCCCTGACATTTTTTATGGAAGGCTGAGTCAAACTTATTGCCAATAAAATAATTGTCTTAATGAAAATGCTTAAATTGAATGTGAACCTGACGGATACTCAAAAAAAATCGATGCTTAAATGGAGAAAGCCTTTACTGATTTTATTGGGTACGATAATCGCCGCCGCCCTATTGCTTATTATTTTTATTTCCCCTATTACCAAATACGTTATTGAAAAATATGATGAAGAATATACGGGGCGACAAATCACAATGGACTGGGTATATGTCAATCCCTTTACAGGTAATCTGGCATTCAAAAATTTTAAAATTTATGAACACAAAAGTGATAGTGTGTTTTTAGCCTCAACAGGTTTGAACCTGAATATTGGCATCCTCTAAATCTTTTCCAAACAGTATATCATAAAGTCCATAAAATTGATTGAGCCTGTTGCTTTCATCAGTCAAAACAAAAAAGGCGATATAAATTTTGCTGATTTGATAGAACGATTTTCTTCAAAAGAATCACCCGACACGATGAAAAAAGCCGTCTTTTTTAATATCCTCGATATGAAAATAGATCAAGGCGAATTTCATTATCGTGAAAGATCTGTCCCCATAAATTATTTTGTCAAAGATATGATATTCGAAAGTGAGGGTATGAAATGGGATGTGGATACTTTTAACGCTAAGTTTTCTTTTAAATCGGGTTTGGGTGCTGGCGATGTAAAAGGCAATTTTACGCTCAATCTTAAAAACTTAAATTACAGCATTGCTACCGTTGTTAATAAATTTGATTTAAAATTTATAGAACAATATTTTAAGGATATTTCCAATTTTGGCAATTTTTCAGCCAATTTTGATGCCGATGTGAAAGCAAAAGGCAACCTCAATGATGCAGAAAATATTATTTGGATGTCAACAATATAAAGACACTATCTTTTACAGAAAATGATTCGTTGGCTGTTGATAAATTGTCTGTTAAAGATGCGTCGTTTGTCCAATATCTGAATAAAAAAACCAAAGGAATTATGTTATTCCTTTCAATGGTTATTCATTTTATGAAATAGCCTACAAAGGCGAATATCCAAAAGCACTGCTGGCTGCCTATCGCAAATTAGAAAATTTTGATGACCAAGTACCTAGAAAGAAATTTAAAGAAGAACGCAAAAAAATATCTAACTTATTTAATATTTTTCGAAAGAAGAACTAAAATCTTAAAGATGTACGTTCCGGTCAACCATTCACCTATGTATGAATTATGTAAGTTTTCCCTAGAATTGTATAACACTTAATGATTTAGATGTGTGCACCTTTGCAGAGCATCGCTACTGATTCAATACACTATTTGAAAAAAAAACATTCAATCACAGCTAAATCAAATAACTATGTTTAGAAGAACTTTTATGCCAAGTGCGCCAAACAAAACACTTTGGTTTTTAGCCCTCCTTATTGGCGGTTTAGGTATTTTGGCACATTACACCCACGTTGAGGAATTATCGAAATATAACTATCAGATGTTGTTGATTGGTTTTCTTATGCTTGTTATAGGTACGGCATATCGGAAGATATAAAATCGCTTGCGTTATCCCCCTCAGTATAAAAACCCAAAAAGCCTCTTGCAATATCATTTTGCAGAGGCTTTTTAGTTAGTGTTACATAAACGCAAGGAATGAACAATAGAATAAAAGATTTCACCCACCTCTTGGGTAGTTCAGTTCATCTTCTTCTGGCGTTTTCAAAGGCGTTTTCAGCATTTTTATAAAAAAATAGAAGGTAAAACCTGCAATGATGCAGTTTGATAATACCATCATAATCAAAGCAGAAGTATCCATATCTTTTGAATTTAAAAGTTAAATAGATTTACGATTTTATAAGGTTTTGACCATTTATCGCCCCATTGCGTTGAGCGCTTTTTCTTTTCTTTTTTTACTTGCTAAAAATACCATATAACAGATGCCAAAGAAAACACTTATCAGCAATAACCTTGACCAATTGAGGTAAGTCATTTGGGTTTGAAAGGCTGCTATGTCGGCAGAGTTTGTGGCTGCGGCAATTTTAGCATACAGTTTTTTATGCACCAAATTGTCATAAATATCGGGTAAACTGCCTATAAAAACAAATGCAATAATGAGGGGCGTTACGTATTTGAGGACATATTTGAAGAAAATCGGCAGTCGAATATCCGCTCCTCTGTTGATTTCTTTCCAGCCTTTTTCGATGCCAAAAATCCATGAGAATAGGATGATTTCTAATAGACCTGCCAATACCAAACCGACTGTGCCGACCCAATAATCAAATTCATCAAAAACCCCTTCGTTGTAAAAAAGCACTGTTGGTAAGCCCAATACAAAGACAATAGCTGCAAAAGACAAAGCAGATTTGTTACGAGACCAATTAAATTCATCACGTAAAAAGCTCATCCAAGGGGTGCCCATCGCCAAAGACGAAGTGATACCTGCAAAAAATAATAAACCAAACCAAGCCACACCCGCTAACATCGCCAAAACGGGTCCCCATTGTTGAAAAAGGAAAGGCATGGTGCGGAAACCTAATCCCAAACCACCACTTTGTGTCAGTTCAACGACGCGTTCTATACCCAGATAACCGACTGAAATAGGAATGACGATGCTTGCGCCCAAAACGACCTCTACAAATTCATTCGTCCAACCCGCAGAAAGGGAATTGAGTACAATATCATCGTTCGGTTTAATATATGCCGCATAAGAATGAATCATACCCCAACCGACGGAAAGCGTGAAAAATATCTGCCCTGCGGCGGCTAACCAGACTTTGGCAGTCCATATCGTTGAAAAATCGGGTTTCCAAAGAAAATTGGCACCCACCAAACCATCATTGATAGCGCCATCAGAACCTGCCGTAATTGTCAAAGCACGGATAGCGAGGAAAATGCCGAAGAGAATCAACAAAGGCATACCGATTTTAGCGGCAACTTCTACACCACCTTCCAAGCCTCGGGATAAAATCCATGTATTAATGGCGAGGCAAAGAACCCAACAGATCCAAGGAATATTACCTGATAAACCGACATAATGCGTAAACATAGCGTTGACACCGTCCGATGTTTGACCCGAAAACGCACCCGTAACAGAGTACCACAGGTAGCCTAAAGTCCAACTTTCGAGATAACAATAATAGGCAGCAACACCTATATTGATGAAAATGCCTGAAACCCCAATGTATTTCCACACAGCCTTTTTCCCCATTCTGTCAAAAATAAAAGGGGTGGAATGGTCGCCATATTGACCGCCAAAACGCCCCATTGACCACTCAACGAACAATAAAGGCATTCCTAAAAGTAAAAAACAAACCATGTAAGGAACGATAAACGCACCACCGCCATTCTGGATAGCCTGTACAGGGAAACGAAGGAAGTTGCCAAAGCCAACAGCATTGCCAGCCATAGCCAAAACTAGACCCAATCGAGAACCCCAAGATTCTGTATTTGAAGACATTTTGTAATGTTAAAGTTGATAAGATGAATTGTTTTAATGTTCAGCAAAGATAAGCAAAGGATTGAAAAAATGACTAACCGAATTGAAACGGTACGCTGGTGCTGTTTAATGTTATTTTAACAATCAATCACCAAAGTATAATAAAGAACGGCGTCGCTATACCCCCCCTCAGTATAGAAGTAATTTCATAAAAAAAAGACTGGGATGTAACCAAATCAAGCACAATGCTATCTAATGAAAAATCAAAATGACTAAGAAATTTTAAATCAATGACAATGACAAGTTCTCCAACTAAAACTTCGCTCCGTTCGGCTGCACTCATTGCTGGGATAGGTTTACTTATCATGGTCATTGCGGGTTTAGGCTACATGCTAACTTCTTTAAGACCCTTTCTATTTCCTACCATTAATATAGATTTTGCCCAGTTTACGTTTTATGGAGAATTGATTTTTATGCTGTGGTTACTCATAAAAGGCTCAAAGATTAAGGAACCCTAAACAATGCGCTAAAACATTATCATTATGCTTGAAAAAACGAAAAGTTTGAATAGCACTAAAAACGCTGCGAGAATAGTGGGCATATTATTTCTATTGCAAATGCTAACAGCTGTTATCAGTCACAGTGTTATATTACGACCTATTTTGTATGGTAAAAACTTCCTTGTAGATGTTTCAACCCATTCAAACAATGTGACATTAGCCATGCTTTCTGATTTGGTTTGTGGTGCATCCGTATTTGGTATTGCTGTCATCATGTTCCCCATTTTAAAAAAACATAATGAAAGTATAGCGCTTTGGTATGTAGGACTTAGATTGAATGAGTGGGTAATCGCCACGATTAGTGGCATTTTCCTTCTGACGATATTAGCCATAGGTAAGGAACATGTACAAACAGGTATGTTGGAATCTTCTTATTTGCCGACTATAGGCAAATATTTTCTGAAAGCAAGAGGTGCAACCCAAAATTTAGGACTTTTAGGATTTTGTTTGAGTGCTTCTATGTTTTATTATATTTTGTTTCAATCGAGACTTATCCCACGATTCATATCCATTTGGGGGTTGATAGGTGTTCTGCTATTGTTTACTGAAATCGTATCAAGTATTTTTGGACATTCATTGGGCGGCATTATGATTATGCTCCCTATGGGTTTGAACGAAATATTTTTAGGGATATGGCTGATAGTAAAAGGGTTTAATCCATCTGTTCTCAATCCTAATGAAGTGAAATAAATCCAAACGTTTATTTTCCTTGTGTTTCCGACCCCCTCAGTATAAAAGCAAAAAAGCCTCATGCAATTTCTTATTGCAGAGGCTTTTTTGTTTAACTTTGCATAAAAACAAGTGATTAACTATAACAAAATTCGAATTCAATCATAAAAATCAAAGTAAATGAATCCAATACTGAAAAACGTTTTGGCAATCTTAGCGGGTGCTGTTATCGGCAGTTTCGTGAATATGGGCCTCATCATGATAAGTGGCTCAATCATTCCCCCACCAGACGGTGCTGATGTGACAACTATGGAAGGCTTAAAAGCCTCAATGCACTTAATGGAACCCAAACATTTTGTCTTTCCTTTTTTGGCTCATGCCGTTGGGACATTTGTGGGTGCTTTAGTTGCGGCAACAATTGCAGTCGGCAATAAAATGAAATTTGCCATGATTATAGGTATTCTTTTCTTGGCAGGTGGCATTGCGAATGTGCTTATGTTGCCGTCTCCTACGTGGTTTACAATTTTGGATGTTGGTGCAGCCTATATGCCGATGGCTTATTTTGCAGGTAAATTAGTTGTAAATAAAAATAAATTATGAAATTAAAAATCGCTATTTTTTTGATGGTCATTATGGGCGCATCATGTAACAATGATAAAAAACAAAACCCAATTCCACTCGTCGGGACTTGGGAACTGATTGCTGCTACAAGTACAGAAAAGGATTCAACGACCTCTACGTTTAATCCTAATATCAAAATGATTAAAATCATCAATCCTACGCATTTTGCTTTTTTGAGCCATGATTTGAGTATGGGGAAAGACACGGCAACGGCTAAATTCACAGCGGGGGGAGGCAATTATACGCTGATTGACAGTGTTTACACCGAACATTTGGAATACTTCATTAGTAGAGAATGGGAGAACAATAAATTTGAATTTGTTGTCAGTATTGTAAATGATACTTTAATTCAAAAAGGTATTGAAAAGGTAGAGAAATTGGGTGTTGACCATGTGATTATTGAAAAATATAAACGAGTGAAAAATTAACAACAGTAAAGCTGAAAATGACTATTCAAGAAGCCTATAACAACTGGTCTGCAATCTATGATACGAATCAAAACAAAACGCGTGACTTAGAAGCGGTTGCACTTAAACAGATTTTGGAGGATAAAACCTTTGAAAATGTCTTAGAAATTGGTTGTGGCACTGGAAAAAACACCGAATGGCTGCACAAACAGACTAAAAAACTCGTTGGTGTTGACTTTTCAGAGGAAATGCTCAAAAAGGCAAAGCAAAAAATCAGCAGCGAAAATGTGCAATTTGTTAGAGCGGATATTCAAGAAAATTGGTCATTTGAAGACGAAACATTTGACTTAGTTACGTGCAGTTTGGTACTTGAACATATTGAGAGTTTAAACGGCATTTTTAAACGAATTCAACGTGTTTTGACACAAAACGGACTATTTTATATCGGTGAACTGCATCCTTTTAAGCAATATTTAGGTACCAAAGCGCAATTCGAGACAGACGCAGGGATTTATGAATTGACGTGTTTTACACACCACGTTTCAGATTTTTACAAGGCAGCATCTGAAAACGGTTTTGAGTGCATGGATATTCATGAATGGTTTGACGAAAATGAAAGGGTAGGAGTGCCACCGAGGATTTTGACAATGGTTTTTCGTAAAAAATAAAAGAATAAATAAATATGGATGCACTACAAAAAGCCCGCGAAACACAATTACGCAATATTGAAACCAAAACGGGTAAAAACCTTGAAGTCATCCGCACCCTCATTCAGTCAAGCGGTTTGACGAAACATGGCGAAATACGCACTTTTTTGATGCAAGAACTCGGTTTAGGTCATGGCGATGCCAACTCTTTGGTGCATTATGCCCTCGCGACAGACGGACAAACGGCTGCCGAAGAGAAGGGTTTGTCAAACGACGATGTATTAGATGAGATATATTCGGCGAAAAAAGCAGGTTTGCGTGCCGCCAAAATGGGTGGATTTTTTATTGAAAAAACGTTTTTAGAAAGTCGTGAAAGACAAAAGACAAAAAAGTAATAACCAGAACCATTTGAGATAGTCTCGTCCTATGTCCCCCTCAGTATGGGGCATAAAAAATATCAATCACATTTAAATTAATTAAGATGAAAAAAACATGTTTACATTTATTCATTTTGTTGTTTTTAGTCAATTCACTTATAGCACAAAAAAGTATAGATGCTGATAAGAAGTTCATTATCAATGAAATAGATAAAAAATACGACAAATATTCCGAAGTTGCGCAAAAGATTTGGGGCTTCGCAGAATTAGCTTTTCACGAAGACAAGAGCAGTGAATTGCTGCAAGCGCAACTCAATGAAGCAGGGTTTCAGATGGAAACAGGTGTGGCGGGTATGCCCACAGGGTTTGTTGCAACCTACGGCAGTGGTAAGCCAGTGATTGCCATTTTGGCAGAATTTGATGCTTTGCCTGGGGTTGCACAAGAGGCAACACCTGAATTGAAACCTATAGTTGGTCAAGCGGCGGGTCATGCGTGCGGACATCATTTGTTTGGTGTCGCTTCGGTTGCAGCCGCCATTGAAGTCAAAGAATGGTTGAAACGGACAGGCAAAAGCGGTACTGTCAAGCTGTTTGGCTCGCCTGCCGAAGAAGCGGGAAGCGGCAAAATATATATGGTGCGCGATGGTTATTTTAAAGATGTAGATGTGGCTTTGCATTGGCATCCTGGAGATAGAAATGCGGTCACGATGACTTCTTCGTTAGCGATTATTGCTGCTTTCTTTCGTTTTTATGGCACAGCTTCTCATGCTTCTGCCGCACCCGAAAAAGGACGTTCGGCTTTGGATGGCGTTGAAGCGATGAACGTTATGGTCAATATGATGCGCGAGCATATCCCTTCCGATTCTCGAATCCATTATGTTATAACAAAAGGCGGTGAAGCACCGAATGTTGTCCCAGCTTTTGCAGAATCTAATTATTTTATCCGCAATAGAGACGTAAATGTGGTCAAAGACCTTTGGAAACGAGTGCAAGATGCGGCAACAGGCGCAGCATTGGGGACAGGTACAAAGGTCGAATGGGAAATCATGGGTGGTTCGTACAGCATGTTGATTAACAAAACTTTGAATGAAGTGATGCAAAAAAACCTCGAAGCGGTCGGCGGTGTCACTTATACTGAGGGGGAGAAAGAATTTGCTCGGAAACTGCAAACAACGTTTACAAATACAGAAATTCCACCCATAGAAAACGCTGCCAAAGTTATGACCGCCGCCGAAGTGATGGAACAGTTTAAAAAATCGAGCGGCGGCGGTTCTACTGATGTCGCTGATGTCAGTTGGAATGTCCCGACCGTCGGTATTTCGGCAGCTACTTGGGTGCCAGGTACTGCTGCCCACAGTTGGCAAGCTGTTGCAGCGGGTGGTATGACGATTGGTAAAAAAGGGATGATTGTTGCTGCTAAAACGATTGCTTTGACAGCTCTTGATTTGTTTACACAACAAGAAGTCATTGACAAAGCCAAAGTTGAATTGGATAAACAACGCGGGAAAGATTATAAGTTCGAATCCTTGATGGGCAACCGAAAACCACCTTTGGATTATTACAAGAAGTAGTTTTTAAGATTTTTTAGATAAAATACTGAGGGGGCAATCACCTATAAAACTGCTTTATGCTGCAACTATTGACAACCTATTTCAGGACGATACAGAAATTTGTTTAATTATATTTATGTTTGTTTGTCATTAATTTGCCGCAATATTATGCTTCACAATGGGCTTAGGTTTTACAGGAAATTGTTTCATTAACTTAACAACGGCTGGATGAATATCTTTTTGAATGACAGAAGGTTCATAGATATCGGCTTGCACACTGCCTGTCCACAACAATTTGTGCCCGTTGGCATCAATAACATTTAAAGTGACCGAGTTATTGATATGTGAATCGAATTCGACATGAGGATTAGGATTTGAATAATAATAATTTGGATAAAAGACATAATAATACCGCCGTGTAAACGGTGAAAAATAAATGCTCCGAAAATAATAGCGATTGAAATAATAGTCATCTTGATATACGCGACGAACGGTGTGTGGCTCGTTTTTTACTGCCAATTCGAGCAATAAATCAGGTTGCTCAAGGTTAACTTGAAAACCTCTATTCGACATCTCTTTACTAAAATAATTGCGGATATTGTTTCGAATTATCTCATTATTATAAGGCGAATTAGCTGTATCTGCTTTGTCTGTGAGCCAAGCAAAGGTTTTATACTTGTCAAAATTAACCGTCGGGTCAACTGTTGAGTTTATTTGATTATAGACATTACAAGCAGAAAGAAGGGTCATAAGGACGAAAACAAACCCAAAGAATGATATTTTTTTCATAGCGCATACGTTTTAAGTTTTTAGAAAAGTCTGTTAATTATCCTACAAAACTAAATGATACTGAGGGGGAAGACAAGGATAAAAATTAGTACAAAACATGATTTAAGTCAACCTTAAAGCCCTCCTTTGTGTGTAATTTTATCCGAAAGCCTTATTTTTATATCAAAAATGACAAAAAAGCGCACGTTATGAATAGATTCTTTAATTTACACCCAACCTTTTTATTTGGTTTTATCGCCTTAATTTTTACATTAAATAGCTGCCAACCTTCTGTTGCATCAAAGAATGATGAGCCCATTCCTTCTGCAATCAATCCCGATACCTCGCCTGTTCAAACATGGCATTTTGCGCACGTTGTGGGGCGAAATATCCGCATCAAAGATTATTTTAGATACATGGATAGCCTTGTTCGCGCTTACGATACTTTGGTGGATTACGATTTAACACATCATCTCATCGTGCGCGCGAATCCTTGGATTATTGATACTTTTGAAAGCACTGATTATTATCGCCAAAGGAAAAATGGCGTTTTTGTTTATGATCAACAAAAATTAGAAGTGCTGAAAAAAGGCGACACCTTATATATTCCAACCGATACGATTGCAAAGCAGATAATGCAAAAACAAGACAAAACCGTCCTTGATATCAATATTCCAGAATACACATTGCGCATTATTGAAGACGGCGATACCATCGGTTCATACCTCGTCAGAGTTGGACAAAACCGTATTCGTCAATGGTCTGTGTATGAAAAAATGTCTAATCTAAGAACACGAACAGGATCGGGTAAAATCGTTACAGTTTATTTCAAAACCTTCTTTTTAGACCCCGTTTCTGGTAAAAACTACTACAAAACCGCTCGTGACGATGGTGACACAACGCTGATGCCCCTCATGCCTTGGCTCGAACCTGAAATCAATAGCGAATGTAACGGTCAGTTGATTCACCCAACAACGAACGAAACTACACTTGGCAAGGCTTACTCAAACGGCTGCATTGGTACTGCCGAAGGTGATATGTGGCGGATTTATTTCTATGCACCTATGGGTACAAAGGTGCGGATACGTTATAACCTTAATGTAAAAGATGCCAATGGTGAATCTAAGCGGTTGAAAGATATTTATGGCAAAAAGCCAAAAGTGGGTTGAAGCACTTTACTTTTTATTTAGTAGAATTTTTTCGTCTTCGTAAAATCCATTTTATGCCAATAAATCAAAAATAAAATGCCTGCTATCGTAAAAGGCAGACCAAAAACCAAGGCGACCCGCCATGCATGATTGAAAGCCACATGATAGCCCCACATGCCGACACCGCCTAATACGAGCATCCAACCACCAAAAAAAGTACTGAGCCAAGCCATCACATAGCCTGCCACCGTAAAAAGAAAAAGAGGTAGGAACGGAATCAAGTCATTCGCCTTGCCTTCGATGAGATCCGGAACGCCTTCGCCGATGAAAAAACT
>JAYSQG010000397.1:0-9400 GCA_043721685.1 Saprospiraceae bacterium | reverse complement strand
ATATCCGTAAAAAAAGCACGGTCAACAGACACGAGACTTTCGACTTTATCGAGATAATGTTCAAAAATGTCCTTTTTACTGAAGGGAGTAAGCCACGCTTGTGTCTCCCTCTGTTTTATTCTAATTAACCCACCCCTTTTTCTCCTGCTCAATATGCTGCAAAGCGACCCGAACACCATACTTATCCGCCAAATGTTTTGCCAATTGGTCGGCAGCATAGACGGAACGGTGTTGACCGCCAGTGCAACCAAAATTGATCATAAGGCTTGAAAACTGTCTTTCGAGATAGGTTTCAACGGCTTTATCAACGATACCATAGACATTTTGTAGGAAATTGTCCATTTGACCATTCGTTTTGAGGAAATCAATGACGGGTTTGTCTCTGCCGGTCAATCGTTTATATTCGTCATAACGTCCCGGGTTTTCAATAAAGCGACAATCGAAGACGAAACCGCCGCCATTTAGGGAGGGGTCAGGCGGATAGCCTGTTTTTAGATATGAGAATGAATTGACTTTGACGGAAAGTGGGCTGTCGGCGTATTTCTTCTTGTCAAAACCTTCAAATTCATCACTTTTCACTATCAATTCAAGGCATTTGAACAATTCAGGCAGTTTGACAGGCATTTTTATAAACCCTAAAATATCCTCAATTTGATTGATGGCAAACGGAATAGACGACAAAAAATGCTCTTTGCGCTCAAACAAACCTCTGAAACCATAAGCACCCAAAGCTTGCAAACACCGAATGAGGACGTAGCCATAATACATATCCGTAAAAAAAACACGGTCAACAGGTACAAGGCTTTCTACTTTATCGAGGTAATGTTCAAAAATGTCCTTTTTTACTGAGGGGGGTACGCCACCTTTGGCTTGATACAAAAGTGAAGCGACATCATATTGCAAAGCACCCTTACGACCACCTTGATAATCAATGAAATAAGGATTGCCGTCTTTTATCATAATGTTGCGCGACTGGAAATCACGGAACAAAAAATAGTTACATTCAGCCAATAAAAGGTAGTTCGTAAACTTCTGAAAATCGTCCTCTAAGGCTTGTTCATCAAAGGGCACTTTGGCGAGTTTGAGGAAATAATGCTTGAAATAATTCAAATCCCACATCATACTCTGCTTATCAAAAGCATCACGCGGATAACAAACAGAATAGTCCAAACCTTCGCCGCCTGTGATTTGCAAATCTGCGAGAGCTGTCACCGATTTTTTATAGAGACCAATCACATCATCGTTCCATGGCTCGCCAAAAGGCGGCAAAAAGTTGAACAACTGGGCATCACCTAAGTCTTCTTGCAGGTAAACGCCATTCAAAAGGCTTTCTGCATAGACTTCAGGCACTGGTAGTCCTTTGTTCCAAAAATGTTGTGTGAAACGAATAAAGGCTTTGTTCTCTTTATATTCTGCGTTATATGTGCCGACAGCAGATTTTGAAGCACCATGAATCCGAAAATATCGGCGGTCACTGCCGGCTTGTGCGATTTGATCCATTTGTGTGGCGGCTTCGCCCGACCAATCTTCAAAGAGTTTGGTCATCAATAATTGATAGTTTTTCATAAAAAAGTTGCGCTGTGAGTTGTTTCAAAGCGCAAAAGTAAAAATGTAATGCCTCAATTTGGCTTTTTTTACAAAAATCAAATGATTTTCCTCAAAATACTGAGGGGGGTAAAACTTTTTAACACTTTACATCCACTCTTTTTTAAAATTTTGAAAATAATCCTTACTTTCAACCTAAATTTTATTGAATCATAGTTGGTTACTCGTTATTGGTAATTAGCTATTGGCTGTAACTAATCACCAATAACTAATTCACCAATAACCAATAACCAGTATCAACTAACAAACAACGAGTATGCAAAATCCAACACGCATTTTTGATTTCATCTACTACCAACAAGAGCATTACCCGCAAGATGTCGCCTATATTTACCGACATGAAGGGAAAGAAGTATTGCGTTATTCCACTGCCAAAGTCATTGACTTGGCAAACAAAATCAGTCGGGGCTTGTTGCGCCTCGGTCTCCGTCCGGGCGATATGATAGGCACGGTTATTTCGAAAAATCGCCCTGAATGGGTGGCTTTGGACTTGGGTATGGCACAGATAGGCGTTTGCAATGTGCCTGTTTATCCAACTATTGCCAGCACAGATTATGAATACATTTTTAATGAAGCAGCCATTAAAATGTGTTTTGTTGGCGACGATGCGAAGGAGTCTATCTACAAAAAAGTAAAAACAGCACAAGCGGCTGTACCGTCTATGACCTCGATTTATACATTTGATAAAGTGGATTATGCACCGCTTTGGTCAGATTTGTGGCAAAATGAAGAAGACATTGAAACGGCTCAAAAAGAAGTTGAACGCATCAAAGCAACGGTACGTCCCAATGATTTGGCGACGATTATTTACACCTCTGGCACAACGGGTAACCCTAAAGGTGTGATGTTGAGTCACGATAATATTGTTGCAAATATTGATTCCACCAGACCGCTTATCCCGATGAAGCCCGGTGACAGAGGGTTGAGTTTTTTACCTTTAAACCATATTTTTGAACGCGTTTGCTCTTATGCCTATATGTATATCGGCGCACAAGTGACCTTTGTGGGCGTTGATAATTTAGGCGGCGATGAAGGGGATTTGAAAGCCGTGAAACCGCATTTTTTCACCTGCGTACCCCGTCTTTTAGAGAAAGTATATGAAAAAATATACAATAAAGGACTTGACCTGAAGGGGGCAAAACGCGCGCTTTTCTTCTGGGCACTGGCTCTGACCAATGATTATCAATACGATACAGAATACACGGGTTGGAAAAAATTCAAAATGGGCATCGCTGATGCACTTATTTTCAAAAAATGGCGCGAGGCTTTGGGCGGCTCTGTCAAAGGCATTGTGGTGGGTGCATCGCCGTGTCCAGTTAAGATTGCGCGGACTTTCTCTGCGGCGGGTGTTCCGGTACGTGAAGGATATGGTATGACAGAAACATCTCCCGGTATTGCTATTACGACATTTGAAAAAGGCGGCGCAAAATTGGGTTACGTCGGTCCGATTCTCAATGGTGTTGAGGTTATGATTGACCCAAGTGATGGTAATTACAAAGAAAACGAAGGCGAAATCCTCTGTGCAGGGCGCAACGTGATGATGGGTTACTACAACAAACCCGAAGAAACAGCGCAAGTGATTAAATACATTGACGGCAAAAGGTGGATGTACACAGGTGATATTGGTAGAGTGGACGAAGTGAATGGCGTTAAAATGCTGAAAATCACAGACCGCAAAAAGGAGCTGTTGAAAACCTCTGGCGGCAAATATGTTGCGCCAGCACCGATTGAAAACAAGCTGCGTGAAAACTTCCTCGTCGAACAAATCATGGTGGTCGGTGACAACCAAAAATTCGTTTCTGCCTTGATTGTTCCTGCGCCCGAAGCCTTGAAAGATTGGTGTAAAGAGCATGGCGTTACGTGGACAAACCTACAAGAAGTTATTGCTAATCAATCAGTTGTGAAGATGTATAAGGAATTGGTCAATCACTACAATCCTGCTTTTGCAAAAGTTGAGCAAATCAAAGAATTTCGTCTGGTCTCCGACAACTGGGAGCCTGTCAAGCCCGATGGCACGCCTGGCGAGTTGACACCGACGATGAAGTTGAAGCGGCGGGTTATTATGGAGAAATACGAAAGGGTGATTCAGGAGATTTATGGGTAACATGGTTTGATTAGAATAAAAAAAAAGCCTTGCATCGGACGTTTGCAAGGCTTTTTTTAGTACGGAACACTCGTTATACTGAGGGGGCAACAAAATTAAATTCTTTGTAAAATATTGATAATCAATCATCCACATACTTTTGAATGATTTTCAAAATCTCGTTATCTGGAATATCAGATACTTCGTTTTTATCATAAATTGTCAGCAAATCAATGTGTTCTTTTAGTAACCGAACATAGGTAATGACTCTTGCACCACCACGTTTACCGACACCTTTTGAAGCAATTGGCAAACGTATTTTATAACAGCCCATACCAATAGAAGTACCTATAACGGGATTGTTTTGCAAGTCATCAACAAGTTTTCGCAACTCATTTTGAAGAGACGGAAATTTTTTGACTAAGTGCTTGAATTCACGTTTAAATCGGTCTGTCGGTTCAATCCGCATAGTTTAAATTTTTAAGTTCTTCGTCCACTTCATTCAAAAAAGATTCAATGGATTGACCTTGTTGACCTGTTCTGTTTTTATGTTGCACTTCTAACATCGCGGCTTCAATATCAGCGAGTACCTCATCCTTGGTTTTTTTAGGTTCATCGGCTATCTGAAAAGGTAGTTTGAAACGCCTTGCCAAATCTAAAAGCCTTTGCAAATCTGCATTATTTGGCTCTGTTTGAAAAGTGATAGTGACCATTGTATTAGAGGATAAATGATTGTATTAATGGATAAAACTTAAATAAAGATGCAATATTGAGACAAATATAAACAACATCAATTGAAATTGAAAATAAAAAAAAGCCTTGTATCGGACGTTTGCAAGGCTTTTTTCGTTTTGACTAAGAAGCGTTAAGGGTTCTAAAATTTCGTCAATCTCTCTGTCCAACAATTATTTTGATTATTTATCTTTAGAATATAAATGCCTGAAAGCCAATTGTTTGTAGCGATTTTCAAAAATCGCCCCCCCTCAGTATGTTCTTTAAAAACCAATTTTCCTGTGGCATCAAAAACGGCAATGGATAGTTTTTCTTCTGCTAAAGGCAATTCAATTGTAAAATCATTGGTGCTTGGATTGGGATAAACTTTCAGCGTTTTTGTTTTACTGAATACAACACTTATCGTATTTGAATAGGTGAATTTGTGATTAGTATCCATCTGTTTAAGCCGATAATAACTCAAATTACTGAGGGGGTGTTCGTCCACAAAATTGTAGATATTCGCTTTATTTACGGCTTTGACAGAGGCTATTTTTTCAAAATATTGACCGTCTGCACTGCGTTCAATGTCAAATAAATCTGCATTTTGTTCTAATGCTGTTTGCCAATCGAGTTGAATCATTTGGTTTTTAGGCGTTGCTTTAAAATAGGTTAATAGCTTGACCACTGAGGGGGTGATTTTAAATAAAGGTTGGAAATTTATCATTGGTGATAATCCAGATTATGCCTCACCTGCTTTTGCTGATACAAGTTGGCAGCCTATAATCACTTATACCGATATTTCTTACTTACCACAGATTCCCAAAAATGGAGACATAATCTGGTTGCGTTTGCCTATCTTTTTGGATAGTAATATCCGTGAATCATTAGCTATGATGATCGAGCAAGTGGGTGCTTCTGAAATGTTTTTTTATGGGATATGCCAATAGGCTTCTTAAAATTACTGTTTCCAACCTCGACAAAACAATGACTAAATATCAGGATGAATACGTATATCCTAATGGAGATACCAATCTAAAAATTGGTATTTTCGGTATTTTAGCACTTATGTTTCTTGTTTTTTATGGATTTTATCCTTCTCAAAAAACCAATTTTTACTTTTTTGCTTACACATGCCTTTATGCCATTTTTGTGAAAATTTTTGCTTATCGCAGATTTGCTGAAACCGTTGAACAATGGATTTGGTGTTATTGGGCAATTCTGATAGTCAATTTACTGGCTTCAATGTGTTTAATCACAGGCATCTATCGTTTGTTTCATCAAAAAATTAATAGGCTGTATCGGGGACTTCTTGTTATTGGAATACTTAGTATTCCCTTTGGAATTTATGTTTTATGGGGTTGGACGATACCCATGATGTTGTTTGTTTTTTTGCTGTATGCACTTGTCATTTGTGTATCATTAAAAGCTGCAAAACAAAAGCAAAAAGGTGCAATGATTATTGTTTATGGCGGTATTAGCGTTTTTGTTGCTTGGTTTTTATGCCTTTTAGGGCTATTAGTGCCTTCTGTTTTTTTTAAATTTTATACTTTATTTCAATCAATCACTATCATGGCTTTACCCATAGCTATTGCCATTTATGTCGGCTATGATGTCGCTATGACAAATCGTTCACGCCAAGAAAAATTAAAAGAAGTTGAAAACCTTTCAGTTGAAAAACAACTCTATCTCGCTACCCAAAATGAAACTCTTGAAAAACAAGTCACTGAACGCACTACAGAACTCAATCAACGCATCCGTGAAATTATTTGGGCTGTCAGCAGCGATTCGGACAATATTGAAGGTTTGGTGCATTTTTCAAAGCGGTATGTGTCAGAGTTTGGTGAAATGCAACACATTGATACACAATACAATGCATCTGATAATTTGCCTGAAATGAAGCTATCGAATGAGACAAAACGCAATCTGTTTCTTTGTCTAAAAGAAGCCTTGAATAATGCTGCAAAATATGCAAAAGCGACGCTTATCGAAGTGTCCATTGATGTCAAAGACGGTCATTTATTTTTAACAATACAAGACAATGGTATCGGTTTTGATATAGAGATTGCCTTGCAAAATGGTGGGAATGGCTTGAAAAATATGCGTGAGCGAATGAAGCAAGTCGGCGGCGAAGCTTTTATTTATACGGAAAGAGGATGTCAAGTGGTTTTGAAATTGAAAATATAATGCTTTTCTTAAAAATAACCCTTAAATTTGCCTATAAAATGTAGTAAAATGAAACTTTCAGATTTGAATTTAGACCAAAAATATACGTATGCCGATTACGTAAAATGGACATTTGATGAAGCTGTTGAACTCATTAAAGGTCACATTGTCAAAATGCCAGCCCCATTAACAAATCATCAAACCTCCTCAACCAATTTTACTTACCTTTTTAAGTCTCATTTAAAAGGTAGTCGGTGTCAAGTCTTTGCCGCACCTTTTGATGTCCGATTACCCAAACCCTTGTCTCATCGTAAATCAGATACTGATATTGAAACGGTTGTTCAACCCGATATTTGTATCGTTTGTGACCTCAGTAAAATAGACCGCCGAGGTTGTATCGGTGCGCCTGATTTGATTGTTGAAATTTTGTCAAAAGGTACAGTCAAAACAGATGTAAAAGATAAATATGAAGTTTATGAAGAATCGGGCGTAAAAGAATACTGGATTGTGAGTATTCCAGAAAGGGTGGTTAACGTTTTTCGCCTTAATGAACAAGGCAAATACGTTCCCGATAACCGTCCATACATTCCAACTGAAAGTATCAGAGTCGGCATTTTTAGTGACTTTTCAATTTTGGTGGACGATATTTTTGAGGGTTTAATGGATTTTGACGATTAATTTGTTGTGTTATCTTCTCCCAAAATACTTATTCAAAGCCTCCACTCGCGTCCGCACTTGCAGCTTCGCATAAATATTTGAAATGTGTGTCTTCACCGTTTTTACACTGATAAATAAAGTGGCAGCCACTTCTTTTTCCATACGTCCTTTGGCGATTAATTCAATCACTTCGCGTTCTCGTGTTGTCAAAGTATCTACTTCTGCCGAATACTGAGGGGTCGGTTGATTGAAAGAAAGCGCAATTTTTCGGGCAATAGATGGGCTCATCGGCGCACCGCCTTCATGTAAATCTTTAATTGCTTCAATAATTTTTTCAGAAGAAGATGATTTCAATACATAGCCCAAAGCCCCTGCACTCAAAGCATCAAATACCTTTTGATGGTCTTCATAAATGGTCAAAATCATAAATTGTGTCTTCGGGCATTGCTCACGTAAACGAGCGATACACTCAATACCCGTCATACGCATTTCGCCTAAATCAATGTCCATCAAGACAATATCAGGCGAGTTTTGGGGCAAAAAACGAAGTGCATCCTCGCCATTTGTATAGGTATGCAAACAGGAGAAATCCTCAACAGCATTGATGACGAGTTTTAAAGCATGGCATAAAGCAACTTCATTTTCAACAATAGCAATAGATAAAGACATATTTTCAACGATTTGGTTCAGTGCAAAGTTAGCGACTATTTGCTACCTCTCTATCCGTCTTTAGTCGTATTTTCACGATCTTTGGGGAAGTTTCAAACTTTCACAGAGCTTAAGACTTATAAAACAGATTTCTCACTAACTTTGTTAAACTTTTCCTAACCACATTACCCAATAAGCAAAAAATACATCTAAAAGACGTTGGTTTTATGATACAGGTTTTCACTTATAACTTTTCACTTATAACTTTTCACTTAGGTTTATGGCACTGATTTTACCAGTAAAAGGCGTATCGCCCCGTTTTGGCGATAATTGTTATTTGGCAGAAAACGCAACGGTTGTTGGCGATGTAGAAATGGGCAACGATTGTTCCGTTTGGTTCACAGCTGTTGTGCGTGGCGATGTACATTATATCAAAATGGGCAATAAAGTAAATGTTCAAGATGGGGCAGTTATACATTGCACCTATCAAAAATGTCCTACGAATATTGGCAATAATGTTTCAATTGGGCATCGCGCCCTTGTTCATGGCTGCACGATTCACGACAACGTTTTGATTGGCATGGGTGCTATCGTTATGGACAATGCCGTTGTGGAATCGAATGTACTCATTGCGGCGGGTGCGGTTGTCCTTGAAAATGCGCATTTAGAGTCGGGTTTTATATACGCAGGCGTTCCTGCAAAAAAAGTGAAACCCCTCAGTATAGAACAGTTTAAAAACATGATTGAGCGTATTGCAGACAATTATGTGATGTATTCAAGTTGGTATAAAGAAGAGGCGTAATTGTGTTTTTAAACTACTCATTTTTTAAGAATCTTATTTCAAATTATCAAATCAATATTTACATGAAAAACATTATTGTTTTTTTCTTTTTAATGGTAACAACTGTGGCAGTCGCACAACCTTCAACTTTGCGCGACAACACTTGGAAAACACTATCTAAAATCACGTACAAAAAACAATACGACGAGGTTTTAGGTCTTAAAATTGACATCCCAGTGTTTGGCAACGAAGTGAAATCCTTAGCGGGAAAAGAAGTGACGGTCAAAGGTTATATCATCCCGACAGACGGTTATAAAAGCCAGAAAGAGTTTGTTTTCTCTGCTTTTCCCTACAATATGTGCTTTTTTTGCGGTGGCGCAGGACCTGAAACGGTCATGGAAGTAGAGACTAAACAGCCAATCCAATACACTACAGAACCGATTTATCTCAAAGGCATCCTTCGACTGAATGGCACGGATGTGAATCGGCTTATCTATTCCCTTGAAAAAGCGGAAAAACTTTAACTGATTTTGAACACAGATTTTACTGATTACGCTGATTGACGCTGATTTTCTTTGTCATCCTCTGAAAGGAACTAAAAAAAACCAGCGTCAATCAGCGTAATCAGTAAAATCTGTGTTCAAAAAAAATAAAAATGACAAACAAAATCAATATAGAAATCTGCGCCCAGTCCATTACTTCTGCCGTAGCTGCGCAAGAAGGAGGCGCAAACCGCATCGAACTCTGCA
>JAYSQG010000396.1:0-2237 GCA_043721685.1 Saprospiraceae bacterium | reverse complement strand
TTTTGAAGTCATATCGTCGCGGTATTTTTTAGCGCGGTCAAAAAGATTTTGTTGAATTTCATCCAACAAGTTTTTGATATGTTCAGCGACCCCCTCAGTATCAACGCTCGATTTTTCCTTTGTATCACGTCTTGCAACTTCTACTTTCCCGACTGCCAAATCCCTTGCACCGATGCCGATGCGGACAGGAATACCCACCATTTCATACTCTGCAAACTTGAAACCAGGGCGTTTTGTCTCATCATTATCCACTTTTACACGAATGCCAAGTGCTTTTAAAGCCTTCGCAATCGTGTCTGCCGCTTCCATAATTTCAGGAGAAGGCTTTGGAATCGGAACGATAACAACTTGCGTAGGCGCGAGTTTTGGCGGTAACACCAAACCGTCGTCGTCAGAATGGGTCATAATCAAAGCACCGATGAGGCGGGTTGAAGCACCCCAAGACGTTGCCCACACATATTCTTCTATGTTTTCTTTATTCAAAAACTTAACCTCAAAGGCTTTGGCGAAGTTTTGTCCCAGAAAGTGCGACGTACCCGCTTGTAAAGCCTTACCGTCTTGCATCAAAGCCTCGATACAATACGTGTCAACAGCTCCTGCAAAACGCTCATTGGCAGTTTTTACACCTTTTACAACAGGCATTGCCATCCAATTTTCTGCAAAATCGGCATAAACGTCTAACATTTGGCGTGTTTCAGCAATCGCTTCTACATCTGTCGCGTGCGCTGTATGTCCTTCTTGCCACAAAAATTCTGCCGTGCGGAGGAACGGACGTGTCCGCATTTCCCAACGCATAACGTTTGCCCATTGATTGTACAACAACGGCAAATCACGATAGGAGTTAATCCATGTGCGGTATGTATCCCAAATAATCGTTTCAGAAGTCGGGCGAATGATGAGTTCTTCTTCCAATTTCGCATCAGGGTCAACGATGACACCGTTGCCATTTGGGTCGTTTTTCAAGCGATAATGCGTGACAACGGCACATTCTTTCGCAAAACCTTCGACATGCGCCGCTTCTTTTGACAAAAATGATTTTGGAATCAATAACGGAAAATAGACATTGACGTGTCCAGTGTCTTTGAACATACGGTCAAGCGCATCGCGCATATTCTCCCACAAAGCATAGCCATTGGGTTTGATAATCATGCAACCACGCACAGGCGAGTTGTCCGACAATCCAGCTTTTTTAACAATATCGAGATACCACTGTGAGTAATCGTCGCTTCGGGATGTGATTTCTTTTGCCATAAAAAAATGTTTAACAACTAATTATTTGAAGGAGACCCCTCAGTATTTTCAAAAAAAGTCTTATTTTTGAATCTTAAAACTAAAAAAAATGAACGAATATATCTTAACTGTTTCTGATTTTGAAAAAGCAGAATTATTAAATGTGCTTAAAAACTTCACTTCTATACGTTTACGTCGGGTCATAGATGAAACGATTCCGCCAGAAGTTGAAGCATTTATAGAGTCAACTGTTGAAGGTTTAAAACAGGTTGAATTGCATGAAAAAGGAGAAATTCAACTTATGACAGGGGACGAATTTTTGAAAGAACTTGATAAAATAATAGAAACCGAACACGCTCATGCCATTTGAAATCATTGTTTCACAGGCTTTTGCGAAAGAAGCCTATGTCCTCGCCAAAAAGTATCGTTCAATTAATACAGACATTAGAGAACTTATGAACATACTTAGAGAAAATCCAACGATTGGTATTCCATTAGGAAATGACTGTTTTAAAATCCGTATGGCGATTGCCTCGAAAGGTAAAGGCAAAAGCGGTGGGGCACGAGTCATTACTTGCGTCAAAATAGTTGATACCAATATCCACTTAGTTTCGATTTTTGATAAATCAGAAATGGAAAATATCGCTGACAAAGAACTTAAAAAAAGATTGAAAACAATATTTGAGGATAAATGACCCCTCCGTATTTTTTTCATTTCTTCAAAAATTGCCGCAAAAGTCGTCCTTTTCCCTTGAAAAATTCAAACCTTTCAAAAAAATCTGCTTTTTAAATTTTCAGAATGACTTTTAATGAGTTCTGACACGTTAAATTTAGGGGATGATAAAACATTGGTTCATCTTTTGCCGTAAGTTTGACGCAATTTCTAATTTCATTTTGTAATCAGTTACCACTATCATAAACCGTAAGCCATTTTTGTCATTCTGAACGCAGTGAAAGAATCTAAAAGTTATTTCATACAGATTCTTTCACTGCGTTCAGAATGACAA
>JAYSQG010000395.1:0-9682 GCA_043721685.1 Saprospiraceae bacterium | reverse complement strand
TCTCCATCTAAAGATGGAGGCAATTGAGGCTTGTATGGAGATAGTTTATGGCTTTTTATTTACAACTCCCCAACCGTCGAAATTTGTTGAAAATCTGCCAAATTGCATATCATATCGTAGGAATAACGGATAAACAGCTTGCCGACTTCGTATTCTCCGAATGGTTCAACGGTTTCGCCGAGTGCCAATTTGAGCAAGGCTTCGGGGTGGTTTTGACCTGCACCAACCGCGAGATACACCCAAGCGGGGAAACGTGGATTGATTTCGATGAGGTAATAATCCTCGTCGTCGGTGCGAATGACTTCAATTTCGCAAGGTCCACGCCACTTTGTTTTGCGGATAAAATCGGTCGTCATTTCTAAAAGGTCTTCATCGTCAATCGTGATGCCCGCCCATGCTTTCCCTTTGTCAGTGATGACTTGTTTACGCATAGCGACTGCGCCAATTGTATTGCCGTTGCCGTCGCCCAATGCGGTCACATTCACTTCTGTACCCTTTGTAAAGGCTTGAATGATAATGGGTAAGCCCCATTTGGCAGCGATTTTATGAAAAGCACTAGTGGCTTGTTCTGCGGAATAAGCAATCGTTGCATCGTAATATTTGCCTTTGACAACAAGTGGATACGAGAAGTCGTCTTCCAACTTTTTGATGTCATAAGCCATTGCTATCTTTTTACTTTTAGGCACTTTGATGCCGTATTTTTTGCCAAATTCATCGAGTTGCCATTTGTGGCGTTCTTCAAATTGCGCCAAAGTCGGTAAAAAAGTCTTGATACCGAGTTCTTTACTGAGGGGGTCGGCGAGCTTGATGAAATTGAATAATTCCGCGTCAAAATTGGGAATCAGTACATCAATATTTTCTTTTGCTTGAATATAGCGCAAGCGATTCATCAAAGCTGCTTGCCCTGTGGCAGGCGTAGGGATTTGGTAGGTTTTTGACACCAAATCACGCATATAAATGCCCGGTTCCATCGGTTCATAAGACAAACCGATGATGCGGACATCGTAAATCGTGGATTCCAATAAACCCCGAATGACAGGAATGCCAGAGCCTGGGCTGTCCACATTGTTTAAGCCTGTGACGGCAACGGTTATTTTTTGTCGGTTGTTCATGCTTCAGCGAGTTTAAGCGTTTGCAGCATTTTTGTGAAGTCGTAATAGTCTTTTTCAACCGTTTCTCTGTCCGTTTGGTAGGTATCGAGGATGTATTGTGTAATTTCAGCCTCCGATTTGCTCGATTTTATCAAGCGTAAAATTTCTAAACCGATGGGATTGACGGAAAAAGAATCGCCTGTTGACGGATTAAAAACAAAGCCTGTGTCGCTTAATGCGAGATTTTTTTTAATTTTCATATTTAGATATTGTATGACTTTAAATGTGATGCTTTTATACTTTTACGTTCTCGATGTTGTTTGGTTCTGTTGTTTAGACGCTCAAAATTAGACGCTCATTGTGTGTTTTTCTCTATGTGTCGAGAGTGAGGGAGAATGTGTATAAAAGTTTTGCTATTAGCTTTGATTATAGGGGTAATTTTGCGTCAGAAAACCTCCTCAATTAAAGTGCTATTGACGAGGTGATTCAAAATCACCCCGTCAATTTGGTTAACAATATAAAAAATGAATAATGCAATTTCTTGAAAAAAATACCTTTTTGTGGCATATATTCGGTTGGTTGATATTTATGTTTCTACCGCTTTCGTTCTTCATGATGACGGATAGTTTACAGATGGAGACATTCAATTTTCATTTTTTAAATAGGTTGGGCAGTGTCGTTTTTTTGATAGGTGTTTTTTATTTGAATCTTAATATATTGACACCCAATATTTTAAAAAAGAAAAGAATCTTTGTTTCTTTTGGCGTTTTGATAATCAGTTTCATTGTTTTAATAAGCATTGATATATTGTCAACACAAAATAATACACCGCCTGCCCGTCCGCAACTACCCGAATTGATGCAGCCTTCGATGACGTATATGCGTCCGCCTTTGCCCAAAGACAGGACGGGTTTAGCACGGATATTGGGAACAATTTTGTCGTTTGGTTTGGTTGTCGGTGTGAGTAGTGGCATGGCGTTGGAGCGAGATAGATTGCTGCACGCAGAGGAAAAACAAGAAATGGCGTTGGAAAAAATGGCAGCAGAGTTGTCGGTTTTGAAATTGCAAATCAGTCCACATTTTTTGTTCAATACTTTGAATAATATCCGTTGGTTGGCACGTCAAAAATCGGAGGCAACGGAAGATGCGATTGTCAAATTGTCGCAACTCTTGCGCTATATGATTTATCAAACCAATAAAGACACCGTGTCGTTGGAGCAAGAAATCAATCATTTGCAGAACTATATAGACCTTCAAAAAATGCGTTTGACCAATCCTGATGCTGTTCAATTTACGCAAGAAGGCATGATTCGGGGACATTCGATTGAGCCGCTTTTGTTGATTTCTTTTGTGGAAAATGCGTTTAAGTATGGTTTTCACAGTCAAATTCATTCAGAAATCAACATTTCGATACGCACGACTGATGAGGCTTTGATTTTTGAAAGCCGCAACCATATTTTTGAGGAAAACAAACCTTCGGAGTCCGACGATTCGGGCATTGGTGTTCAAAATGTACAAAAACGTTTGGCTTTGCATTATCCGAATCGGCACACCTTAGAAATAACGGAAAAAGACGATACTTTTCACGTTTACCTAAAAATTGAACTCACATGACTTTACGCTGTATCGCTGTTGACGACGAGCCTTTTGCTTTGGAAATATTAGCTGATGATATTCTGAAAATACCGTTTTTAGCTTTAGAAAACACGTATTCGAATGCAAAAGACGCAGAAAAACGCCTAAAAGAAGGTGGCATTGACCTCCTTTTTCTGGATATTCAGATGCCGATACTGAGGGGTACTGATTTTTTACGTGGACTTGAAAATCCGCCTTTGGTTATTTTCACAACGGCTTATGAGCAATATGCTTTGGAAGGTTTTGAGCTGAATGTGGTGGATTATCTCTTGAAACCGATTCCTTTTGACCGGTTTAAAATGGCGGCAGAACGGGCTTTGGAACGTTTTTCGATGCAACAACAAGATTTGCCACAAGCACGCCCTCATGTGTTTGTTTTTTCAGAATATCAAAAAATTAAAATATTTACAGACGAAATTCTCTACATCGAAGGTTTGAAAGATTATGTCAAAATATATATAACAAACAAGGATAAACCGATTCTCACACGTCTGAATCTCAAAAAAATAGAAGCCAAATTGCCCAAAATAGACTTTTGCCGTGTGCATCAATCTTTCATTGTGTCGTTGTTTAAAATTACTTCTTTTCAAAAAAGTAAATTGCAAATTGGAAAGGTGGAGATACCAATTGGCGAGCGGTTTTTGGCGGGGTTTGAGGGTGCTTTTATGAAATACTGAGGGGTAGTTGTTAACGACAATGGATGGAAAGAGATTCCTAAAGATACATGCCAAAACGTAAGAGAACTCAAAAAGTAATTTGCTTCTATATTTATAAAAATTATGTTTTAAGTTTTACCAAAATATTTGTTGAATTAGGAAAGGGGATTTACTTTTGGCATAAATATAATCGGTTAAATAGATTATGAGAAAATAAATTCTTTCCAAAATTTGACTTATAAGTGAAACAATACGTAAATTTACAAGTGTTTAGAGATTTCAGGAAAGTAAGATTCTATACTTTTCAGTTGGAGAATAACGATACAAGCGAAACTATGAAGTTTTTCAATAGAATGAAAGCAGATGATTCTATTGTTGAAGATTTGAATCGGTTAGCTCGATGGATTGTAGAAATTGGCGAAAATCACGGTGCTTTGTTGGAATTGTTTCGATTTGAAGAAGAAGCTCATGCTTTACCACCCCCGCCGATAGGTCAACGAAAAGTGGGTGTTATCCATATTCAAAACAATGATTTACGTCTTTATTCTGTGTGGATAAGCGAATCAATCGTTATTTTAGCTAATGGGGGTATAAAAAAATCGGATACGGTTCAAGGTACACCAGACCTAATACCTCATTTTCGTTTTGCAAAAGCTATGGGTCGGCAGATTAATCAACTGATAAGAGAAGGCAATTTTCGTTTTTACGGAAAAAATATTTTGGATATAGAAGATATTGACATTTTAATATGAAAAATATGGATGCATTTGATGAAATATTAGCGAGAACACCTGATTCAACAAAACAGGAAGTCGCAAAAAATGTGGCTATTGCTGTGCGAATCATAAAAACACTGCGGGCACAAGGTAAAACACGACGAGACCTTGCACGGCTTTTGGGTAAATCGGAGTCTGAAATAACACGTTGGCTTTCAGGTTTTCATAATTTGGAACTAAAAACGATTTATAAAATTGAAAAAGCTTTGGGTGTTGATATTATTAAAGTTTGCTCTGAGGATGAAGCAATACCAATTTGAAACTTGTTTGGACTCAACAAAATGACTAAAATACTGAGGGGGTACTATCCCAAAAAAAGAGCGATTCGCATCAGCCAATCACTCTTTTTTTTATTTTAAACCTAAAAACAATCCTTTTTCGCTTGAAATCTTAAGCATTTAAATACATCACGCTTTTTACAGCCTTGATGATTTTTGATGGATTTGGCAAAAACGCCTCAACCAAAGTAGCAGCATAAGGCATAGACGCATCAGCACTATTGACGCGGATAATCGGTGCATCTAAGTGGTCGAAAGCATATTTTTGAACTTCATAAGCGACTTCTGCTGAGATGCCGAACATAGGCCAGGCTTCGTCAACAACGACAAGGCGATTGGTTTTTTTGACAGACTCAACGATGGTCGCTGCATCAAGTGGACGAATCGAGCGCAAGTCAATGACCTCTGCTGAAATGCCTTCTTTTTCTAATTCCATAGCTGCATAACAGGCTTCGATGACCATTTTGTTGTAGGCAACAATTGTCACATCTGTGCCTGCACGACGAATAATCGCTTTTCCGATAGGTACGACATAGTCTTCGTTTTCAGGTACTTCGCCGAAGCTGGCATAAGGTAATGGCTTCAAATTGCCGTTTTTATCTTTGCCTATGTGCCACGCGCCTGATGTGCGGTCTTGCATTGGATAGCCGTACATGATTTCAGATTCCATGAAACAAACGGGGTCTGGGTCGCGGATAGCGGCTTTCAATAAACCCTTTGCATCGTAAGGATCCATGATAGATATAACTTTCAAACCAGGTGTGTTGCCCATCCATGATTCAAAAGTTTGTGAGTGCTGCTGCGCCAACTGTCCCGCTGAACCTGAAGGTCCACGAAAAACGATGGGGCAACTGACTTGACCTGCCGATTGTGACAAAGTTTTAGCGGCATTATTAACGATTTGGTCGAATGCCAAAATTGCAAAGTTCCAAGTCATAAATTCAACGACAGGTTTGATGCCGTTCATAGCCGCACCGACACCGATGGCTGCAAAACCCAACTCGGCGATAGGTGTGTCAATGACGCGGCGTTCGCCAAATTCGTCGAGCAAGCCTTCGCTGACTTTATATGCTCCGTTATATTCAGCGACTTCTTCACCTATGACACACACAAGGTCGTCGCGGCGCATTTCTTCTTGTAAAGCCTCGCGCAAGGCTTGGCGTAGAGTTATCCTTCTCATTAATTGGTTGTTATTTTATGTATTGTTAAATTGTGGTATTGCTATATTCTTGAGCAAAATACTGAGGGGGGTACTTTTACGCCTCCTCTTCTTCTTCAAAATCGTCTGGTTTGGCAATAGAAGTAATCATAGGCAAGTCAATCAATTTTTGTTCTTCTTTGCTGATAGACCAAAAGCCTAAAATACCACCAGATGATTTGGCAACGCTTTTTGCTAATGTCAGGTAACTTCTATATAGGTCAAAAGCTGTGTAAGGGTCTAATTTTGCTAAAATAGGGTTGACTTGGGCTATTTTTTCAAACAAAACGGTTTTAAATGCTTCCGTATTTTTCGGCATATTTTTCATCAAATCAGCGAGTTTGATATTGAAATTAGCCTCCACTTCTTCATAAAAGTGTCTCAACGTCGCGCTACTCGAATAAGTGCGAATATGGACGAGTTTTGTTGCCCATTCGGTCTCTTCATGATTGATTTCGCCATCAGAAATGGCGATGAGTAAGGCAATTTGAGACACAGTGTTCTCTAAGGTTTGTAATTCTTCTTGCGATATATTTTCAAAATGTCTCATAAAAAAAGTTTTAATCGTTTGCAATTTTAAAATTTCAAGGGCAAATATAAAACGAAGATTCGTAGGAATGACCATAGTTTGACCATAGATTTACGAAATCTCAAAGATTTTCATCATTCTGATTTAATGTTGATGTCTATACATTTTTAAAATATAAATAACTTTCAAAAAGCTAAAAGCTGTTTTCAAGTCGTAATTTTGTACACTTTTTAAGTTTCAATTCATTAAACTCAATCCAAACAGTATGAAAAAAACGCTACTAACTTCACTTTTCCTTGTTTTTTGTGCCCTTTCTATCTATTCTCAACAGGTTATACTGAGGGGGGCTGTGAGTGACTTGGCGACGAAAGAGCCGCTTATCGGTGCCAGTGTTGTCGTCAAAGGAACAGCGCGAGGTGCAGTGACAGACCTTGATGGCAACTATCAACTCGAATTAAAAAAAGGAAATTATGATATTGTTATTTCGTATGTCGGCTATGCGACGGTCGAATCGAATGTGGAAATACAGTCAGATATGACTTTAGATGTGCCTTTATCGTCTTCGATTGCTTTAAAAGAGGTCATTGTGTCAGCCGATATTGCGATTGACCGCAAAACACCTGTAGCTTTTACCAATATCGGAACGGTCAAAATCAAGGAGGAATTGGCTTCGCAAGACTTGCCGATGCTTTTGAACTCGATGCCTGGTGCTTATGCCACACAGCAAGGTGGTGGCGACGGCGATGCGCGTATTTCTATACGTGGTTTCAATCAACGAAATATCGCTGTTATGCTTGATGGCATTCCCGTCAACGATATGGAAAACGGTCAAGTCTATTGGTCAAATTGGTTTGGACTCAATCAAGTGACTAAAACGATGCAAGTACAACGCGGTTTGGGCGCATCGAAAATCACAATTCCAGCGGTTGGCGGTACGATTAACATTTTGACAAAAGGATTTGAATCAAAACCTTCATTGGAAATCAAGCAAGACGCAGGTGCGGGCAGTGCTTTTCAAACTTCTGTCGGTTTCACAACCGGGCGTTTAAAAGGCGATTGGGGCATTACAGGCGCATTTTCTTCGAGAAATTCAGATGGTTGGGTGGACGGTAATTACTCAAAAGCGTTGTTCTATTTCTTACGGATTGACAAAGAAATTGGTAAACATTTGATTACACTTTCTGGTTTTGGCGGTCCACAAGAGCATGGTCAAAGAGCTTTTTCATCGCCGATTGCATCTACCGATTCCAAATTAGCGGCTGAATTAGGCGTGCCTCAAACGGCTATTGATAGGCTTAAACCACGTATTGACAGAGGTTTGCGATACAGCGACGCCTGGGGATACTTGAATGGCGAGCAAAAAAGTGTTCGATTCAACTATTACCACAAACCGCAGTTCAGCTTGCGTCATTCATGGCGTATTTCTGATAAAACCTTTTTGTCAAATGTCTCTTATTTGAGCGTTGGTAACGGTGGTGGAACGAATATTACGTCAACACCGAGTTTCGATTCCTTGAATCAACTCAATTTGGCGAATGTTGTTTTAGGCAATAAAGGCACTTTTGCGACGACTTCAAACGTCATTCGCGCCAGTGTTAACAATCATATTTGGTATGGTTTGTTATCTACATTGCGACATGAATTTAGTAAAAAAACGACTTTTTCAGGTGGTATTGACCTGCGTTCCTACAAAGGTTCGCATTATCGCATTGTCAAAGATATGTTAGAAGGTCGGGCTTATATCGGTTCGCGCAATGCCCGTATTGACGAACAAACAACAATTCTCGGTGTCGGTGACAAATTTTTCTACAATAATGATGGTTTTGTCCGTTGGGCAGGGACATTTGGTTTGCTGGAACATTCTGAAAAAAACTGGACTTGGTTTTTGAATGCTTCAACGGCGATGTCTCAATATAAATATCATGACAAAATGTACGCTGAAACATTTGTTGTTGATGGCAAAACCTATTATACGTCCAATGTGTCTGTCCGTGCGCCTTTAAATTCCGAAGCGAATATCAAATTGCGTGTACCTATCATCAACGGAACAATGTACACCGTTGACAATCCAACTCAAACGCTTTATAATTATGCAAAGGCAAAAGGTTACACGATTGACTCTACAACAGCCCAAGACCAAGTCCTAGGATGGCTTAATTTGCCTTCATTTACCTTTAAAACGGGCTTTAATTATCGGTTTAACCGTCAAAATAGCCTATTTGCAAACGTCGGTTGGTTGTCAAAAGCAACTCGTTTTAATAATGTTTTTTATTCTGCTTATAGTTCTGGAACAGCTACGAAAGGCGAATTAGGTCGTGTTTTATTGGCTCGTAATTATAAAAATGAAGACATTAAAGCCGTCGAAGCGGGCTACCAGTACCGCAGTCCTAATTTTGCAGCCAATGTCAATGCGTATTATACGCTTTGGAAAAACAAACCCGTTGAGTCTCAAATACTTGTATTGGAAGACCCTGCGGACATAAACTCTGACCGTGTACCGATTGCTGTAAATGGTCTTGGCGCAAGGCACATGGGTATTGAACTTGATTTTGCCTACGAAATAACGCAAAAATGGAAGGTTGAAGGCTTAACTTCTTTAGGTGATTGGATTTGGAATTCTGTCGGCATCTTGACACAACCCGATGGTACAGTTCAAGAATTTGATGCCAAAGGCGTTCATGTGGGCGATGCAGCACAGACTCAAGTGGGTGGCTCGCTTCGTTTTCAACCCAAACGAGGCACATACATCATGGCTCGGATGACTTATTTTGGCAAAAATTACTCAAATATGGATCCTGAATCCTTGCAAGGTGCGAATGCAGGCAAAGATTCTTGGAAAATGCCTAATTACACGATGACGGACATCCATGCGGGTTATTCAATCCGCCAAAAGAAAAGTGGCTCTATTGATTTTCGGTTCAGTTTGCTTAATGTATTCAATGCAACCTATATCGCTGATGCTCGCAACAACGATACACTCGGCAATGTCGTAGGCACAAGAGACTTTGATGCGAAATCAGCAACCGTCTTTTTTGGCTTAGGTCGTCGGTTCAATGCTTCGTTGGAAGTATCTTTTTAGAGGATGGAGGATAATGGATAGTTGATAATAGCGTAAATTATCCATTATCAACTATCCATTATCCATTATCCACTATAAACTATAAACTATGAACTAATTGACTATTTTTGTGTTTAATATCTAAATAATAATTGCAGAGATGGTATTAGAAGATAAAAGTCATTTAATAGAAAGAGTAAACGTTGCACTCAATGAAATTCGTCCTTTTTTAGAAGTGGACGGCGGCAACGTCGAAATTGTAGATATAACAGACGATATGATCGTTCAAGTCCGTTGGTTGGGTAATTGTGAAAGTTGTGCCATGTCTCGTATGACTATGAAAGCAGGAATAGAGCAAGCTATTAAATCGAAAATGCCTGAAATTCAACATGTTGTCGCTATGAATGGATTGTCGTAAAATACTGAGGGGGTGAAAATAAAAGCTCTGAATACATGCCTCA
>JAYSQG010000394.1:0-13400 GCA_043721685.1 Saprospiraceae bacterium | reverse complement strand
TTTGCCTTTTGTACTTTGCTTTTTGCCCTTTTTTACTGAGGGGTCAAGCAGTCGGTCGTGGCAACTACAATTTCCTTGATTTTCAGAATCGGAATTATTATTTTGGAATAACATTGGGCTACAACAAGTCCGATTACCGTGTATTCAGAGGTAAAAATTTTATTTTGAATGATAGCATTGCAGGCATTGAATCCATTAAAGGACCTGGATTTAACTTACAAATTATCAGCAATTTACGCATTGGCGATAATTTCGATATTCGCTTTTTACCAGGCTTTTCATTTGCAGAAAGAGACCTCCAATATGACCCGACTCGTAAAAACAAAGCAGAATATTTGAATAAAATCGAATCCGTTTTTGTCGAATTACCTTTCCATGTACGCTATAAATCTGCGCCTTACCATGACAAACGTTTGTTCGTTATGGCGGGCATCAAATACAGTTACGATATTCAATCAAAAAGTCGTGGACGGCAGTTGAGCCAATATGCGCGGATTTCACCGACGGATTATCAAGCAGAATTTGGCGTAGGTATCCAGATGTTTTTCCCCTACTTCATCTTTTCACCTGAGTTTAAAGTCTCACATGGCTTAGGCAATATGTTGATTTATAATCGGGAAATCAGAGATGCAACGGCTATTGAAAAATTGATGTCTAGGACATTTACTTTGTCGCTGCATTTTGAAGGATAAGAAAACGTGATAAGTTCAATAAACAATAAAGCCGATATTTCTGTGTGAAATATCGGCTTTATTGTTTGTGAAACAAGGCTTTAGACATTAAGCAAAAATACAATGCCCATAATTCCTTCGGAATTATGGGCATTGTATTTTTGCATCACACCTTACTTGAAAATCTTCGCCAAATCTACTTCAAAACCGCTTGCGGAGTCTTTTACAATACCTCTACGATAAGTCTTAACTTCATCATCGGGTGTAAAAACCATGACCGATTCTGTTGGCGGCAGCACAACCCAAGCCGAACGAACACCCGCAGGAAAATAGACATTATAAATCTTATCTGTAATATCATTAAAAGCCTGTTTAGGCGAAAGGATTTCAATAGCTAATATGGGTGCATCTTCGCCTCTTATCAAATCATTTTTCCAATCAGAAGGCTCCGCTGGTAAAATTGATACATCAGGAATGACTTTTTTCCCAACCAATTCTATTTCAAACTCGGTCAGTATATCGTAGTTTTCATCATAAGCGTTGCCTAAAACCTTTGCCAAACGGCTCTGAATTTTAGCATGGTTTTTACTCGCCATATTCTTTTCAATTTCTATTTCAGCATCTTGTTCATAGATGTCTATATCCGAATGTGTTGTTAATAACATAGTTTTTAATTCCATTTTAGATTATTTTTACAAAAATAGATTAAAAAAATGTGAAAGCAAAATGCAGTTCCTTAAAATTTCACCATCCTTTTATACACTGTCTGTTTATCCGTTTTTAATTTCAACAAATAAACACCTTTGGGCATATCAGACACTTGAAAAGTGTTTCGGTAGCCCCCCTCAGTATAAACGGCTTTTTTAGCCAATATTTGAACCAATTTCCCTGCCACATCAAATAATTCAATACCCATATTTGATTTTTCAGTTAAATAATATTGAACAGTAATATTATCGCCAAAAGGATTTGGAAAACATTGAAAATCAATGACTTGCGAAGCGTCATTTATGCCGTTGGGTCGCAAATCAATATTCCTGATAATGGTATCACGTCCACATTCATTTACAGCTATCAGACGAATCGTGTATGTTTTTCTTTCCGCAAAACGATGTGTTGGGCTCAACGAAAAATCACCTGAACCATCTCCAAAATCCCAAATCATGGTAAATGAGCTTGTAGAAGCACTTTGAAAACGAATGAACAAACCGTTGCTGTCTCGTGTCCAAGTAAAATCGGCTTTGGGTGAAGGTTCAACTTCTACGTATTCAACTTTTCGATTTATATGCACGCCTTGTGCATTTCGCACTTCCAAAGACACATCGTATTTACCACTTTGACGATAAACGACAGCAGGATTTTTTTCTGTTGAAACAGCAGGTGTCCCACCGTCAAAACGCCACAAATAGCTCGTCGCATCTGCAGCATTTTCACTAAATTTGACTGTCAAAGGCGGGCAAATTTTGCGGGTATCCGAACCAAAAGCTGCTATTGGTGGCTGTGTCAAAAGAGAGTCTTCGCTCAAAAAAACAGGTGTTGTACTGAGGGGTATGTTTTGGGTCGTAATAGAAATCGTTCTTCTATCTTCACAAAACGACCATTCGCGTTTATATAAACGATTGATTGACAAGTTATTAGGGAATGTAAAAGTACTACCACCCCATTCAGACAAATCATCTGTAGCTTTTGACCACAATACATAAGTGTATTTTTCTGCTTTGTTTTTGAAAGCAGCACCACGCACTGTGGAGGGCAAATTGAGCAAGCGAGTACGGACAGAATCATAAGTCAAACCAAATAAAATTTCGCTGACAGTTTTGAAAGCAAAGCCTTCGATATTCGCGGTTCTATGATAAGGTGTCTGTGTTAGTTTTTGATACAAACCCATCACTTGACTGCCGTCATTGGCTTCTGAAAGCGTACTTTCTTCTGAAATACTTTTAATGTTCATCTGAACAATACCGTTTGTTGCGGCTGTCACATAACTTTTTATGATAAAGTTTTTTTGAATATCATCAGAGCCAAAGCTCATGTCTCCCAATGGTTTACGTGGTACATTTATTTCACCTATGATAAACTTCTTCTTTGGAGAACGCAAACCGTCATAGCCATAGTTTTTTAAAACAGATTGCAAGGAGTCACGCTGACGCGTTATGCTTAAAATAGCCGCATCGGAGTTTCTTTGAAAAACTATCTTTCCAAGAGTAGGGTCATAACCCGACAAAGAACCGTCAAAATGAGGGAAAACATTGTAAGAAACAGCATCAAAATACGCCCCACCACCCAATGGATACTGAAGGGTCGCCGAGCCGTCCGAAGGGTTATCAGTGTTTCGACAAACAGCATCGAGGAAACTCGCAAAGCCAGAACCCGAATAAACGACAAACGCCGAAGGGTCTTCTCGTTTGATGACCTCATAAGCAATGCGCATCATGCGCACCAAATGTTGAATTGGTGCTTTTGTGCCTAATTCGCAAGGATCAGGATTATTTTGCCACCAATTGTGTTGCCAATTTTGCGGTTTCCAGCCATTTTTGCCTTCAATATCCCAACCTGGCGTATCCCAAACTTCCCAAAATTTGACTTCATTTTTGTACAATTTCACCAAATCAAAGACATAGCGAGCAAAATAATTGGTGTCATTGACAATCGTTCCGTTCGCACCTCCGTCAAAAATATCGGTGTACATATTTTTAAAAAAAGAAGATTGCTCGGAATAACAATAGAAATTAGGGTCGCGGTGTTCAGCATCGGGACCACCTAAAGTGAGTACAATGTCTTGTAAATCAAGGTTTTTATAATGTTGAAAGGTACGCTTACGTACATCTGCGCCCCAAAATTTGGTAAAATATTCAGGTAAACTTGTTCGTAAGGATTTTGCACCGATACCACCTTGTGGTCCCAAATTAGGCTGTTCTCGATTTCCCGCAGCAATATCTGCAATCTGTTCATCAGACCAACCTTCTACGAAACGCATATTGACACCCGCTCGAAATGGGTTGTTATAGGGAGGGGTCGTGTCATTCGCTGTTTTAGCAATTTGAGGTGCGCTCGGTGCTACGACATTAGCTGATTTTGTAATACTATTCGAGCCACAGCGATTACTAACGTTTAGTTTTATATTGTAGTTACCTGTTGTATAAAAAGCCTTTGTTATATCAGGCAAATTCGATATTGTGCCATCTGAAAAAGTCCACGTCAATGTATCAACATTTTTTGAAGATAGGTTTTTCAGTATAACTGTTGGGTTTTGAACAGCTAAACTGAAATCAGCAACGGGTGGTTTTTCAACAGAAATCAAAAGGGTTTGACGTGTTATTTCAGTTCCTAAAGCATCCTTAGCAATGATTTGTGCTGTAAAGTTGCCACGAACTGAAAAGGTTTTAACAAAAGACTTTGACGTTTCAGTAATGGTTTGATTAGGTGCAATTTGAATCGTCCAAGTCCGAGATACTGAGGGGGTCAAATCTTCAAAACTGATAGTGGAGCCTTCACAAATAATTTGTTGAGACAAGCGTATTTTCCTTTCTGTTAGAAAAATAGGCGTTGCCAATAAAAGAATACTTTGTGGAGAAACGGCATCTAATTTTTGCGTTGTAGAAAAATCTAAATTACGCTTTATTAATAAATCAGAACCAAAACTTGTTGGAAATGAATAAGTTGCGTTGGCAATTTCACTTTTATCAATCGTCGTTTTTGCCCACAATGCATAAGTGAAAATGCCATTTGAATCCCGTAAGGCTGCCCCGTCTATGTTTGAAGGCAGGTTCATTTGTTTCGTCCGAAGCGAGTCAAATATTTTTCCAAATAAAATTTGGGAGGCTGTTTTGAAGGCTAAACCTTCGGCTGTCATCTCTGGACGTTTTTTGTTGGAATAGTGTATTTTTTTATACAAACCCATCAAATCGAATTCATAAGTGGCAGTCGTTGAGTCGGTTTCTTCTGCCAATTTGAAAATATGAAATTGCCAAATATCATTTTTAATGCAATTAACCAACACCTTTGGAATCCAGTTTTTCTGCGCTTCTGATGAGCCAATAAATTCACCAAATTCTTTGCGTGGAATATTAGATTCTGTAATGATGTATGTTTTTTTAGGATAGGTTTGACCGTTGTAACCATACTTTTTCAAAACATCTTCAAATTGTCCTTTGAGCCGTTGCGGGTCGGCTGCCGCTGCGTCGGAATGACGTGAATAATCCCAATTTTGGCGTGTGTCGTTCCATTTTCTAAGCGCGTCGTCGAAATGCGGATAGGCGTGGTAGCCAATACCATCAAAATATGCCCCGCCGCCGCGCGGATACTGAGGGGTCACTTGTCCGCCGTTCGGGTTGTCGGTATTCCGCAAAATAGCATCGAGAAAGGACGGATAGCCCAAGCCCGAAGTCATAACGTTGCAGGAAGGGTCAACCGATTTCACAATTTCATAAGTGATACGCAACAAACGGATATAGTCAAAAACAGGCGCACGCAGCTTGTAATCGCACGGATTAGGATTGTTTTCCCACCAATTGCCAGGTGCACCCCGATTGAGCCAACCTTTTCCACCTGTATAATCGAAGCCTGGTTCGTTCCAAACTTCAAAAAACTTGACGAAATAATGGTATCGTTTGACGGTTTTCCAAATATAGAGCGCATAGTAGTTCGTATCATTGACGGGCGTGCCGTTTTCCCCATTGTCCCAAATGGGGGTGTACATATTCTTAAAAACCGTTGATTGATAGTCAGGACAGTACCGTGTTGGGTCACGATGTTCCTCGGAAGGAAAGCCGACAATGAGCGTATTGTCCTTCAAACCCAACGAATCGTAAAGCATGAAAGTTGGAATGCGGCTGTCGTAACCAAACAACTCGGCAAAATTTTCAAAAAAAGCGGGACGAATGGCTTTTGCGCTTGCGCCAGCGATACCGTCACGGTCACTGCCAGCTGCAAGACGAGATAAGTCTTCATCGCTGAATCCTCGATAAATATCGAAATTCACACCTGCGCGAAATCCGCCTGAGTAAGGTCGGACGATGTCGTTAGCTGTATAATTTACTTGTGCCTGAATTGTGGGGAGAGTTAAGAATGAGGCAAAAAGCAAAAAACAAGTCGTAAGTTTGGCTATAATTTGTTCTCTCATTTGAAAAATAATAAAGAAATGTTCACCGATTTTAAGTTCTCTTTAGCCCCAAAGTTAAAAGATAAATCTTTGATATTCAAATAGTTGTTTTTATAATAAAGATTTTAGTGAAATTGATATAATTATTTTAGGGCTGTAACAATCTGTTGTTATTGCTTTATTTTTTTTGCAAACACTCAATAAATATGTTAGACAAATGAAAAACCTATCACTTCCACTTCTATTTCTTTGGGTTTCAATGCCTTTATGGTCGCAAACCACAGACGATAAAATAGTTTTTAGTCAAGCAAAATGGGAAACTGTAAACGTTAGTAAAGGGTTAACGTGGCATCATTTCCATTTTTCAGAGAAACAACTGTTTCAATCCAACCAAAATATCCATTATATGAAAATTAAAAATAAGCGGCGTGGGTGGTTGTTTCAACTCGTTTCTGCGGGTGATTCATTGGTGCATACTTCGGAATTGGCTTTAAAATCTAACACTTTTGCTGCCGTTAATGGGTCTTTTTTTGATGTCAAAAATGGAGGTGCAGTTGATTTTATTAAAGTGAATGGTCAAGTCTTGGATTCGAGTCGACTTGATACCAAAGGGCGTTTAACTTTTCATCAAAAATCGGCGATTGTGATACATAATAATAAGGTGTCCATTGCACGTCAAACCGATTCATTGGATGCAAAATGGGCTGAAAAAATTGTAGGCGATAATGTGTTGGTGACAGGTCCGCTTTTGCTTTGGCAGGGCGACAGCGTACCCCTCAGTAAAATTGCGTTTAATGACAATCGGCATCCTCGAACGTGTGCGTGTGTAACCGCAAAAAATGAATTGATTTTATTGAGCGCAGACGGCAGAACAGCACAAGCACAAGGTTTAAACTTGCATGAATTGGCGTTTTTGATGAAGTCTTTGAAATGTCGGGATGCAGTGAATTTAGATGGTGGTGGTTCTTCGACGATGTATATTGCTGGGCAACCTTCAAATGGCGTTGTCAATATGCCTTGTGATAATAAATTATTTGACCACGAAGGAGAACGGAAGGTGAGTAACATTTTTGTTTTAAGAAAAAAGTAAATAATTTAACACAAATGGTTTATTTTGCAACAAAATAATTATCAATTTGTCAAAAATACTGAGGGGGCTATTGTGGATATCAACGATGATTTAGAATTATTCAAAACCGAAGAAGCGACGCATTTTGCACAGGTCATTTTGCCGTTTGCTACGCCAAAGCCTTATACTTTTCACATTCCAGAAGAATTGGTTGAACAGGTTAAATTTGGTATCCGTGTCGAAGTACAATTTGGCGCGGGGCGTGATTTGTATGCAGCTGTCGTTATTGCTGTAACGGATAAAAAGCCTGACCATAAAACCAAACCGATTTTACAAGTCATTGATTCAGAACCGATTATATCTACTGCACAATTGGATTTTTGGCAATGGATGGCTTCTTATTACACTTGTACATTGGGTGAAGTAATGAATGCAGCGTTGCCGACGAATATGAAATTATCGTCAGAAACACGCATTGTTTTGAACCCTGACCATGACCAAAATTTTAGTGGTTTGGACGAAAAAGAGTATTTGATAGCCGAGGCTTTGACGATTCAACAGGAATTGACGATTGACCAAATTCAAAAAATATTGGGTCAAAAAACGGTTTATCCTATCATTAACCGCTTGTTATTACTCGATATTTTGGACATAAAAGAAGAATTGCAAAAGCGTTTTAAGCCCAAACTCGTCTCTTGCGTTCGCATGAAAGAGCCTTACAGGAGCGACCCTGCAACGTGGTCAGCGGCTTTTGATGCCGTGAAAAATTCAGAAAAACAGACGAATGCACTTTTAGCTTTTGCGCAAATAACAAGGCAGGAGAAGGTGATTCGCACGTCTGAAATTTGTACCAAAGCGAATATTGATTTGGGTGTTTTAAAGGCGATAGAAAAGAAAGGTATTTTTGAAATATATGAACAAGAAATCAGCCGTATCGGTGGTTATGAGGACGACCTTATTTCAACAACAGAAATGAGCGACCAACAAACCAAGGCAATTTACGAGATTAAACAGTGTTTTGAGACCAAAAACGTCACTTTATTGCAAGGCGTAACAGGTAGCGGCAAGACGCGGGTTTATACGGAACTGATTGAAGCTGAAATACTGAGGGGGGGGCAAGTGCTGTATTTGATTCCTGAAATTGCTTTGACCACACAGATTATCTACCGTTTACAAAAGATTTTTGGCGAAAAAATAGCCGTTTATCATTCCAAACTCAACAGCAATGAACGGGTGGAATTGTGGCAACAAACGCTGGCGGGCAAGCCTATTATTTTGGGCGTACGGTCAAGTTTGTTCTTACCTTTTAAGAATCTAAAACTCGTTATTGTTGACGAAGAACACGACGGCAGTTACAAACAGCAAGACCCTGCGCCGCGCTATAATGCTCGTGATTCCTCGATTTTTCTCGCTTCGCTCTATAAAGCAAAGGTTTTGTTGGGGACAGCGACCCCCTCAGTAGAGACGTATTATAATGCCTCGCAAAAGAAATATGGGCTTGTGGAAATGACAGAACGTTTTGGCGGTGTGCAATTGCCAGAAATTGAAATCGTTGACAGCCGTACCGAAATGAAAAACAAAACTATGGTTGGCAATTTCACAAGCCGTCTTGTTGAAGAAATGAAAGCGGCTATTGGGCGTGGTGAACAAATAATTTTGTTTCAAAACAGGCGGGGTTATGCGCCAACTATGGCTTGTTCGACGTGTGGTTGGACATCTGAATGTCGCAACTGCGATGTGACGTTGACTTATCATAAATTTGCCAATACTTTAAATTGTCACTATTGTGGTTATACCATTAAATTGCCCAAAGACTGCCCTGCTTGTGGAGCTAATACATTGGTTATCAAAGGTTTCGGAACGGAACGGATTGAAGATGAATTGAAAATACATTTGCCCGAGGCTAAGATTGGGCGTTTGGATTGGGACACAGCTCGGTCTAAAACAGCTCATTCAAAAATCATAAATGAATTTGAAGAAAAACAAATTGATATTTTGGTCGGAACGCAAATGGTAACAAAAGGATTGGATTTTGAAAACGTGGGTTTAGTAGGCGTTTTGTCTGCCGATAATTTGTTGAAATTTCCCGATTTTAGGGCTTCTGAACGAGCATTTCAATTGTTATTACAAGTCAGTGGACGTGCGGGAAGGAAAAACAAACGTGGTAAAGTCATTATTCAAGCCTTTGATACCAAAAGCCTTGTGCTGAAAGATGTGCAAAATAATGACTTTTTGAGTTTTTTCAAAAGAGAAATATTGGAGCGCAAAAACTTTATTTATCCACCTTATTACAGATTGATAGGCATTAATTTGAAGCATAAAAAGCCTGAAGTTTTGCGCGATGCGTCACGGGTTTTTACAAAAATATTGAAAGAAAGGTTAGGAGACAGGGTTCAAGGACCTGCGATTCCGCTTGTTGAGCGTGTCAATACCTACTATATTTTGAATTATTTGATAAAAATGGAGCGTGATGTCGTGAAATTAGCAACAGCAAAACAAATCATTCAAGAAGCGACTTTTTTACTCAATCATACTGAGGGGTACTCGAATGTGCGGGTTTTGGTGGATGTCGATCCGTATTGATTTTACCATTCTGATGGTTAAAAAAAACTTAAACATTTGACTTTCAACATCAAAACTCACCCTTTTGACGTTTAAAGGATATTATTTCACAGTCAAAAAAATCATGACACACAATGAAAAAATCAATTCTACTCTTTGCTGCTTTACTTTCCGTACAATGTACGTTTGCTCAATTTGGCAATATTTTGAAGAAAGCAGAAGAAAAAGTTAATAAAACGCTCAAAAGTGGCGGTGCAAATTTGTCGCAAGATGAAGTTGGCAATGGTTTGAAAGAAGCTTTGAACATCGGTATCAGCGAAGCGACAAATTTTTTATCTGCAAAAGACGGCTATTTCAAAAGTCCTTATAAAATTTTGATGCCAGAAGAAGCGCAGAATGTCGTTAATAAACTGAAAGTTATTCCAGGGTTTGCAAATATCGAAGCTGATTTGACAGAACGCATGAATCGCGCGGCTGAAGACGCTGCTCAAAAAGCAAAACCCATTTTTGTAGCTGCCATCAAAAACATGACATTTACAGATGCCTTGAATATTCTGTCTGGTAAAACCGATGCAGCGACTCGATATTTGGAAAAAACAACGAGCGATGCCCTGATTGCTGAATTTAAGCCTATTATTCAAGCGTCTTTGGATAAAGTCAATGCTCGAACCTATTGGCGTGAAGCAACAACCGCATACAATAAAATACCTTTTACGACCAAAACCAATACAGAATTGGACGACCATGTGACAAAAACGGCATTGGCAGGTATGTTCAGTTTGGTTGAAGAAAAGGAAAAAGGTATTCGTTCAAATATCAATTTGCGTACAAGTGACCTTTTGAAAAAAGTGTTTGCTAAGCAAGATAAATAATTAATTTTTATATTAGAAAAGCAAAAGGCAATGTTTACACCCATCGTAAACATTGCCTTTTGCTTTTTTTTTTAAGACTTTTCAATAAAAAATAGAGGTTTTAAAGAAATTGGTCAAGAAATTGATTGAATAATTTGCTCCGAATAAAAACGAATACAAATACGACAGTCGAAGATTCAATGTTCAATTTTTCATATAAACTTTTACAAACTACAAAAACTCTTAACGATGACTAAAAACATACTATCCGTAATCGCATTTATGGCACTTTTACAATCCATTCATGCTCAAGATGTCTCTTTTCGTTTGAATAACTACAAGTTAAGCCCAAAAATAAAGCTCGAAAATGTTATTCATGGAGCTGAAATTGGTTATGTTCAACATATGAATAAATTTTTAGACTTGTATGTGCCATTACGCCTAAATCCACGCGGAGATGTTGAAACGACACGGAATTCGGTCAAAACTAAAACTACCCAAATTGGTAATTTCGGTTTAGATGTTTCCATACAAGCAAAATTAGATAATGGTCGTCGTCGCCTCGTGCCCTTTATTTCGGCAGGTTTAGGAACAGACTTATATGACGATGGTTTTGCATTTGGAGCGCCTGTTGGTGCTGGTTTGAATGTTAGAATTAACTCAAAAACGTTCATCACCATTGCCAATTATTATCGTTTTGGTATGACAAAAGAAACACCCAAAAGTTGGATGCACTCTTTGGGTCTTTCGGTTGATTTAAGAAAATTAGACACCAAATTCACACCACCGCCCATTTCAAAGGAGGAAGACTATCAAGCTCGACAATTGGCTGCGGCTAAATTGAAAGCCGAAGCAGAAGAACGAGCCAAGATGGAGGAAGAAGCGATGGCTAAAGCTATTTTAGAAGCAGAAGCTAAGGCTAAAGCAGACGCGGCTATTGCCGAAGCGGAAGCACAAGCCAAAGCCAATGAACAACGCATACCTATTGTTGTATCTGAAGAAGTAAAAAAAGTCTTGGATTATGCCTTGAAAGGTGTGCAATTTGAAACAGGTAGCGCACTTTTAACGACTACTTCTTTTAGTATTTTGGACGATGTGGCTACAACTATGGCTGCTAATCCTGAACTCAAAATAAGTATTGAAGGACATACGGACAAAGTAGGGAATGATGCCATCAACCTCAAACTTTCGGAAACAAGGGCAAATACCTGTATGTCCTATTTGATTTCAAAAGGTATCTCTTCAGAACGCTTAAAAATGGCGGGCTATGGATCAGCACGTCCAGTAGCTGAAAATGATTCAGAGGAAGGTCGTAGCCAAAATCGGCGCGTTGAGTTTATACCATTTTAAGTTCATATACTTAATAAATATATATTCCAGAATCCCAGATTTTCTCATCAGCAGAAAGTCTGGGATTCTTATTTTGTCTCAACCAAAAATGGCTAACTTGCTGCCTTAATTACAACTAAACAAATCGTCAAAATGAAAAACGTTTTTTTCCTTCTCTTACTTTGCATCGGCTGCACAGCCAAAAAAGATGTGAGCAATCAACCTATTGTTTTTGTAGGTACTTATACCCAAAATTTGGGGTTTGTTGATGGCAAAGCCTCTGGCATTTATACCTGCCGTTTGGACATGGCAACAGGTGAATTGACCGTTGTTGATTCTATGGGCGGCATCGCAAATCCGTCTTTTTTAACTGTTTCTCCTGATAAAAAACACCTCTATGCGGTCGCTGAAAATGGTGGCAAACCCGAAGCACCTTTCGGAAGTGTCGTTGCATATAAAATTACTGAGGGGGGTAAACTTTTGAAAATCAATGAAGTACCGAGTTATGGCGCAGCACCCTGTGCTGTCGCAACTGACCAATCCGGTAAATGTGTTTATATTGCGAATTATTCAACGGGCAATGTCGTAAGCTATACTGTAAAAGCAGATGGTGGCTTGACCGACTCTATTTCGACACATCAGCATGTCGGCGAAACCAACGCTTGGGCGCATCAATTTATTCAATCACCTGATGGCAAATATCTACTTTCTTGCGACAAAGGGGCTGATAAAATTTATGTCTATGACTATAAGGAAAATGCAAAAATAGCCCCCCTCAGTAATTCGACGATTGACATGGCAAAAGGTGCAGGACCTAGGCATTTGGCGTTTAATCCATTGAATCCCAATCTCTTTTATGTGATAAATGAAGTGAATAACACGATATGCTCGGTGACTTTTGGAGAAAAAAGTACCATTAATGAAACCGTTTCTACGTTGCCCGCTGATTTTAAAGGGCAAAACTCAACCGCAGAAATTCAAGTACATCCAAACGGCAAATTTGTTTATGGGTCAAATAGAGGACATAATTCGATAGTGGGTTTTCAAATAAATGAAACGTCAGGCAAGTTGAGTTTAATAGGTTTTGAACCGACAAAGGGTCTTGCACCACGCAATTTTATAATTACACCAGATGGCTCTTTGCTGTTGGTTGCCAATCAAAACTCAAACAATGTCGTGGCTTTTAAAATTGACCAAAAGACTGGAAAATTGACTCCGACTGGTGCAAACAGTCTTGTTTTTACGCCCGTTTGCTTGCAAATGCTTTAAAATAGTGCTGTTATTATAAATATGAATAATTAAAAAAGCGACTTTATTGAAATACAATAAAGTCGCTTTTTTCATTATTATCATTATTATTAGTATTTCCAAATCAAAATTGCTGATGAATCATTTAAATTATAATCTGATTGACAAGTAGGAATAGTTGAGCAACGACACCATTCACAAACCGTATCACAAGAAACATTCAACATATATTTAGGCGCATCAAAAGCAGACCCCGTGTCAAAAAGCCAATAGTATTCATTGTTTTTTGTATAACGCATGACACTTGTATTCGCAATATTTGCAATCCGCATTATTTCAATTTTTGCTTCTATACAAACAGACGTTTTAGGTGATACTTCATTTTTGTGACAAGCAGTACTGATAAAAAGAGAGATTATAAGTAAAAAAGGCAAAGCTTTCATATAATTTTTAATTTCCTACAAAGAACAGAATAAAAATTCAAACAATTGACTAAAGTCAAGGCTTTTAGTGCAAAATTTTATATATCAACTCTTTTAACAATTCACCTTCCACTACCCCATCTGCAT
>JAYSQG010000393.1:0-6528 GCA_043721685.1 Saprospiraceae bacterium | reverse complement strand
GTCGCTGCTGCTTGGTTTGAATCAAAAAGCAATACTGTTTTAGCAGAAATTGAAGAAAATTTCACACAGTTCCGTTTGTCAGAAGCTTTGATGAGCTTGTACAATTTCATCTGGGACGACTACTGTTCGTGGTATTTGGAAATGATAAAACCCGAATATGGTAAACCGATTGACCGCGAGACTTTGGAAATCACTGAACGCATTTTAAGGAAATTGATGGCGATGTTACATCCTTTTATGCCTTTTATCACAGAAGAGATTTGGCATCAATTAGATGGTAAAAAAACTGAGGGGTCTGATTTATGTGTTGGACAATATCCAAAAGTGACGGCTGTTGATGCTGCATTGGTGGCAAAAGTTGAAGCAGCAAAGGATATTATTTCAAAAATACGTGAAGTGCGTAATTCAAAAGGTTTGAAACCGAAAGAAGCCCTTGTTGTGAAGTTTCAAGGTTCTGAAACGGTTAAAAACTTGATGAATACTGAGGGGGTCAAAAGTTTGATTACGAAACTCGGTGTTTTAGAAAGTTTTGAAACGACAGATACGGATGTTGAGAATGCTGTTTCTTTCGTCAGTGGTACGGACAAATTCTTTGTTGTTTTGAATCAAACCATTGATATTGAAGCAGAACGGGAGAAAATGACGAAGGAATTGGCGCACCAACAAGGCTTTTTGAAATCGGTGAATGCTAAATTGAGCAATGAACGGTTTGTGGCAAATGCGAAACCCGAAGTTGTAGCGGTTGAGCAGAAGAAACAGGCTGATGCTTTGGCACGGATTGCGATATTGGAGGAGAGTTTGGCGAAGTTGTAATCGCTTAAATACTGTGGGGTATAAAAAAAACAAACCGCATCAAGAGTGTTCTTGATGCGGTTTTGTTTTTTATAAAAAACTCAAAACAAATTAACGACCATGAATAATGCTCGAAGTTGTCAAATTTTGAGGACTTGCTTTACCAACAAAACCTCTTGCAAGGATTGTATAACAACGACCTGCAATTAAAGCTGATTTAGGAAAAGTAACGGCAGATGTTGTTCCACCGGCTGTTCTAAACTCAATTTGAAGTGAGTCCGGTGCTTTGACTTCAACGAAGCCTGAAACGCCTTTGTAAGCTACGCCTTTTGCAATAGATACGCTATCAGGATATGCAACAACACCTGAAGTAGTTTTTACATAACGGAGCATAACATCAACAATCGGTGCGTTTGGCGATAAATGAGCGACACGGACAAATGCTTTGCCTGTTTTGGTAGCAGGCAATACATCTTCAACGACTAAAAGACCCATTTTGGCTAAAGAGTCGATGACAAAACCTGTATAGTTTTTACCTGCACCGATAGCCACATCTTGTGTCAATGCTGTAGTCGTTGACCCAACAGGTGAATTGATTTTGACGTTGTGCGACCCCTCAGTAAGATAGAGGTAATTTGAGTCAACTGCAGTTCCCGTATTGTTAGGGAATACTAAGCCGTACTTAAAGGTTGAATCTGTCAGGAGTGTACCTGGAGTCAAATAAGTACGAAAACTGAGTGGTTTGCCATCTAAAACGAGCTCAATACCAGTTGTGGGCGCATCGGCTACAGCATGAAAGAAGCGTAGGCGACCAGATGTTGGTGATGCGGCATCGTCTTTACCGCAGGCAGCGATGAACAGCACAAGGCATAATGTTAAGGCTGCAGAAAAGATGAATTTGAAAGAATTATTCATTATTCAATATTTTTTTGATAGCGTGTCGGATACTTATTAAGTATCCGACACGCGTTGAATTTGAAATTAGTTAAAGCTATAACGGACACCAAATTGTAACTGCCAAACGTCACCTAAGTTGTTATTATTGACGTAAGTGTTTTTAAGCAAATAAGTTGATGAAGTACCATCAGCATTGGTTACAGTTTGAGAATTCAAACGATAAGTAGGTGTTTTGCCATCTGTACCGCCTAAACCTGCGAAAGCCAAAGGTTGACCGCCTGTGATACGTTGACCGACACCCCAGTTTTTACTGAGTAAGTTACCGAAGTTGATGATGTCAACACGGAATTGGAGTGTGTTTTTGTTTTCACCGAATTTCAAACCAAAGTTTTTAGCAACTGATAAATCCATTCTGCCCAACCAAGGGAATAAACCTGCGTTGCGCTCCGTATATTGACCACGACGTGTGCTCAAATATTTGTCTTGCGAAATGAATGCATCAAAAGCGTCGGCTTGTTGTTCAGGTGTAAACGTTGTATTTGTCGCTGAAATGCGGTTTGATACAAAAATCAAATCAGATGCCTTGTTTGGCACAAAGAGCAAATCATTATTGGTGATACCATCGCCGTTCATATCGCCGCCAATTGTGTATGAGTAACGTGCGCTTTGTGCAGCTGTGAAGCCTACAGACAATATGAGGTCACCACCAAACGGATTAAATTTGCCATAACCGAAACGATAGCTCGCATAACCGACGACGCGGTGAGGAATATCGTTATCTGAGAATGCCAAAGGTAAGTTATTGCCACCTTGTGTTTGGAAAGCACCATTGAATGAACCTGAAGCAGTTGAACCTGCGCTCATTAAGTCCTTAGTAACCATTCGGGTATAAGCAATCATACCACCCCATTGGTTTGTCATCGCTTTTTCCAATTTGAAAGAGTATAGGTAGTTGAAACCTTGGTTTGTTGTTCCCATCACAATGGCATTGGAAACGTTTCTAACGATACGAGCATTTGTAGAGTTAGAAGAACCTAAAGTGGTATTTGCACCACTAATTGTACCCGCAGTTGAGCCTGAATAACGAGCACGTGTATCTGGTCCACTAAAGCCTGTTGGTATGGGTGCACCAAGGTTGAAGTTGTTGTAAAGAACAGCATTCACGTTTTTATTGTACATAAACTCGCCCGTAGCAATGATGCCAAAAGGTAATTTATAGTCAATAGCGATATTCGTTTTCCAAACCTGTGGGAATTTGTAGTTAGGATTAGTTGTCGCAAGGTCATAAGACAATGAACCAGCTTTAGCTAAGTTAAATTCCGCTGGATTGGGTGTAAATACTGAGGGGTCGGGTGTAAACGGATTGACTTTGGTGCCCTTATTGTCCGTAGCAAAACGGGCTGTTTGGTCAAGGAAGCCTGTCAAAATACCATTATTACCAACTTGATTAGATACCCATACGTAAGGTGGACGACCTGTAAACATACCGGTTCCACCACGTACTTGTAATGTTTTATCACCTAAAACATCATAGTTGAAACCCAAACGTGGCTCCATAAGCCATTGTGACTTAGGCAATACACCTGTATTCATTGAATAGTCAGAGTAGTTGTTTGTCGGGTCTTTGAACTTAACAGAGTCTTTGATAAAAGGATTTGTTAAAGCCGTATTGTCAAAACTGATGTTTGTGGCACGGAAACCAGCCGTGACATTCAACTTCTGTGTAAATTGGCGTTCAACTTGACCATAAATTGAGAATGAATTCACACCCAATTTTTGCAAAGGTGCTGCCGCACCAGGAAGAGCTGAATAACGATATTGGAAACGCACGGGTTGTTTCAATGTATCGCTTGGATTCGCTTTGTAAGAATCAGCAGCAGCATAAAAATCAGCCAATGAATTGAATACATAAGCACCATTTGAACCTGGGAAGAATGAGTTATTTGATGTAAAGCGCTCATAACTTGCACCCAATGTAAAGGTGTTTTTGCCCAAATAATAGCGCAAATTGTCCGTAATTTGGCGTGTTGTATAGTTCAACAAGTTTGACGGTGTGAACGGATCCATACCGACACTCATATAGGTTGTACCATTGTTCAAGATGTCAATAGTCGGGAATACAGCTGCTTTGTAAGCGCGGTCTTCATTCTGAAAATTGAAACTTGCAATGAAAGAGTTAGACAATTTAGAACCAAAAGTTGAGTTTAATTCTGCAACAATTGATTTGGTATTGTCTTGAATCAAGTAACCTGAGTTCTCAAAAGCCATTGATAAACCATCTGAACGGTTTGTTCTGTTACCATTACCAACACTACTTGAGTTAGAAATAGGCACATCTGTTTGAGACTTGTGTTGCGAATAACGAACAGTTAACTTGTGAAAATCGTTGATGTTGTAGTCCAAACGAACAAGAAACTTGTCTGAGTTTGTTTTGTAATCAAAGTTCTCGTAAGCACCAGTATTATACCCAAATTTGTCTTTCATGTAGGCACTTAAGCCGTCCATATCAGCCTTCAATACACGAGTTGGGATACCAGCGTTTGAAGAGCCAATTGCGACATAAGACGTACCCGGGTCAACACGACGTTGACTTTCGACGTTGGCAAAGAAGAATAACTTGTTTTTGATGATAGCACCGCCGAATCTTGCGCCGTAAATGTTTTCTTGAAACTTACTGACCGTAACAGGCAAAATACGTGCTTTATTACCAATTAAGTCTTGATTACGAACAGAAGTGTAGGCAGAGCCTTGAAATTTGTTCGTTCCTGAACGGGTAACAGCATTGACACCTGCACCAACGAATCCCGATTGGCGAATGTCAAAAGGTGCTACGTTGACTTGGATTTCTTCAATCGCATCGAGCGAAAAAGCTGTCGAACCTGTACGTCCACCTGCTACAGCTGATGAACCCAAGCCAAAGCCATTGTTAAACACAGAGCCATCGATGGTAATGTTGTTCAAACGACTGTCTTGACCGTTGAAACTACGACCATCACCTTGTGTGTTGTACTTCGTAAAGTCGTTGATTGAACGCGCACCAACAGTTGGTAGAGCAGACAATTGAGCCGAATTGACGGTTGAAGCGGCACCTGTACGATTAGATGAAAAGACATCGTTTTTGTCAGCAGTGACGACAATTTCAGCCATGACCGTAGCATCTTCAGCAATTTTTATGTCAACGTTTGCTGTCGTACCTAAAGCGGCATAAATCCCCTTTTCAACGGCATCTTTGTAGCCGACAAAAGTAACAGTGATGTCATAAGGACCACCGACACGAACTGCGGGCATAAAAAAGCGACCTGCATCATTTGTAATGGCTGCATAGCGTGTTCCTGAAGGCGTGTGGACAGCAATGACGCTCGCTCCAATGAGTGTTTCGCCATTTTTTTTGTCCTTGACATAGCCACCAATACTTGAAGTGGTTACTTGTGCTTGTGAATAAATGATACTCGTTATTATAACAAGTATGGTGAGGAATGCCTTTGGCAGACCTGTGTTGATTCTAGTGAGAAAACCTTTTTTCATGTAGTTCGAAATTTTAATTTACGAATCTGGTGAGAGAAGTTAGAAGCGAATATTCGTTGCAAAGCTAAACACTTGTTGTTAAATAAATCTTAAACTTTGGTCAAATTTTTAAGGCGAAGAGTGATTATGTTCGAAAAAAGAGGTTTTAAAGATGGGTAAAATTCACACTAAGGTTGAAAATTAAAGGTAAAGTTTTATTTACTTCCTAATTAGCCGTATAATTGTTCTTCAAAACTTCATTTTTAAAAATCATTATTAAATTTCAGTTTTTATGAACAAATACCCTTGCCGCTGTCATTTTATCCCCGATGTCGTTTTCGAAGAGATGGAAAAGGACGGTTATGATGTCGAAAAACCCGCTCAAAAAGTCGTTGATAAGTCGCTACGCACACATCGTCAAGGCTTAATGGCTTTTGCTAGTGCCATGCCACAGGTGGGTAACAATGAACTGTTGGTCTATGATAGCCAGAATACAAAGAACACTCAATTGAAGTTAGTGAGAAAAGACGGAGATGAACCCAGTTTAGATGACGATGTGAATGCTGTTTTTGACAATGGAAACATCGTAAAAGAATATTTCCTAAAAATATTGGGTTGGAATTCGATTGACGGTGGTGGTTTGGATTTGGTGTCAAATGTGCATTATCTCACAAAGTACAATAATGCTTTTTGGGACGGTGAGCAAATGATTTTTGGCGATGGTGATGGTTTAAATTTCAAAAACTTCGCGCGAGCCTTAGATGTAACCGCTCATGAATTGACGCATGGTGTTGTACAATATACCGCTAATTTGGAATACAAAGGACAATCAGGCGCACTCAATGAGCATTTTGCTGATGTGTTTGGCTCTGCCATAAAACAATATTATCTAAAGCAAAATGAAAAGACTGCGAATTGGCTCATCGGCGATTTGTGTTTATCTGGTCGGTTTCAAGGCAAAGCCATTCGCTCCATGAAATCGCCTAATGACTCCGAAGTTGTTATGATGGCACAACCTGATCATTATACTAAAATATTTAAAGGGGCTGCAGATAATTATGGCGTCCATATCAATTCAGGCATACCCAATTACGCTTTTTATCTCACTGCGATGGGTATTGGCACACAAAATGCAGCCGTCTTATGGTTTGAGGCTTTGAAAATGTTGAAATCCACTTCAAAGTTCAAAGACTTATATAAAGCATTGGTTAAAGCAGCAAAACCGCTTGTTATTGTCGGTAAAGTGCCGCCTTCAACGCAAGTGAATTTAGATGCAGCCTTTAGGAAAGTCGGGATTATTAAATAAGCGTTTTGAGTTTTGAGTTTTGGGTTTTG
>JAYSQG010000392.1:0-5009 GCA_043721685.1 Saprospiraceae bacterium | reverse complement strand
GCGCCAAGTGTTCAAAAGCATTTGGCGCGTTTGTCGTTTGTGGCAAAATGTCGTAAGTAATGATGAATGATAAATGATGAACGATGAATTATACTAAGCGTTGACTATCAAATAGTTGCAAGAAATCAATTTCCCGTTATTGTCGGTTTGCCATCTTCGCCTTTCATGCGATTTATTTCATCCCGTAAACTTTGGATCAAGACGGTTTGTTCAGACATAAGTTGCAGAACCGTTTCTAAGGTGCTTAATACGAATGCCTGTTCCGTGACACTCATTTGACCAGGCTTTAAGTTATCTATGCTTGATATTTGTTCCTTAATTGTCATCATTCCTATTTTGCCCAAAAATTAAACTTTTCCCAACTTTTTCAAGGCTTTTTAGAAAACTTTTTTTTTCTTAATTCCTTGAAGCATTAAAATGATACCAAAATATCTCATTTTAACCAAAAAAAGAGAAGGCGCAACACCGATTAACGGGTTGCGCCTTTTGCTGGTTTGCTATTTTGCTTTGCTTGAGTTGGTTGTCGTTAGTTTTTAATCAATCCTTCAGTGAAATATACTGCGGCATTATACTTTTTTAGGTACAACGCGCGGCAAATAAAGTGTTAACTCTACGCCTTTTCCAATCTTCGGAGATGATAAAGCATTCCACATCATGATATTATACGTGCCAATATTAAATAATTCAGCTGCAGAATCAAGGGTTTCTTCATCACCAATATAATAAGATGTTTTGAAATAATTCGGGTCGCTGTCAAGGCGCGGAAGGTTTTCATCTATAGCTATAGGCTGAAAATTCAAGTTCGACTCGCGTTGCATATCAGGATTGGAAACATAGTCTTGTAAAGCGCCCATAACACGTTGTGGCACAAAAACATTGTACCCCTCAGTATTTTCAGGGACAAAGCCATTGCCAAACTGTTTATTGAGTTCTTTAATGAGTTCGTAGGTCACACCTGTGATTTTGGCGACCGTTTGAAGCGAAAGATAATGATAGACTTTTTGCGAACTGATACATTGCACATCAAGAGCGGGTAGCTGAGGATGCAAACCATGCTCACGATAGTTTTTCATAACATAAGTAAAGGCGATGAATTTAGGAATGTAGTCTTGCGTTTGCTGTGGTAAGAATTTTTTAACTTTAGCAAAATCATTGCTTTTAGCCCTTTTGATGGCTTGACCTAGTCTTCCTGCGCCACAATTATAACCTGCCAAAGTCATTTCCCAATTGTTGTAAGCTTGGTACATGCGTTTGAGGTCTTTCAGTGCGGCTTCGCTGGCGCGGCCGATATCGTATCGTTCATCTACTTGACCGTCAATGCGCAAACCAAATTCTTGTTTCACATCGTTCATCAACTGCCAAATACCCGTTGCACCGGCATAACTAACGGTCTTATTGTTAAGCTCTGTTTCAAGGCAAGTGATATACTTCAAATCGCTCGGAAGTCCGTATTCTTTCAAATATTTGTCAAAGATGGGGAAATAAGTCGCGGAACGACCAATCATTTTTTCGGTATCGTTCTTTCCGCGAAGAAGTGATTTTATTCTTTTAGTTACAGCTTCGTCTGTTGAAATCGGTACAATACATTCCATCTTACGCAAACGAGGTTCTACTTCGATTTCATCTGCTGAAAGTGTACTTAAAACCGCAAAGAATGATAAAAATAATAGTACTGTTTTTTTCATTGCAAAAAATTGTGTCCTTTTAATTTTCAATTACTTGTTCTTGAATGTAAACCGCACAAAATACTGTCATAGACGCTCATGCGCTACATTTTATTGTATGTCCTTTTATTTTCTATCCTATGTTGTGTGTAAAGCGTCGGTACGCATTATATATTATGCTATATATTTTATAGCACCCTCATGGGAGGAACGGTGTGTTAAGTATTTGGCGAGTTTATCTCCTGTTTTTGAATTGTGTCTTTAAACAAAAGTAGGAATAGATTTTAATAGCTAGGTTATTTTTTTTGAATTTTATTTCATTTTTTTTTGTTTTTCGGTATTTTATTTTGTATCTATTTTGTTTTACTTTAAATAATATGTACTAAAATATAAAATGTGAAGAGAGTAGACAATTGCAACTAATTGATTATCAATCAATATAAATATAATTTTAATGTATATATTTATGGTAAATCTCGTAAAAATAATGTTTTCCATTTTTTTACAAAAATTACGCTAAAAACAAGCGATTAGAAAAGATTGGTACCACTCTTTAAGGAGTTAAAAACCTAATGCCGCAAAAAAAAAATGGTTAGTAACCCACAGATTACTAACCATTTCCGATGCCAAAATGGGACTATTGCTTTGCATTAAAGCCCATGGAGATGCCAAAACGATGTCCGTCACGACGGGGTATGAAAAAGGCATTGACGGGAATATTGAGCTTACCTGATTTAAACGATTTGCCTACACCGAACACAAATGCAGCATCAAACGCAGGGTCGCCACGGCTGTCAAAACGCAATTCGGTGGAAAATTTAGACGCTGCCGGTGGTTCGCCAAAATGCCATTTATTGTCTGTATCGAGATAACCCTTGGCTTGTTTATTCATATAGAAAACGGGTCCAAAAGCAAATTCCCAACCTGAAACATTGCTCCGCATACCGTTCAAGATGGAGATGCTCGGCAAAAATTTTCCTTGGTCAAGACCTGTAATAATAGGTATAAATTCAAATAGAGCTTGAAAATTGCCCTGATTCAAGTATTGAACCTCAAATTGATAGCCAAATTGAAACATCAATGGATAGGCATTGTAACCACCGATATTTTTCGCGCCTTTCAGAATCGAAGCCGTTTGCCCTGTAAAAAATGTAAAACCCATGCGCGGACCACTGAGATTCAGTCTATCGTTTTCGGGGTTGTTGACAGCACTTTCGTAGTCAAATTTTTTGGTCAATTTCGTCATGGCTTCCACATCAACGGTTTGGTCAAACATCTTTTTAACGGTCATGCCAACCATTGTCGTCAGTTGTCCTTTCAAGTTTAGAAATTCTAAAACCTGCGTTTTTTCAACCGTTGCGGAACCGACATCAATCAGTTTGAGATTTATAACAATTTGTTCGCCATACAGTTCGACTGTACCTGTCATCATTTTATCCGCTTTGATTTTCTGACCGATATCCACAAGACATTGCTTTCCGAAGCAGTTTTCGGTCGAAATACCTGCATTTTTAAGCAAATATTCAATGTCATAGCGGTCAATGACTTCAAATTTGCCCAAACGGTCGAGCTCTGTCCGAACGATATTGCCCATCTGAATCGGGTCATAAGCGGGCAAACCTTTGGTATCAATAGCGATAACAGCAATCCGCTCTTGATTTGAGCGATTTTGGGCGTGAAATACTGAGGGGTATAAAATGAGCAAAAGGCAAAGGCTCAAAAAGAAGGGAGCATACCTGTTTTGAAGACTGTTTAGTGTCATGATTTAGATGATTTTAATGTTTTGAAAAAAGGTTTTAAAAATAAAGTGTTTGAAGGTTGGTCAGTTCTGAAAATTGTGCTTTGAAGAATGATAGGGCAAAGTTAAGCCGCCATGGAAGGCGTTTTGTGCGGAATTTCGATAATCATAAATTTATATTTCTCTAATGTCAATAATTTTTACTTTTTTTGAAATAAACTAAACCTATGCCCCCTCAGTATTTTCACTACTTTTGCCCCGAATATTCACCATTAAATTATTCACCATTCACCATTAACAAAATATGTTAGATTTTTCGCAAACCAATATCGTTCGCCTTGCCATCACTTGGTCGGGCAACAAGTCTCTCAACGAAGGCGTAGTCATTCCAAAATCCACTTTGGTAACGGTCAATGATTATGTGCATCAAATATTGACGACAACATTTTTCAAGCCTTTTGAAAAAAATGAAGAGTATTTTTACTTCACCGACGATGAAGATGTGAGCCACAACGCCGCTTATCAGTCGTGTCTGCGCATTTTTGAAAATCCAGATGTTCTCTCCGAAGAAGCCGCTACTTTGACACAGCGGCTTTATGAATTGTCAACAGATGCGAAGATGAAAGGCGGCGAGTTTTTCATCGCTTTATTCGATGGCGTTGTTTTGGAAGGAGAGACGATGCCCGCTATTGGTATCTTCAAAATTGTCCAAAAAGACTCTTACTTAAAGGTTGAAAAAACACCTGAAACCTTTGCTTTGACGATTGGCGAAGGCATCGGAACAGGTAAATTGGCAATGGCAGCCTTGATTTTTGGCATTGACGAAGCGGAAGGTTACCGCATCATGGCAACGGATCATGTGACGAAAAAAGACACCCCCTCAGTATGGTTGTCCCGTTTTTTGGTCACGAAACCCATTGAAGACAATTATTTCAACACACGACACTATATGAATTTGGCGAGTGAATTCATCACAGAAAAAGCACCCGCTAAATTTGGTTTGGACAAAACAGATACGATTGATTTGCTCAATCGTTCGGCTTTGTATTTCAAAGAAAACGAGAGTTTTGAAATTGAAGATTTTACCAAAACGCTCTTTCCTGAAGTTGATCAACAAGACGTTTTCAAGGAATTTAAAGAAGAATACACCCAAATATCAGAAGCACCTTTGGCTGACCAATTCGATATCAGCAAGCAAGCGATGCGCAAATCAAGTAAATTCTTCAAAAAAGTCATCAAACTCGATGATAATTTTCACATCTACGTGCATGGTCGTCGTGAATTGATTGAACGTGGTTTTGATGAGGAAAAAGGACAAACGTTCTACAAAATCTTTTTTGATCAAGAGGAGTAATGTAATGATGAATATTTTAATGGTGAATGGCGAGTTATTCACCATTCACCATTAAAATATTCATCATTATCTAAGACACATAAATAGGTACTGTCGTTGCATATTCTCCTATCAAACCGTTGGGACCCAAAGCGCAGACTTCAAACTCATATACTGTATCAGGTTGCAATTGTGTAAAAGTATAAGTGCCTTTATCATTGTAAATCCCATTTTGCCAAACCGTTTCTGATTTCGGTTTATATCGGATGGTATA
>JAYSQG010000391.1:0-4127 GCA_043721685.1 Saprospiraceae bacterium | reverse complement strand
TGTCATTATCGCACACGGCTCAAACCCGATTTGGCTTTCGCATGAAGTGCATCGGCATGGTCGTCAGGATTCAAAGCCAGACAATACTTATAAAACTCTCGTGCTTTGGGCTTTTGATTGTATGACTCATAAATCAAACCCAATTGCAAAGCCGCATTGCAAGCAAAATAGAACTTCGTATTCTTTCCGTTCTGAATCGTTTTATCATAATAAGGTATCGCATCGTTTGGCTTTTTCAACATCTGAAATATACGACCCATCCTATACGAATACTCTAACTTCTGAGATATGTCGCTAAAACTGTTTTCGTTCTTAGAACTTAAAAAATTATAAGCCTTTTGATAATAGCCACCGTCGAAATATAAACGTGCTCTTAACAGAGTTGGCTCTGGTGCCGCTCCCGATTTCGCTTCTTTCAAAGCATTCTTGTCGCCACCGACATCTGCACGCCCCATTGTCAACGCACTCAACATCCAACCTTTGTAATCTTTCCACGACCCCCTCAGTAAATCCTGCCATGCAAGGCGTTGATAAGCCTCCTTAATATAGTTGCGTCCCTTGAATTGAGTCGTAAAACGCCTTAGATAAACATCGGCATCACCATCACCTCGATACATTTTAGACAAGCCCAACATATAATCGAGATAAGGGAATGCCAAATAAGCACCACCTGTCGGACGATTTTGCAGTATTTCAATTGCTTTATCATTACGCCCTGTTCGCATAGCGACATTTGACAAGGCAAAAGCGGCGAGCATATTCTCTTTGGGTTTTAATTTTGTCGTATTAACGATTGCCCAAGCACTTTCATTTTCATTGTTCAAATGCAGCATCAAAAAGGCATACATCACGATAGCCTCTTGTTCAAAAGCAAAATCGTTGTTTTTCGCATAACGAATCACCTCCTCAATTTCAGCTTGCCCTTGTTCAGTAGTACCTTTCATACCTGAAACCAGTTTCAAACCCCATTTATAGTTATCTGGAATAGAACCGACAACAGCATGAAGGACACCCAAACTCATTTTGTTAGGCATAAACGTAGGAAATTTCTTCTGATTTCGTTCCAATTGCTCAAAAGCGGTACTCGTGGCATTGAAAGCCGCTAAATAATCGCCAAATTTCGCTTTGTTCATCGCCCACAATAACCGGACTTGCGCTTGTGCAAAAAGATAATACGGCGAGCCGCTATCACCACCCCTCAGTATATCGAGCCTTTTTTCCTCGTTTCTCGCCAAACGGTCATAGTCCGATTTTTCTTCACTGACAAAAACACGAAGGCAATCCACATAGTTTTCCACATAATAAGACATCAAATTGTCAGGTTCGGTTTGGCGAAGTTGTGCAATTTGCGCTGCTGCCTCCGACAGACGCAAAGCCATCGCTTTTTCATAGGCGGAACGAACCAATGGGGAGAATTCAAAATAGCCTGATGCTTGTACGTTATGAACAATCAAAAAAATAAAGCTGGTTAAAACGGCTTTTAAAACGGTCATATTTTATGTTTTATACACATTAAAACGACAAAGTTACAAAAAACGACATATTTCAGTCTCCGATATCTTCCAACCCTTCTAATATTCAAGGTGGTTTGTACTATCAATCATCATTTCCTTTAACTACTTTTGCACCATGCAAGTTGCCATTTATAGCAAAGTCCTTCATCCAGAAGATTTACCTCATGTGCAAGCCCTCTTTGATGCCCTGCATACAGAGGGGGTCAACACGTATATATATGAGTCCTATTTTGTGCAGATAAAAGACAAAGTGACATTCAAACGCGATGTCGCTCTTTTTCAGTCTTATCTCGATTTCAAAATTCATGTCTTCGATTACGTCATTACCTTAGGCGGCGACGGAACGATTTTGGATGCCATCACCCTTGTACGTGATTCCGATGTGCCGATCATGGGTATTAACCTCGGGCGACTTGGGTTTTTAGCGAATATCAACAAAAACCGTATTGAAGAAGCGGTACAGATGCTCATTCAAGGGCAATTCAGTATAGAAGGACGGCGGTTGTTGCATCTCGAATCCAATCTGCCTATTTTTGACGATGTGCGTTTTGCCCTCAATGACTTTACGATTTTGAAACGCGATACCAGTTCGATGATTACGATTCACACCTATCTTAACGGTGCATACCTCAATTCGTATTGGGCAGATGGCTTGGTTATAGCCACGCCAACAGGTTCTTCGGGTTATTCATTGAGTTGCGGCGGTCCAATTGTGTTTCCCAATTCTGATAATTTTGTGATAACGCCTGTTGCGCCGCATAATCTCAATGCCCGTCCTGTCGTCGTCAGCGACCGTTCTGTTATTAGTTTTGAGATTGAAGGAAGGGCAGATAATTTCCTTTGTACCCTGGATTCACGCTTTGCAGTCGTCAATGCCGATTTTCAACTCGCTGTGCGTTGTGCTGATTTTACCGTTAAACTCGTTCAACTTCATGGTGATACGTATTTGAAAACATTACGGGAAAAGTTGTCTTGGGGTTTAGATGCGCGGAATCATTAATCTATAAGGTGTTAAAGTCTTGGATTTAGGCATAAAAGTTAGCTTTTTAAGCAAAAATACTGAGGGGGTAATTTTTAAATAATTAAATTTGTCAAAAAATAAAATAGTACAACATGACAAAGGAAATGACCATAGTAATCAATGAAGACGATGAAAATGTCTTATTGGAAATATTTAAACGATTTAAAGTTAAAATCAAAGACATTCGTTTGACGAGTGACCAACAAATCATTAGAGAAAACCTGCGCCAAAAATATGTGGCTACGGGTGAATGGGAAGATATGAGTTTGGAAGACAAAGAGGATGCCGTTTTGAATGAGCAAATTACATTGTATGAAGCTAAACCAAAGGTTGAAATGGATAAAGTTTTGGATTATCTTAAATCAAAAATTGCCACCGAATGATTACAATTGCCAATGAAAAATTTTGGAAAGACGTGAAAAAACTTAACAATCGCCAAGTGATGCAAGATATTATTGAAGCCATCGAAAACGTCCAAAAAGCGACTAATTCGCTTGAAATTAGAGAATTAAAAAGACTTAAAGGCGCAAAAGCCCATCGAATCCGCATTGGGGATTATCGTATTGGCATCACAATTAATGGTGATTCAGTGGAATTTATTACTGTCGGACATCGAAAAAACTTTTATAAGTTTTTCCCTTAGAAACCTTAATCAAACCGCCAAATACTGAGGGGGTCATGCCGTCCCAATTTTCTTATAATTCCGATATTCCCCAATCCGCCAGCCTGTTAATCGTTCAATAAATCGAGAAAAACGTTCTTTTACATTCAATTGCCTTTTTGTAGGGTCAAACGAAAATTGCCAATTTAAGGCATTGATGCGCCGTTGCATGACAGTCGGATGTGTACCTTCAAACCGTTCAAGGTCGTCAATTTGTGAATAATCAAATTCGGCTACGTCTGGCACACGCATTTTTACCTCTTCTTCTGTGTGCCATAAACGATTCATACTCAATTGCTTGCGTTGTTGTGCTTGTGGGTGTCTGACCCAACCGTAATGATAAATATAAGCATCAACTTCTCGTACTTTTAGTTTTTGATTGTTTTTCCTAAAACCTTGTGCGTCTCGATAAGACCGAATGGCTTTATCGTTTTTTATGATGCGTACCTCGTGGCGATACCATGCCCTTGAAGTGCCTATGTAGTCATAAGAGCCATAAAAATGTACGTACTTAAAAAGTAACCCCTCAGTATCTGCATCATTTTGCCACTTTTCCATAGCTGTTTTCACCGTTGGCAAAAATTTTTCATGCAAACATTCGTCTCCTTGAATATAAATGCACCAATCGGCATCGTCGCCAACAGCATCAAAAGCCTTGTCGGTTTCGACGGCTAAGACGGCGCCGCCTTCTTTTAAGTTGTCGTCCCAAACGGTTTCAACAATTCTAATTTTTTGATTATCAATGCTTTGTATCAATTCCAATGTCTCATCATCGGACTGCCCGACGGCGACAACGATATAATCGCACAAGGGCAAAATGGAGCGTACTGCTTCGATAATCGGATAATCTAATTTAACGGCGTTTCTGATAAAGGTAAAACCTGCTACTGTCATTGCGTTTCTATTCACTATTTTTGCCGCAAGATAAGGG
>JAYSQG010000390.1:0-10532 GCA_043721685.1 Saprospiraceae bacterium | reverse complement strand
ATCATTTATCATTCATACTTCATCATTTTAACAACGCTTCTATTTTTTTATGATTTAAAAAACCCATGAGCCATGCTAAAAGAACGCTCGACAGAACGGCTATCGTCATATTGACAAACCAAAAAGGTGTGAAAGAGAGTTGTTTTGATGAAAAACCAAGGATAAAAACGGCTGCAGCAAATCCTAAAATAGATAGTCCCCAACGCAAATTGCCTTTTTCACGTGTAGTTGGAATCAATTTTTGGGATAAAAAAATCAAAGAAAGCAGCACAAAGGATTGTGTGAAAAATGTAGAAAACGCTGAGCCTAAGGCTTTAAAGTGAGGGATTAAAATGATATTTAAAACAATATTTAAAACAAAAGCGATGATAAATGTTCGATTCATGCGATGAACTGAACCCGATGCCCCAATAAGAGTGCTGTAAATCAATGTACCACTGACAGCGACAAAACTAAACATCAAAATGCCTAAAACATCGCCTGAATAAGGTGTCGCTTCATGGTAAAGCATTTGCATAATTTCAGATCTGTAAAACCACACCGTTCCTGCACACGTTAAGGCAGCAACCATAATTATTTGAAAGCTAAACCGTAACAGAGCTGTAACGGATTCTCTCATTTTGATTTGCCTTGAAAACATCGGCATCAACAAACCTGCAAAGAGCAATCCTAAGACATTGACTGCATCTAACAAACGATACGCAGACGCATAAATGCCAGCTTGCTTTGCACCGTCTTCCAGTATGCGTTCAAGCATCACCACATCGGTTCGGGTGTAAATCGTCATCAAAAATATGGCAAGTGCATACGGCATAGCCCCCCTCAGTATAGACACCAAAAAAGGGCGATTGAAGCTGATTTTAAACCATTCAACACGCCGATAACAGACGAAAAATGCACCTAAAATATTGATTATCAATGTGAAGTTTTGTGCATGAACGAACCATTCAATCTGAAATGATGAACTAAACGGCTCAACAAACAGCAAGACAGGGCAGATAAAAAGGAGCAAAAGACGGTCGAATACGCTATAAAAACTGTTCAATCTATACAAACCTAAACTGGCAATATTAGAACGGATATAGATATTCAAGGAGAGCAAAATATTGTAAAGACCCAACGACAAAATCATGGGATAATAACGGACATCGTACCTAAAAATGAAGGCAACAATCATCAAAACAATCAAATAAACTGTGCCTAAAATGATTTTTAAGGAGAGAATGCCCGACAAATAAGAGGTCAATTGATGCCGATTTTGAGCAATTTCACGGCTGTTGAAGTTCTGAATACCGAAATCGTTGACGATTTGGAGTAGAAATGTAAAGCTGAAAAGCGCTGCATAAATGCCATAAACCTGCTCACCCACACGGTTCTGAACCGTGCGGTCAATGCCAAAAATATACAAGGGCTTGATGAGTAGATTGATAGCAATAAGAAAGACAATGTTTTTGAAGAATTCTTTATTCATGCGGCGTGTACAGCCTTACTTCAAATTAAGGATCATTTTGACATCAGAGCCGTCATAAACCGACATCTCAGCGTCAAAACCCGTTTCACGAAAGCCATAGGTGCGGAACAACTCGATTGAAGCAGTCAATTTTGAACTTGTAATAAGATAGACTTGGCGCGCTCCTGCTATGCGGACTTTATCAACAGCTGCATGAAGCAGTCTTTTGCCAATATTTTTGCCGCGATACTGAGGGGCTACTGCCATGTCTGCAATTTCATAAAGTTTATTGTTTTCCTTCAAAATAGCACACGTACCGATGATTGTGTCGTCCAATTTTGCAAAAAGGATGAAACCGCCTTTATTGATGATGCTTGTTTCGGGGTCGTCGAGGTGGTTATCCATCTGCTTACCGAAGTAAGTCGTCATCCATTCTGCATTGAGCTGCGCAAAACTTTTGCGGTATTCCGGTTCATAATCAATGATATCAAAGGTAGTTAAAGTAGCTTCCATAACGATACAGGTGTGTTTGGTGAGAATATAAATTGTTTATAGTTGGATAAACGCAAATTTAAGGTTTAATCTGCAATTCTTTACTATCGAGACAATAGATTTAATATTTAGTTCATGGCTTAAGACTATTTTTTGACATTACAGAATTCAACTTTCAAAATCCATTAATCGTTATTAGATAGACAAAACACTGTTTTTTTTCTCAAAACAGCGACCTCTCAGTATCAGACGTTTAAAATGCCGTAACTTCACGCGATTTTTTTCAAGGTATTAAATAGCATTATGGTTTTTAATATAAAAAATAAGTGCCTTTCACTTATCAAAAGCTCCTTTTTGATAAGAGGTTTTCTCTTATTCATGCCTTTTTTGTTCATACAAAGTTGCGCCAATATCGTTGCGCCAACTGGAGGGGCAAAAGATGAAGTACCGCCAAAAGTGATTGTAGAGAAGTCAACGCCTAACTTTCAAACCAATTTCAAAAAACAACGCATTGAGTTGACGTTTGATGAATGGATTAAACTTGAAGATGCTTTCAGTCAAGTCGTCGTTTCGCCGCCGCTTGAGGAACAGCCGCAGGTGACGCAGGACGGTAAAAAAGTCATTTTTGAGTTCGGAAAGAAAGAGATTTTGCGTGAAAATGCGACTTATACCATCAATTTTGGCGCGGCTGTCAAGGATTTGAGCGAAGGAAATATAGCGAAAAGCCTGCGTTTTGTTTTTTCAACGGGCAATATTATTGACTCATTGACGGTGCGTGGACGGGTTGTGGATGCTGTTACAGGCGATCCTACTGAGGGGGTCGTTTTGATGTTGTATGACAATTTTGCTGACTCTGTTGTGCGTAAAATCAAGCCTTTTTACTTTGGTAGGACGGATAAAAATGGCGAAACCATCATTGAAAATGTGCGCGAAGGCCAATTCAAAGTTTTTGCATTGCTCGATAAAGATTTGAATTATTTGTACAATCAAGACATTGAACGCATTGGTTTTACAGATTCTTTGTTTCACATTACAGCCGATTTTACGGCTTCAAAAATGAAGTCAGACACGGCACTTAATGCTAAACAGGATTCGATAAATAAATCAGGTGTCAAAACACAAGTAGTTGAAAATCAAACAGGTGTGATAAATATTCGTTTGTTTGACCCACCTAAAAAATGGCAACTATTGACGAAGGAAACTGATAAATATGGTGTCATAAAAATCAATGCAAATCAAGATCCAACAGCTGCCAAAGTGACGTTTGACAGTGTGGAACAAAAAATAGAAACGGAAGTGAGTCGAGACACGATACTCGTATATTATGATTTGCCTTCTGGCGATGCTTCTTGGAATATATATGTTAAAAACGATACTTTCCCAACAGATACGGTGCGCATCAGAACACGCGGGCGGGTTGATTTTTTTAAGAAAAATAAAACATTGACCCCCCTCAGTATTCAGTCCAATTATACCTTAAATCCAACTAAAACATTCGCCGTAGTTTTTGACAATCCGATAGAAACAATTGATAGCCAAAAGGTTATCTTGTTGGATTCGGCTCGTCAAAATATACCCCTCAGTATAAAATATGATTCGACGAGTAAAAGACGATTGGTTTTTGATGCGGCGTGGGTGGAAGGCATGCCTTATACTTTTACGATATTGCCACAAGCCTTGACAGATATTTTTGGTTTTAAAAACGATACAGTTGCGACGAAAATACAAGTTCAGAAAAAATCTGAATTGGGTACTATTATCGTGAAAGTCAAGGGTTTAGATACTTTAAAACACTATGTTGTTCAAATCATTAATGGGTCTGATGGTGTTGAAGGCGTGTTTTTTATTGACAATAAAAAATCAGCCGAAAAGCGTTTCGAGATGATACCGCCTTCTGAATATAAACTGAAAGTGATTGAAGACACCAACGTCAATCGCCATTGGGACACAGGCAATTACGACACTAAAAGCCAGCCTGAGCGCATTTTTTGGAAAAAAATTGAAGGACTTCGTGCTGATTGGGAAGTTGAATCTGAAATAGACATAAGTAACAAAACGCAATAAATTGAAATTTAACACATAGTCACCGTAGGACACATCGCTTTTTTTAAGGAAAATAAAAAAGCGATGTGTTCTACGGTGACTCGTATGTGTTAACCATTATCCTTAGAAAATGAGTTTTTTTGACATTAACAACATCGCTTTTGAGTTACTCAACTATCAAATGAGTTGGCTCGAATTGGTTGCTACGATTTTCGGGCTGCTTGCCGTTTGGTTGAGTGCTCGTGAGCACATTTCGAATTGGGGCATTGGCTTGATCAATGTCGTTTGTTCGGGCGTGATTTTTTATGAATTGAGCCTGTATTCTGACTTTTTTTTACAAATCTATTTTTTCATAACAGGCGTTTACGGTTGGTGGTTATGGTCAAGAACAAAAGCAGAAACGAATGAGAAAGTGGTGGTTATCAATTGGTTACCTCGTAAATATCAAGTTTTGATGGTTTTAACAATCATCGTTTCAACAGTTATTATTGGTTCAATGGTTACAAAACTGCATATTTGGTACCCCTCCCTATTTCCAACCGAAGCGGCATTTCCTTACGCCGATACACTGGTGATGACGATGAGTATTTTTGGCAATTTGTTATTGACTATGAAAAAAATAGAGTCGTGGGTGCTGTGGGTTTTGGTGGATATTATTGCCCCAATTCTATATTTTCAAAAAGGCATTTTGTTGATTACGTTTGAGTATGTCGTTTTTCTGGGTTTGGCTTCGTTTGCGTTGGTTAATTGGTTACGAATTTATAGGAAGAGAATACAAGGCTAATCAAACCAATATCCGCTTTCCCGCCCCATGCACCGCTTGTGCAATGTCCAAAACCAAATTAGGATCTTTTTCCAAAGCATTACCCACCACAATAATATCAGCACCTGCCCGTGCATTCGCAGCAGCTCGTTCAGGAGTCCGCATACCGCCGCCGACGATAAGTGGGATATTAAGGTTTTGGCTAACAGCCGTAATCATCGCTTCGGGAACAGGGTTTTTGGCCCCGCTGCCCGCATCTAAATAAATCGTTTTCAGACCTAACATTTCACCTGCAAGGGCTGTACAAACCGCAATATCCTCCTTATTACATGGAATCGGGTGTGTGCCACTGATGTAAGACGCTGTTGTAGGTGCGCCACCGTCAATGAGCATATACCCTGTCGGCATGATTTCGAGACCTGACCGCCGCAACATAGGCGCAGCGAGTACGTGTTGCCCAATCAGTAAATCGGCATTGCGCCCTGAAATCAAAGATAAAAACAGAATAGCATCGGCTTTTGAATTGATTTGTTGGGGGCTACCAGGGAAAAGAATGGCAGGAATAGAACCGATTTCTCGAATTGCATCGAGGCAGTAATCCATCATATCGTTGACGATGAGGCTACCACCGACAAAAAAATAGTCCACTTCGGCGCGCACAGCAAGGTCTAAAACACGCGCTACGTTGCTGAGTCGCATCTTATCAGGATCAATCAACACAGCCAGTTTTTTTAGTTCGTGTTGCTTTGTATCGTGGAAAGACTTATAAATTCGTTGTTGAGTCATTCAAGAAATTTACCCAAAGATAAGGCAGATTCAGATTTTTGTAGTTTGAGAAGCATTTTTTCGGTTTTGAATGGGCATTTTTTTTTAATACTTCATAAAAAAGCCTTAAAAACAGGAGAAAAGAGACTTTTCGCTAACCCTTTTTTCTACCTCATTTGAGAAAATTGGCGAGGTTTTTTATCGATCAATAAATCAATAACCTAAAAATGTGGTTTGTTCGTGGGACAAAATTGGGAAATAATTTCAAAATGATTGTTTTATCCGTTAGAAATTTCACAAAATAATAAAATAATAGATCAAAAATATTATGAAATTTAAGTTAAATTCTTTTATTTTTTATGAATTTTGTAAATATTTTTAGAAAATGTTACAAAATTGACAAAAAATTTGGCAATTCATTGACACTACCCTTATCTTTGCACTATCGAAATTGAGAAAGCTCAATGAGAGGATCAAAAAAAAAGCGTAAATTGTGAGGTGACGAAACAGGCAGACGTGCCCCCTTGTCTCGGGGGTGGGGAAGACGGGATAAAAATTTGAGCAATCAAAACTAACCGCCTCTTGTAGGTTCGAGTCCTACCCTTACAGCAAATTCGAGTTTTGAGTTGTATGTTTTGAGTTTTGGGTTACATCCAACTCAAAACTAATGACTCAAAACCCAAAACTCAATATTGTGAGGTGATGAAATTGGCAGCCATGCCCTCTTGTCTCGAGGGTGGGGAGCACGGGATAAACGAAGAGTAATTGGGGTTGACCACCAGCGCGCGCACTCTGTTCTTCGGCTAACCGCCTCGTGGAGGTTCGAGTCCTTCCCTTACAGCAAAAAATCATTCTTCGGAATGAAAGATACACATTTAAAGTTTTTTCATGTGATTGGTTTGATGAAGTTTTAACCTGCGAAGTGACTTATCTTGCTTCGCGGGTTTTTTATTCACACAAAAGCCTTCAAAAAGTTTTGACTTTTTGAAGGCTTTTTTTCATGGTTTATTTTCCTACTTTTGCGGCTGTGATTGATTCGACTATATAAATGAAGAAAGGGAAAAACATTAAAAACCACATTGTCAAAATGAAAAATACTGCGACTTTACTCCTTTTTGGGCTAATTACAACGATTACCCAAGCACAAATCGTGCAATTGCCACAACTACCGCAGCCTGCGAGTATGCAGCCAAATGTGCAAATTGGCATGAACCCAAGCCCACAAAAAAGCCTCGCACCCACCCCTCAGTATTTTGGGCAAGCTCAAATGCAAAATCAGATGTTGGTGCAGCATGATGTTGCACGCAACAATCAACAACAGGAACTTTTAGCCGAAGCAGAAAAAGAGATTTTGCAAAAACAAGTGCTATATGATTTACCCGATAATAGTGCTATTATAGAAACAAAACTATTTCGACAAGCCTTTGCTTCAATTGATTCCATGTTGGAAGGGAAACAGAATCTAAGCCTTAAAAAAGCTGTTTTTGATGCTGAAAATGCTTGGTATGGCGGTACTTTAAGTTATGAATACTATTGTACAGATATTTCAAATATGGTAGACATTATGAAAACAGCTATTCAACAAGAGGGTTATTCATTGGATAATGATATGGCTAAAAAGTGGGTTTTGCACCGTTTTATGTCTGATACTTTGAGATTGAAAGATGATAAAAGCAATGTCACTTTTACTCATTTACCCTATGAATATGACTTTGATGACCCTTTTGGCAAAACAGATTATACAAAGTTTTTTGTCACCAAATTGATGCGTACTCGAAAAGGGCAATTGTCGTTCAATGCCCCTTTTGTATTTGATATTGGCTGAGGAATTGGGTGTAAAAGCGTGGTTGTCGTATTCACCTCAACATTCTTATGTGCGGTTGCAGAATAATAAAGGCAATTGGTTTAATTTGGAATTGACAAATGGGCATTATTCAGCCGATTCTTGGATTTTAGGGTCGAGTTTTATTAAATCCGAAGCCCTGAAAAATCAATTGTATATGGATACTTTGAGCAAAAAAGTGTTGATTGCAGGTACTTTGCATGAGTTAGGCAAAGGGTATGCCCAAAAATTTGGTTATGATGGATTTGTACTTCAATGTGCTGAAACATCTTTAAAACACCATGATAAAGATGTATTTGCGATGCAAATGAAAGCAGATTGGGCTACAATGCGGTTTAAATACGTGATGTATCAATTGAATTATCCACCTAAAAATCAAATCCATCTATACCCAAAAGCCAATCAGATTTTGCAAGAAATGTACGATATTTATGGCTACATTGACAAAACAGGCTACGAGCAAATGCCCGAAGAACTTTATACGGCATGGCTCAAATCATTTAATGATGAAATAGGGAAACGACCCATAGAAATAATAAAACCTTAATAAAAATTTCTCAACATTTAAAAATTACGACAAAATGAAAAAAACTATCCTATTTATCGCTTTTTTGACCTTTATACTGAGGGGGGTAACAACAGCCCAAAATCCTTATGAAAGTCTTGGTGTGCCAATGCCAAAAGGCAAAATGCTTACTTTAAGCAATGGCAGATTTCAAGAGTTTTTCCCAAATGACACACTTATGCCCATTGGTTCGGCTATGTTTAACACAGTAACAGGCGAGGTTGTCCAATTTCTAACAAGAGATACAATGTACGCTGAGTATAATCTTGAACCCGAATTGGTTAGTAGATGGTTATCGCCCGACCCACTGGCAGAAAAATTTATGCAATGGTCTCCTTATAATTTTGTTTACAACAATCCATTAAAATTTATAGACCCTGACGGGCGCTCTGGAGAACCTGTTTTTGATGAAAAGAATAAAACTGTTACAATAAATTCGACATTTTTAGTCTATGGTAGTGGTGCAAAAGATTATGCAAAACAGTTTGCAAATAATGTCAAAGAGATGTGGAATGCAGCAGGTGGTAAAATTACTGTTGATGGAAAAGAATACACGGCAAAATTTAATATTTCTTATACAGTTGCAAGTGAAGGTACTGCCAAAGAGTTAGCCTCAGGGAATAAAGACCCAAAGTTAAATTTCGTTAGGATAGAAACAGTTAATGACCCATCAAATGTTGGGAAAGGTGATACAAAAGGAGGTTCTAATTCTTTTTTTATTAACACAAAGCAATTAGACGAAAAAGGTTCTACCACTTCTGCCCATGAATATGGTCATTCATTAGGTTTAGATGGGCATACTTCAACAGATAATTATATGAGTGGACAACCCGATATTATGACAACAAAAGCTACTTTAGTTGATAAAGAGTTTTCAACAAATCCACCTACTCCATCACCTAACGGACAACAAGGTTATCGCCTTGATACACAATATAGAAAAGTACTACAAAATAATTTGGATGGGATTAATATTAATAGGGCAAGTGTAGGTAAGGTAGATAACCTTATATATAATAGTAATGGCACAATCAATTATAAACGTCAATAATTTTATAATGGAAAAAAAAATCATCCCTATAGCCCTCTTGATATTGTTTTGTACTTCTTGCCAAAAAAAGCAAGCAAAGTTTCTCAAAACTGAAACTAACTTTTTTAAAGAAGTTTGGGAAAACGATGCTTGTGGAAAAAGAGGAAATCGTGAGGTAATCGCACATATAATAATTGATGCATTTGAAAAGAAAAAACTAAACTTAGCGACTGTTCAATATATTACTGGAAAGCCTGCAAAAATTGATACATTAGAAAATCAAATTGTTAGATACAGTTATATTGTTTCAGCTGACACTAAAAGTTGCGATAAAATGACATATAACGATGTAGTACATATTGGGATGGTCGTTTTCTTTGACATTAAAAAAAATAAGATAATTGATTGTCACGCAAATCTTTATTAGATGAAAAAGTTTTTCTCCATATTTTTATTCATGCCATTGTTTTTGGTTGCTCAAAACACCTATGAGTATAACCAAGTATTTATTAATTTAAACAATATGCTTTCAAAGAAAGGCAGTTTTAAAAAAGCAGTATTCATGGTTGAAAAGACCTTTGATAATAGCCTTTTGGAACAAGATTTCAATGAAAAAATTGAAATCTTGAAGGATATTGCAGCAATTAGACTTAATGACAATTTACTGTATACTAAAAAGGATAGCGCAACAATTAAAAAATATGCAGCTATTTTTAAGACATTGACAGATACAACTAAGATTCAAATTGGTAGTCAAATATTTGACTTTTCACCTTTTCGCTATGATTTTGATGACATTTTCGGCGAAAAGAGTTGGGAAAATATGTTTGTTACAAAATTATTGGTAACAAGGAAAGGTAATTGTCATTCTATGCCATATTTATACAAAATCCTTTGTGAAGAATTAGGTGTACCCTGTTGGTTAGCACTTGCACCGAATCATATTTACATAAAACATCGTTCTGAAAAAGTAGGAATGTATAATACTGAATTGACGAGTGCATCCTTTCCAATAGATGCGTGGCTCATGGCTTCGGGGTATATTACCCTTGAAGCTATACAAAACGGTATATATATGGACGCATTAAACGATAAGCAATGTATTGCACTTTGCGTCCTCGACCTTGCAAAAGGATATGAGAAAAAGTACCCCGATAATGACGGAACATTTATCCTCAAATGTTGTGATTTGACAATAGAGTATATTCCAAACTGTATTAATGCTTTGCTTTTGAAAGCAGAAACGAAGAAAAAACAGATTGAACGCTTAGTAAAGCAAAGAGGTATCACATACCAAGTATTCAGACTACAAGAAGACGGAAAAATAAAGTGGGAAGAAATGAGAGGACTTTATGAAAAAATACATAAATTAGGCTATCGCACCATGCCCGAACAGATGTATGTGGATTGGCTTGTATCACTCAAAAATGAACGTGAAAAGTATAGCAATAAACAAGTGACAGAGATGAACAAAAACTAAAGTACTCATGTTACGCAGATCAAAGCCCTTTAGGGCTGACACCGTTTATAGAAAAGTCATGACAAATGAATTCTAAGGTGCGTAGCACCGACACCGATTAT
>JAYSQG010000389.1:0-11969 GCA_043721685.1 Saprospiraceae bacterium | reverse complement strand
CGGTTTAGAGTTATCTGTTTTGACGTTGGCGTTCTTCTACGCCCGATTACTATGAGAGAAAACCAAAAATGTTAACATGCTTACTTGACAAACGAACCGCGATATAACGACTCCCCTTGTTGAATCACTAAAACGTAATACCCCCCCCTCAGTATTGAGGTATTCAAACGAATTGTTTTTCCCTTTGTTTTTTCTGTGAGAACGACCCTGCCTGTTATGTCATAAACAGTCAATTTCGATGCGCTATCATTGTCGTATGGGAGTTGAACGGTTAAAAAATCACCTGTTGGGTTTGGAAAAACGTGTAATACTGAGGCGGCAGTTTTTTCTTCAAAAATGCCAGTTGTTTTGAAATCTGTAAAATCAAGATTTATAAGTTTTTGATCGCCAGTACCCTTGAATGTTACTTTTACGCCTAATGGTACAGTTATGTTTGAAAAATTGATCGTCGAGTTGACCAGCAAACTCAATGACCGACGACGTAACCATTTAGGAATATTGTATAAATCAAAAGTCAAATCGAGTTTTGAGCCACTTAGGCTTGATGTAAAATTGATATATCTACGCATCATCAAATATTCATAAACCTCCTGCAAAGGAGCCATCCACATCTTATCAGTCCCATTTTTGCCCCAAGTATCTGCTGCCCGTTTCATATGATTCTGAAAATCTTTAAAACCGAAGGCTGATGTTGGGCTAAAATTATCAATACGATGTGTAAATTCATTGTACCATATTTTGACACCACCCGTTGCTTTTGCCGCAGTACGGTCGAGGAAAGTCGGAGTGGTAGCTAAACTTTCCTCTAATAGCATCCTATGGACAATTTTTTTATCAAAATTATAATCTGATGTCACATCTAAACCGCCAAAACCAACAACATTCCCTGGTTGATTGAAAACCAATTGAACACCTTGTTGATAGGCGATATTATTGTAAAAAGTATCGCCCGAAGGCACAACAAAAAGAGGCATTTGAATCTGCCTTTGGGTTTTATTTTGAACAGCTATTCGGTTTTGCTCGATTTCATTGACATAATCATTGCCCGACATCGGACCATTCCACTGTGAACGATGTGTGAACGAATGATTCATCACATCCCAGCCTAAATCATATAATGTATCGAGTTGTTTCCATGTCAGTTGACCGCTAACATTGCCTGTATGCACATCAATACCTGCTAAATTTGCTGTATTCCAAGCAATACCACCTCGAAAGGGTATGTCATTGCCACAGCCATCCGTATAAAAAAGCCCACTATATGTTTGTCCATTACCGCTTACTAAACCGCCTTTGAAAACGGGTAAAACACATGTATAAGCATCAACAGTTGCATCGTCCAGTGTAAAACTATAGGCGAAATCCTTGTTGTACTTCAAAATTGCCTTAGATACTGAGGGGGGCTGCGACGGTACAGCATCGAATTGTATCGTTATTTTTTGAGCATGAACGGTATTTAAAAACCCCAATAAAAGGAGTGGGCAGAGTAATATGCTTTTCATAATGCGTTATTGTAATGACTGTTTTTGACAAAATAGCCTAACTGTGAATTGTACAACAAACAGGGCTTAAGTTGTAAAGTATTGTAAATCAATATTCCCCAATCACCATTTCATAACTTTCTTGACCCAAAAGTCAAGACCATGATTGACTCTTACAAAATACAAGCCTTGTGGTAACGATTCTATTGAGATTGTATTGGTCTTTTCAGCCACTTTTTCTATCATCAACCTACCCGATTGATTGAAAATATCAATCGTTGCGGTTATTTTATCATTGAAATCGTTCTCTACAAGTACAAAGCCGTTTGCTACTGAGGGGGTTATTTTTACATTATATTTTGATGCAACAATGAGTGACATGATTTTAGAATAATCGAAAATACCGTCATTATCCAACATTTTCAAGCGATAATAGCTTGTTTTATGAAAATTATTATCTTCAAACGTATATTCAGAGCCATTGCCTTTGGCTTTCACAAAACCAATAGGTAGGTAGTTTTTCCCATCTAAACTACGTTCAATTTCAAACCCGCGAAATCGACGCTCCGAAGCCGTTTCCCAATGCAATATTGCAGAAGTGCCTTTGTTTTTTGCGGAAAAAACGAGTAACTCAACTGGAATTGTCGGTGTATAATTCGTGAAATCGAGGTTCAATAATTTTGCTGTGCCTGTGCCGCGCCAAGTCGCTGTGATGCCTTGCGGTAAAGTGACATTTGAAAAATTGACAGTTGAATTAACGATTAAAGTCAATGTTTTGCGCCGCATCCAAGTCGGCACCGCCGAAAGATTGAGTGTTATCTCCAATTTATTGTCATTGGTCAAATTGGTCAAATTGGTCGTAAAATTGGCGTTTTGACGACTGACCACGTATTCATACACCTCTTGCAAAGGTGCAAACCACACACGGTCACTGCCATTTTTACCATAGGTATCGGCAATATTGAGTATATAGTTCTTGAATTTATAGAAATTGAAAGGCGCACTCGTATTGAAATTGTCAATATGATGTCCAAATTCATTGTACCAAAAATGCGAACCGCCTGTACTTTGATTGGCAATATTGGTCAATTTTGTTGGATTATCTACTTGCGTTGTTATATCTTCACGATAGGCTTTTAGGTTGGTCATATTGGCATTTTCGTCAATTTGTATGCCTGTATAACTCACGTTATTGAGTGGGAAATTTTGATCGAAAACAGCTTTATGTCCTTGTTCTAATGCGACATCTTGATAGTTATAATCGCCTGAAGGGACGACGAAACAAGGCATTTCGATACCTAAATGGCTGCGAGCATTGTCATTATTTTGCGTAATTTGATTCGCATAAGTGTAACTGCCCGTTATGTCATTCCAAGCGCGGTGTGCGAGACTGTGGTTTAAAACGTCCCAACCCATATTATAAACTTCTTGCAATTGCGCCCACGACATATAACTCGCATCATTCGCATTAGGACCATAACCGCTTGTATTTGTCGAATTCCAAGCAATACCGACCTTAAAAGCGACATTGTTGCCACATCCATCTGTAGAAAAAAGACCGGGCGACGTATAGCCACTGCCGGGTACAATCCCCCCTTGAAACAAAGGCTTCGCAATCGTATAGTGGTCTGATGAACAATCATCGAGTGTTAAGCTATACGCAAAATCTTTATTGTATCGCAAAGCAGCTTTCGATACTGAGGGGGTACTTGAAGGTGTTGCATCTAACTGCAAGACAATTTTTTGCGCTGAAATTTTTAAGGCAGCGAGAATAAAAGCGATTGAGAGTAGTGAAGTTTTGATCAAAGTAAGTTGTTTTTTATTTAGGGACAAATCTAAATCTTCTTTTTTTAATCTCCAACAAACCTTGTTTTATTTGATGTTTTTTATAATAAAAGGGGTATTTATTGATGATTTATATTTTGTTAAAAACAAAAAGTTGAAATATGCCTTTTTTTTGTTTATAAAAACTAATTTTACGCTTTAAAAAACAGGATAATTGAAACAATGATTCGAGAAGAATTCCCGCCTGAAAACAGTCCTTATCAAGGAGGTATCAGCGATGGTTGGCAATATCAAATCCGTTTTGCAGGCTCGAAACTGCAATCGACGCTTGATATGATTCGAATCTTCCTCGAAGAGGAAGGTTACGAGGATATTCCTTTGCCACGTACTTCCGAAGAACTTTTACACTTTCGATTGCCTTCTAAACAACAGCAAATCCATCTTTTTGGGGATAATGGTTATGTTCATAATCCTATAAAAATTTTATTTGACCCAACAGAACGTGTGACCAAAACCCTTATTTTGTGCATTTTTAATGAAAAAGCGGACAATCATCTGCTCCGTTTTCACGGAAAAATAATGTAACACCCATTTACAACGTAACACCCGTTTGCAATGGGTAAAAAAACGCAAACAAAATGAAACGAATCGCCATAGATATGGACAATGTCATCGCCGACATTACAACCGCTTTCCTCGATTCACATGAACGTGAAACAGGCATCCGCTTGACGCTCGAAGACATCAATGGAAAAATGGAAAAGGAGGCTTTTCCAAAAGTATTTGAGTGGATTAATGAGAAGGGATATTTTAGGGATCTACTCGTTATACCTGATAGTCAACGAGTTATAAAAAGATTAATGGGAAGCTATGAAATCTTCATCGTTTCGGCAGCGACGCAATTCCCGAACAGTTTATACGACAAGATGATGTGGATGGAAGAGCATTTCCCGTTCATTGGTTGGCAAAATATCTGCTTATGTGGCTTCAAAACAATCGTCAAAGCGGATATTTTGATTGATGACCATTTCAAAAACCTCGATTTTTTTGAGGGTGAAACCTTTCTCTTTTCGGCAACGCACAATGTTTTTGCTGATAATGGAAGACATCGTCGCGTTAATTCGTGGTTGGAAATTGAGCAGATTTTATTATAATTTTTTGCCCTTCTGAACGCAGTGATAGAATCTGCATGAAATAATATTCAGATTCTTTCACTGCGTTCAGAATGACAAAAAATTACTTGATTAATATTTCGCTTTCCCTACATTTTTAACCTTAAAAACAACTGCCCGAAGTGTAATTAAAACATGATTGAAAATATTACCAACCGTTCCAAAATGCGTTTTCAAAACAATATATCTATCCTTCAAAGACTGTTGATGCCGTTTTTTTGAAACGCCACCCATAAGATATTCTGAGACAATGGTATGCGTATTCGTTACATTTCCCCCATTTTTTAAACAACTAATGACCCAATCAATATCAGCCGCCAAATTATTCTCCATATACTGAGGGGCTATTTTTCGAGCAGGTAAAAAGGACTGATGACAGACCACCATGCCTAAACGCATACTTTTCCAAGTCAAATTTTTAGGTAATTTTTGAACGGTTATATTCGTCCGAGTGCCAATGTGCTGTCGGGTTTCATCAACAAGCATCGTTTCGCCGTAGAGAATATCGGTTGTAGGTGTTGCAGCGGCAGCAATTTTTTCAAGGGTTGTGGCTTCAAAAAGCCAATCTCCTGCGTTCAAAAACAGAACGAAATCACCTGTGGCAAGGTGCAAACCTTTGTTCATGGCATCGTACAAACCTTTGTCGGGTTCTGAAATCCATTTTATACTGAGGGGGGCATTTTGAGCAATATCTTGAATAAGCGACACCGTACTATCCTTTGACGCACCATCAATGATGATGTATTCGTAATCTGTAAAGGTTTGATTTAGAACACTTTTAATCGTTCCTTCGATGAAAGTTTCGCCGTTATAGACGATGGTGATGATGGAGAATTTTGGATTCATTAATTAAGCTTCAATGTGGTATAAGTCAAAGCAAATCAAACAGCTCTGTCAACGTAATGACTTTGGTATAACCTTTTCGCCTCAACCCTTCGGCTAAAATAAGGTCGTTTGTTAATAGATATATATCAAATTCGATTGATAATGCTAAGTAGGCTGTATCATCTTCATCTATGTCTTTAACTAAATGAAATGCAGAAAAATAGCTTTCAGTAGAAATAAGAAAATTGGGTACAACAATCAAATAGTCAAAAATACTCAGCGTAAAATCACGTAAATCGATAGGCGACACTTTTGTTTTGGATAAAATTTCAGTTTGATGTTCTTGAATTTCAGAAAGGGCAAAATCGGGCAAATACAAGCGGCATTCTTTAAAAATCCGTTGGTATTTCGGATTCCCACTAATTAAGCAACTAAACAAAACATTAGCATCTGTGACGTAAGTTCTCATATTAAAACGTCTTTTAAGTTTTTCTCTTTAAAGTCTTTCCAAGCCTTATGCCTTGCTTCTTTAATCAAAAGCTCATTATTTAAACCCACTTCTTGAATACCTTTTTGAATTTTTTCTGCTAACAAACGCAGTTTTTCCAATTCCATATCTTGTTTGAATCGCTCAATGAGCGTTTCTAAACCTACTTTTTCAGCTAATTCTTCGCTTACTTCTAATTGAATTGTTAACATGAATTTTGTTTTTAAAGATGATATTTATGATATTTTTTGACAAAAATAGGCTTTTTGCGCCATTATTCAAACTTCGTTTTCAATTTCAAAAACCAATCTTCAAAATACCGTTTTGACAACCACGATACACTGATAACGCCAAATGTCACCAAAATATAAAAAAAGGCAGTCGAAAGGGTAGGAGACATCTGTATCATCCATTTTTTAAAAACCAACACCACACCAAAGATAGCGAGCATTTGATACATATATATGCCGTAGCTGATTTCACCGAGTTTTTCTAAAAACGGATTGTTGAGTTTGAACAATGGCTTCGGATTGACAGATACATTGAGGATAAGCCAGAGAAAAAGCCCCCCCTCAGTAAAAAAGCCTAAAACAGGTGTTAGAAAAAATATTTTATAAATAATGAATTGATTTTCAAGGAAATAGCCGTGAAAGAAGAACCTTAAAAACAAAATTGTTAAAAATAAAATTTGGAAAATAGGCTTGAAAATAAGGGCGTTTTCTACTCGTTTTCTATTTTTAAAAACAGCATAAGCACCCAAACCACCAATTGCCATCAATTCAAATTTCAAGGACAACAAAACGTCTTCTACGATTTTTAAAGTCTCACTTTTATCATTTTGCATAGCAAAAAACAAAATAATGAATGATTTTACGATAATTATACCGACAATGACTTTGAGGATATGATGTTTGAAAAACTTAAAAAGCGGTGCCCAAATCAAGTAAAAATACTCCTCAACGCCTATACTCCAAAGCGGTTCTAACAAGTGACTACCAAACATCGCATTGACCACAAAACTAAGGAAAAACAGGAACAAAACACCGCCCGTTGCCGTATCATAAGGCTGCGTGTTCGGAAAATGAATGACGTTTAGAAATAGCGGAATAGCGATTAATCCAATGAAAACCAATAAATAATACAATGGAAAAATACGCAATACACGCCGCATATAGAATTTTTTAAGGCTAACGGTATTCGTTTTTTTTATTTCAGAAAGTAATAAAAAAGTTATCAAAAAGCCCGACAAAACGAAGAAAAACGAAACGGCTAATGAGCCATTTCTAAAAAAAGAATAGTGTTCAAAATTAGGTAAGTCGTATTTAGCGCGAATCGTTTCGCCATGATGCAATACGACGAAATAAGCTGCAAAAAACCGCAATGTATTAAGACCTGAAAAATGAATTTTAGCGGTTGTGGACATAAGATTTTGATTTTAAATGATACTTTTGAGCGAAATTTTTAACTTTTGAGAATAATACTAAAAGGTCGCAAAAATAGAATTAAAAATTAGACAAAATTCAATTGACAATAATCATTAATTAATGGAAAATTCAGTATTTAAAAAACTCCTACCTCACGGCATTTCGTTTGTTGTTATGGTCGTCTTGGCACTTATTTTCTTTTCTCCGTATGTGTTTGACGGAAAAGTCCTCAATCAACACGATAATATTCAAGCGGCTGCTTCGCAATCTGAAATGGACAAAACCAAATTGGAAACCGGTAAAGCACCACTTTGGACAAACGCATACTTTAGCGGAATGCCCACATTTCAAATTCACTTTGATGCAAAGGGCAATTTGACTGTGCCTGTTTTTCGTTTAATGTTAGCAGGACAGCCGTTGACTTCGCCTTTTTCAGAGGTATTATTAGCGATGTTGTGCATGTATTTTTTATTGACTATCATGCGATTAGATTGGCGTATCTCACTTTTGGGTGCAATAGTTTTTGGCTTTTCGACATTCAATATGGATATTATCGCCGCAGGTCACTCCACAAAAATGGTGGCTTTGGCTTATGCACCTTCTGTATTAGCATGCGCTATTTTAGCTTTTCGTGGGAAATACATTATCGGTGGTTTACTGTTTGCGCTGTTTTCGGCTTTACAGATTTATGCCAATCACTATCAAATTACCTACTACACGTTCCTCATTATTGCCGTTTTGGGCATTTCTGAACTCGTAAATGCTATACGTGAAAAAACGCCGATGGTTTTTGGAAAAGCCGCTTTATCGTTGATTGCAGGCTTAACTTTTGCAGTTTTGACCAATTTAACGACGATTTGGACGACTTTAGAATATCAAGGAGAAAGTACACGTGGCAAAACCGAACTCACCGCCGCTTCAAAAATGGCTTTACAAACCAATCAAGGGCAAACGGCTTCGAGCAATCCCGATGGCGGTTTGTCAAAAAGTTATGCTTTCGGTTGGAGTTATGGTATTGGAGAGACTATGACGCTTTTGGTGCAAAATGCTTACGGCGGCGGTGCTTCGCAAAACATGGAAGACGTGGATATTGCGAAACAAGGCTTAGGCGGTGCGCTTTATATGGGCAATCAGCCTTTCGTCGGTGTGGCTATATATTATGGTGCGATTATTATTTTCCTCTTCGTTTTGGGTATTCAGTTGGTTGACCCACGTTGGCGTTGGGGCATTTTGGCAGCGAGTTTTTTGACCGTAGCGATTGCTTGGGGCAATAATTCGCCGATTGGCACGCTGTTTTACGACACTTTGCCGATGTTCAACAAATTCAGAGCGCATACTCAGGCACTCGGTTTAGGACAATTGCTGTTTTCATTGATGGCGATGTTGGGCTTGAACCAATTTTTATCCCCCTCAGTAACGAACGAAAAAAAGCAACGTGCTTTGCTTATTGCGGCTGGTGTAACGGTGGCGTTGTGCGTTGTCAGCATGATGGGTAGCTTCGCAAACCCTGTGGCTGATGGTCGGATTACAGAACAAATCAAGCAAAGTAGCCCTCAAATTGGTGCGCCACAAATGACGCAAATCCTTTCAAGTTTGCACGATGCACGGGCAGATTTAGCAAAATCTGATGCAATGCGCTCTTTGATGCTCATTTTAGCGGCTGCCGCTTTGCTGTTTGTATCGTTGCGGGGCTTCATTTCAAAATCGTGGATTATCGTTGCGGGCATCGGTTTGTTGTGTTTGGGCGATGCGTGGACATCTTCAAGACGTGTCATTTATGATGAAAAATTTCAAGATGCTGGCAAAGCGAAAGAGGAGACCAAACCCGCTCCCGTTGACGAAATGATAATGAAAGACACCGAATTGAGCTTCCGTGTCTTGGATTTACGCAGAGGTTTGCCGTTTGAAAATGCCAATACCTCTATGTTTCATAAGTCAGTTGGTGGCTATCATGCGGCAAAAATGATGATTTATCAGGAGTTGATTGAACGTTATCTCGGCAGTTTTGAACCACAAAAACCGATGCATGAGCAGCCCAATATGCCACTTTATGGTATGTTGAATGCCAAATATGTCGTTTTAGGCGACGAAATGAATGGTTTACAAATCAATCCTTTTGCTCTCGGTAATGCGTGGTTTGTCAAAACTGTCAAAGTTGTGGACAATGCCGACCAAGAGTTAGAGGAGGTTGGCAAAATAAATCCAAAATATGAAGTCGTGGTTCAGAAAAAATTTGCAGACATCATCAGTTCAACGACCCCTCAGTATGACTCGACCGCAACGATAAAAATGACGGCTTACAACCCTGATAAATTGGAATATGAATCGTCTGCAAAAACAGACCAGTTGGCAGTCTTTTCAGAGATTTATTACCCAATGGAAAAAGGTTGGAATATGACAATAGACGGGCAACCTGCTAAATTTGCCAAAGCGAACTATGTATTGCGTGCCGCTAAAATACCTGCGGGCAACCATAAAATTGTTATGGAGTTTCATCCAAAATCTTACTATTCAGGTGAGACATATAGTATGATTGCTTCGGCGTTGTTGTTGCTCGGTTTTGTCGGTGGTTTGTTTTTCTATTTCCGCAAAAATGGCTTGCCAGAAACGGATTTGTTGCCAGAGCAAGCCGTTGTTGAAAAAGCTGAACGGAAAGCGACCCCCTCAGTATCGAAGCCAAAAGTAACAGAAAAACCGAAGCCAACGATGCGTAAGAAAAAGTAACGCAACGTAACACTACGTAACGCCAAATTGCATTTGGCGCAACAACAGAAACGGCATACCCATCAGTATGCCGTTTTTGTTTGCGCTAAATGCAATTTGGCGTTACGTTCAAAAAAAATTTTAACTTTTTTTTAATTCTCAAAAACCAAACACCCAACTAACCTCGTAAATAAATTTGAACAAACAAATTAGCTTTTCTATGATTGCTACACCAGCACATAAACTAATGAAAACAAAGGTTTTCGCCTTGTTCACACCACTCTGATTTTTCAAAAATAGCAATTTTATATTCAAAACGAGCTGCCAAAGTATCGCTACTGAGGGGTATGGCGGAGCTATTTCTTTAACTAAATTATTAAACTTAAAATGTTCAATTTATGAAAAATTTACCTCCATTTGCGTTCAAAGCTGCTGTCGTAGCAGTACTGGTAGGTGCGATTGCCTATTTTGGCATCGAAGCCCGCTATCTCGAAGCTTCAAGTCACCGCGAAGCACCAATGATTGCCAATGACCCATTGGCTGACAACACTGACCTTTATGCTTTCCGCAGTCCCGACAATCCAAACACGGTGACGATTATTGCCAACTACATCGGTTTGGAATTGCCGCAAGGCGGACCCAATTACGCGACATTTGGCGAAGACATTCGCTATGAAATCCACATCAAAACAAATCCATTGTCGTTTGGTGATGACCTCGTTTACCGTTTTACTTTTACAAAAGTGAACGAAGACCCGACGACGTTTTTCAACATTCGCTTGGGCAAGCAAAATTTGAAAACAACTTACTTTGTTGAACGTCGCTTTGGCAACGACGGTGCATGGCAAACGGTCTATACAAACGGACCAGTACCACCGCCAAATATCGGACCTCGCTCAATTGACAATGCGGTTTTAGGTCTTGGAAAAACCTACCAACAACTCATGCAAGCAGCTGTGGTTACGGCAGGAACAGGCGAAAAAATCTTCTGCGGACCCGCTGACGACCCATTTTTTGTTGATTTGGGTGGTATTTTCGATTTAGGTCAAACCCGTGGAGACGGTGGCGCACGTGATGGTGTTGGTTGCTACAACGTCCATACTATAGCTTTGCAAATACCGATTCAATTGGTTCAAAAGGACTTGAAGCCCGTTAGTCAAGCAACAAGTATCCTTGATGGCAACTATATCATCGGTGTTTGGGCTTCTGCAAGCCGTCCGAAAGTAACGACTTTGAACCCAAATGGTGCTAAACCAACGTATTCTGGCGAATGGGTTCAAGTTTCTCGTTTGGGTATGCCTTTGACAAACGAAGCCGTTATTCCGATTGGTCAAAAAGACAAATGGAACTATGGTACACCGTATGCTGGTGAGCAAGAGTTTGAGCAATATTTCACAAATCCAGAATTGGGTTTGTACATGGACGACCGTTTATTCGGCGGTGCAGTACCTGCGATGTCTAAATTGAGGATTCAAACAGCGTCAAAAACAGTCTTAGGCGCAGTGGATTTTGGTAATACCAAAGACGGTTTATGGGTCATAAAAGGGCATCCTGCAACTGCTGGAACGGCTCTTGACAATGCCGCTTTTGGCAACTATTTGCTCCGTAAAGGTCAACCACGGTCTGTGGATATTTTGCCTGCATTCTATACAGGTGTACCGAATATCGCTCCGTATCAATTGGCAACAGGTAAAACACCAGGCAATCCTTTTACTGCTGGTAAGCCGTTTATCAATAACTTTTTACCGTCTTGGTCATTGATTCCCAATGACTTACGCACAGGTGATATGTTGCGTTTGAACTTAGCGGTTACACCAACGCCTCGTAACCATCCACAATTCAGTAGTGAAGGTCTGATTGCAGCAGCCGTTTTAGGTTTGACGGATACAGCTTATAACAAGTCAAACGCGATGCAGTGGATTCCAAATATGGATGGTTTTCCGAACGGTCGTCGTCTTGAAGATGATGTCACACGTATCGAATTACAAGCCGTTTCAGGTGCTGTTTTGGCAGCAGTTGGTTTGTGGTACGACGATTGGAATATCGGTAGCTCGCCTTTGACACCAAAATTGTTGAATGTATTGGGTTATAC
>JAYSQG010000388.1:0-15964 GCA_043721685.1 Saprospiraceae bacterium | reverse complement strand
CGGCGCTACGCACCTTAGAAAAATGGCTTGATTTACTTTTCTATAAACGGTGTCAGCCCTAACGGGCTTAAAATAAAACAATGCGTAACATGAGTAAATCAGTGTAAATCAGTGTAAATCAGTGTAAATCCGCCAAATCAGTGTTCAAAAAATAAAACCATTATAGCAGCTTTCAATATCTTTATCAAAGTGATGTTTTCATAACTCACAACTCATAATTTTATAACTCATCATTTAATAAAACAAGTTTTAACATGAAAAAGACCTTTACTTTCCTAATGTCTGCGTTTTTATGTTTGACCGTTTTTAGCACCATTTTAACAGCGCAAAATGCTGAAAATGACAAAATAATTGTCGTGAAGATTCGCAGTACCAATTCAGATGATTCTAAAAACACAACAACTTTGATGAAATCGGGCGAAGATGCCAAGAACTTTGATGTGCAGAAGTACATTGATGAACAAAAAAAGGCACGTCCTGATGCTACGGTTGAAGTCAAAGACAAAAAGATGCGTCATTCTGATGATAAAGAGAATGTTCATGTCAGACTCCATTCAAATGGTTCGAATAATTACAATAACATGACTTGGACAGGTGTGAAAAGTAACCCTGACCAAGGCTTTTTAGGCGTGAGTGAATTGTCTGCGCGGGAGAAATTGGCAGAAGGTGTGCGTATAACAGTTACACGCAACGCTGGTGCTGCCAAAGCGGGGCTGAAAGACGACGATGTGATATTGCAACTCAATAAAACGCCGATTAACAGCTTCCGTGATATTTCTGTTTTTATGCGGACAACAAAAGCAGGTGAAAAAGTGGAAGTAGTTTATGACCGTGATGGCAAAACGAAAACAACTTCGGCAACGCTTGGCAAACAACAAGAGATGTGGTCGCAAGATGTTGAGCAAGAGAAAGAGGCTTGTTTGGGTGTTTATTCATCATCAACAGTAAAGGCAGGGCAACGCGGGGCGGTTATCAATGATTTTACGAAGGTGAGTGCTGCTAAAGATGCAGATATGCAAATTGGTGATGTCATTACGTCTGTGAACGGTATACGGGTGAAAACGCATCAAGACGTATGGGATGAAATTGCGAAGTACAAGCCGAAAGAAGTGGTGCGCGTCGCTTACTTGCACGGTGATGAGCCTAAACAAATTCGGGCGACGCTCAATGCGTGTAAACCACGTGACGAAAATGTTATCGTTGTGCCAAAAGTGCTTGAAGATGCGCAAAAAGTGAATACGCCTACCAATGTTGGACGTTTGGAATTGACCAATTTTGTGGCTTCACCCAATCCTACAAAAGATATGGTGAATATTAGTTTCAAAGGAGAAGCTGTACCGACCAATGTTGCTTTTTATGATTTAACAGGCAAGGTGCTTTTTCAACAAACTATCACTGATTTTAATGGTGAATACAACCAACGTTTTGATTTGAATGAATATGCGAAAGGTGTTGTTGTGGTTAAAGTACGACAAGGCGATAAAGTGTTTTCTAAGCAAATTGTAGTGAACTAACATTGTTTTTTGGATAAAAAAGGCTGTTGCTTATGTTGGCAACAGCCTTAAACTTAAAAATAAAAATATTAATTATTATGCCATCGAAGGGACGTATTGGCTTTATTCGCCCACTTTTCACCCCCTCAGTATTAAGTGTTGATTTTACCTAAATCTAATCCTTAAACCGCTTGTTTCCCAACTTTATACCCATAAGTAGCATAATAAAAGATGAAAATATAACAAGGCAACATAACCGCATAAGCCACTTGCGGATTGCTGTAATCGCTAATCGCACCATATATCAAAGGCATCAATGCGCCGCCGATAATACCCATAATCAAGAGAGCCGAACCTTGTTTCATAAACCGACCAATGCCGTCAATCGCAAGAGGCCAGATAGCAGGCCAAAGCACGGCATTCGCTAAACCTAATAAAGCGATTGCCCAAACAGAAGAAATACCCGACACACTCACAGCTACCAAAGTCAACACAAAACCTGCGATGCTGACGATTTGTAAAACTTGACGTTGTTTGATGTATTTAGGAATGAGAATGGTTGCCAAAATGTAACTGACAATCATAAAAAGTAAGGTGTATGTGGCAAAATATTTGGCATCTTTAAACGCCAATCCCGAATGTTCACCATAACCAATAATGGAATTAACTGCCAACACCTCCACACTTACAGCACAGAAAACCGTTAATGCACCCAATACCAAATGTGGGTATTGAAATACGCTTGTTTTTCTCGCAGCCCCCCCCTCAGTATCTTCGGGTTCTTTGATATCTGGAAGGCTCGATAGACGTATCATAATACCCAAAGCCACTAAGACAACCGCTATGATGATATAGGGAATGATAAGGCGTGCAGCCAACTCATTGAGTAATAACTCTTTATCGGCTAACATCATATTGGGCAGTTGAGCTTTTATCTCATCTATTTCGGTATCACTTTTTGTCAAAAAACCGATTAAAATCAAAGGTGCAATCGCTCCTGCAATTTTATTACAAACGCCCATGATGCTGATGCGTTTTGCTGCGCTTTCTATTGGGCCTAAAATGACAATATAAGGGTTGGATGCTGTTTGGAGAATCGTCAAACCCGTCGCTTGAATGAATAAACCGAACAAAAACAAGCTGTATGTACGCGACAAAGCGGCAGGAATGAATATCAATGCGCCAATAGCTATTGTCCATAAACCGAGCATCATACCATTTTTGAAGCCTGTTTTCTTCAAAATCGCAGATGCAGGAAATGCCATAATAAAGTAGGAAATATAAAAGGCGAAAGCGACCAACATGGATTGTTTGTCGGTCAGACTACAAGTCAATTTGAAGTAAGGAATCAGAATGGCATTTATCCAACTAATAAAACCGAATATGAAAAACAGTACGCCTATGATGGCAATAGCGCTGTTGTCTTTCATAGCGGTAGGTTTAACGTTTTGTGACGTTTGATTCATAGTTTTAAACTTGATTTTAATTGATGAGTAAGCAAATTAAGGGGGAGGCAACAATAAAATCATTGTTGCACTCCCACTTATAAGATAGGTGAAGAAGTTTATCTTTTGGTTCTTTAAAAATACCACCGCTTAAACGCTTCAATCGCCTCGTATTCAGGCAAACCCAAGTCGTCAAAAGCTTGTGCTGTTCCTCGATTCCGTTCTTCTGCACGTTGCCAAAACTCCCTTGAATCTGAACCTGGGAACAACGGACGGTCTTTCTGGCTTTGGTGTTTGAATATCGCCCGACGTTTGCGCAACAACTCATCAGGGCTAATCGGCACAGCCATATCAATGTTTTCTAATTCCCACTCATGCCAAGCACCGCGATAAAGCCAAACGGTACATTCTTGCATCCATTGTTCGTGTTTTAACTCTGTTATGGCTTGAAAAATAGCATCTAAACACACACGATGCGTGCCGTGTGGGTCGCTCAAATCACCTGCGGCATAAACTTGATGTGGTTTGATTTCCGTCAATAAGTCTTTGATGATGTCAATGTCTGCTCTACTGAGGGGTTTCTTTTTTATCGTTCCTGTCTCATAAAAAGGCATATCGAGGAAGTGCGGAACGACATCTTCGCTCACATAACGGCAGCCTGCTTTTGCTTCTCCCCGACGAATCAAGCCTTTGAGTTTTTGCACCTCAGGTGCATCCACTTCTCCTGCTTTTTTGTCGTGTATTTTTTGTTGAATATTTTCAAACATCGTTTGGGTTATATTTTTCTTATCTAAACCAAACATGGTGTTGAAATCATTCATGAAATCCGCAAAACGCACTACGTCATCGTCAAAAACAGCAATATTGCCCGATGTTTGATAAGCCACATGAACCTCATGTCCTTGGTCACTGAGGCGAATGAATGTACCACCCATAGAAATCACATCATCATCTGGATGCGGGCTAAAAATAATAACACGTTTAGGATAAACCGAAGATGTTTCAGGACGATTGAGGTTATTATCGCCTTGTTTACCACCAGGCCAGCCTGTAATTGTGTGGCGTAACTGATTGAAAACCTTGACATTAATGTTGTAAGCACTGTCGTATTCCGTCACCAAGTCGCTCATGCCATTTTCTGCATAATCTCGTGTGGTCAACTTCAAAATCGGTTTGTCTTCTTTTTTACTCAACCAAATCAAAGCGCGTTTGATAAGGCTTTGGTCGCTCCAATCACATTCGCGGACAAGCCAAGGCGTTTTGTAACGGGTCAATTCCGAAGCGGCGGCCGCATCGAGATAAAACGTTGTGTTACTGTGTTTTTGAAGATAGGTGGCTGGTACATGATCACTGATTTCGCCTTCAACAGTCTTGCGAATGATGTGCGATTTGCCTTCGCCCCAAGCCATCAATATAATATGTTTGGCTTCCATAATCGTCCCAACGCCCATTGTTATGGCTTTACGAGGTACGTATTCCTCGCCATAAAAATCGCTGGCAGCATCTGTAATCGTTAAGTGGTCAAGCGTAATCATACGTGTCCGCGAATTGATACCCGAACCTGGTTCATTGAAACCGATGTGACCCGTCCGACCAATACCTAAAATTTGGAGGTCAAGACCACCACAGGCGTTCATTTTTTCTTCATATTTTTTGCAAAACTCTGCCACATTTGTTTTGTCTAATGTACCATCTGGGATATTGATGTTTTCAGGCAAAATGTCAACGCTGTCAAACAAATGTTCCTTCATAAAGCGCACATAACTTTGCAAAGCATCGGGTTGAATGGGGAAATACTCATCCAAATTGAAAGTGATGACATTCTTAAAACTCAAACCTTCTTCTTGATGCAACCGCACCAATTCCGCATAAACCGAAGTTGGTGTAGAACCTGTGGCGAGTCCGAGAATACACATTTTGCCTTCTGCAGCTTTGCTGCGGATGAGGTCAGCAATTTGTCGAGCGACGACATTTGACGCTTCTTTTGAAGTGTCATAAACTAAGGTGTTGATTTTTTCTAATTGATTTTCCATAATTAATATTTTTATTGTAATATAAATTCAAAACAATGAGGCAAAACGGCTAAGTGTGCTGAGGAAAATTTCAAAATTAAGATTTCAAAATTCCATGTGAAAAATGGAATAGTGTCGTTCAGTTCAGAATTAAATTTTTCCGACAATGCCTTTTTTCGTTTGACAGCACAAAATTTTGCTTTTTTCATGTAATTGCCTAAAAAAGACCTTCTACAAAGCTACTTCACCCCCAAAATAGTGGTGTAGTACGACAGTTTACCCTTTATTTTACGCCAAAATAGCTTTTTTTTAATAAAAATACTGAGGGGGTGATAAAGAAATATTTTCCTACCTTTATCGCATTCATTTAAGACAAAGTATGAAAATCTGCCAAATAAAATTTTTATTTCTATTTCTATTCAGTGTTCAAGGGCTTTTAGCACAACCCGACAACCTTCGTTTTGAACACATTACGATTCAAGACGGCTTGCCACACAACCGTATTCATGCTATTTTGCAAGACCGAAATGGCTTTATGTGGTTTGGTTCACAAGACGGATTGGTGCGTTATGATGGGTATGTTTGTCGTGTTTTCAAACAAAATCAACCCGAATATTCAGGCTTCAAAGGCAAAAATGTTGAATATTTGCTTGAAGATAAACAAGGCAATTTGTGGATTGGAATGCAGTCTGAAGGCATTAACGTGAAGGATGTACAAACGGGTAATTTTTATAATCTCAATGCACATCCTGCATTCAAGCCTATTTTAGGGGCGTGGATAAAAGTTATTGTTGAAGATAAAAATGGACGTATTTGGATAGGTACAATCGGCAAAGGCTTGCTCATCTATGACCCTAAAACACAAACATCTGAACATTTTGATGCCCACAACAGCGCCCTGAAAGACAATACCGTATCGGCAATCATCGAAAGTACGGACGGCACCATTTGGTTGAGTTCAGCAGGCACGTACATCTATCGTTTTGAATCGAATGTCCACAACTTCACGCCCATTGCCTTCGCTTTACCCAATACATATATTGATTTTCGGAAAACCTTACACTTAGATAACATGGGAGATTTATGGATTGGAACGCAAAATTTAGGAGTTTATCGCTACAATATTGCTACAAACACCTTCCGTCAATTCACCCGACGTTCCGACAATAAGGGCTTGAATTCCATCAATGTCTTGGATATTGCAGAAACAAAAGACAACAAATTGCTGATGGCGACCGATGGTGGCGGTCTAAATATATACGACCCGACGACCGAAACCTTCAAAGTTTATACCTACGCCAGTCAGAACCAAGGTGCGCTCAATGCCAACGCCCTGTATTGCGCTTTTGTAGATAAAGACGAAAATATATGGATTGGCACCATCAACGGTGGTGTGAATGTCTATAAAGCCCATAAAACACGGTTCGATAATTTTACCCATATTGGCAATCGCAAAGGCGAATTGACCCACCGTTCGGTCATTTCTATTCGGCAATCCAACAATGGCAAAATATGGGTTGGCACGGACGGCGGTGGTCTAAATCGTTATGATAGAAAGAGTAATACATTTACAAAAATAAATACAAGAAGTACAGGCTTTAGTCTGATAAATAATGAAAGTGTTGTCAGAGCTATTTTTGAAGACAGTAAAAAACGGTTGTGGTTGGGCTATTTCAATGATGGACTGGATTGGTTTGACGCTCAAAGTGAACGAACAATCAAACGTTTTCGCTTCGACCCAAATGACCCCCTCAGTATCAGCAGCGATAATATTTGGAGTTTTGCGGAAGACAAAGATGGGCGCGTTTGGGTCGCAACGGAACGCAATGGTCTATGCGTATTTAAGCCAGAAGAAGGACGTTTTTCACGTTATGTCTATAATATGGATGACTCGACCTCGCTTTCGAGTAACTATATCATTGTTATCTATATTGACAAAAACAATAACTTATGGGTTGGCACAGAAAGCAGTGGTCTGAATCATTACGATAGGCAAACCAATACTTTCAAGCGATTTCAACATCGTGAAAACGACCCCCTCAGTATCAAGGCCAATGATGTACGCAGCATTTTTGAAGACAGCAAAGGTCGGCTGTGGATTGGCACTGAAAGCGGTGGTATTGATCTGTATGAAAATGGTGTTTTTAAACATTTCACCACTAAAAACGGCTTAAATTCTGATGCTGTTATGGGTATCACCGAGGACAAAAAAGGCTTGTTGTGGTTGAGTACATTCAAAGGTATTATTGGCTTTAATCCTGATAATCAGAGTATTTTGAATTATGATTTTCACCAAAGCGAAAACAATAATCAATTTGGTTCAATGGTTGCGACCCGCTCATTGGAGGGCGAATTGTACTTTGGTGGTATCAACGGCATGACCATTATCAATCCCGATTGGGTGCATATGTACAGTGTCAAACCCAAAGTTATTTTTACAGATTTTAAGATTTTTAACAAATCTATTGGCTCTGGCGCAGTCGAAAATGGACACATATATATAAAGCAGGCTTTGGAAAATGCTTCCGAAATAAGCATTCCCTACGCTGACAATGCTTTTTCCTTTGAATTTTCGTCTTTGGATTATACCGAACCCTATAAAAATCAATATACTTACAAAATGGACGGTTTTGACCGCGATTGGTTGACTACAACAAGCGAACAACGTCTGATTACTTACACAAACCTCGACCCAGGCACTTATACTTTTAGCGTTAAAGGAACGAATAGTAATGGCACTTGGGGCGAAGAAGCCACGATAAAAGTGAATATAAAACCACCTTTTTGGATGACTTGGTGGTTCAAATTGCTGGTTTTTGGCATAATCGCTTTTTTGAGTTGGCTGTCTTTTCGCATCTATTTGGAAAGGCGTGAAATGTCTTTACAGCAAAAGGTTTTGGAATCGGAAGGTGAAATTTTAAAGCTCCAAAACGAAATGTTAGAAACCGAAGTCGGAGCTAAAACCAACGAATTGATGTCAAAAGCCGTTCAAATGGCACATAAAAATGAAATTCTCATTGGTTTTAAAGAACAACTCGATGATGTGCGCAGTGCCACTGATGTCGAAAAAGCCCGTTTACTGAGGGGGTTAAAAAATAAAATCGAAACTGAAATTCAAGGCGAAGAAAGTTGGGCACAATTCAATATCTATTTTGACCAAGTGAATCAGAACTTTACAACAGAATTGCTCAAAAAACACCCAAATCTGACCCAAAATGATTTAAGAATCTGTGCATTGACACAGCTCAATCTCAGTACAAAAGAAATAGCTTCTTTGCTCAATATTTCTGCAAAAGGCGTTCAACAAAGCCGTTACCGCTTAAAAAAACGCATGGAATTGACAGAAGAGGATGATTTGTATGATTATTTGAGGGGGATTTGAGGATTTTCTTGTCTCCCTAAGTCACTATCAAGTAAAAAACAATGTAGATTTGTCTTAAAATTAAAATAGAAATAATGCGACCTGCCGAAATAGACGATGTGGACAGACAGATACTGTCAATATTGATGAAAGATGCTAAAATTCCTTATACGGACATTGCCAAAATGATTCATGTGTCGGGCGGAACAGTTCATGTGCGCATGAAAAAAATGGAATTGATGGGCATTGTCACTGGTGCCAATTTGACGATTGACTACGTTAAGTTAGGTTACGATATCAGTGCATTTTTAGGCATTTATCTTGATAAAAGTTCTCTTTATGACGAAGTAGCCGACCAGTTAAAACAGATTCCAGAAGTCGTTGCGGCGCATTACACAACAGGTATTTACAGTATTTTTGCTAAAATCGTTTGTCGAGACACTGCCCATTTGAAATCGATTCTGCACGATAAAATCCAAAAAATAGCTGGTATTCAGCGCACAGAGACATTTATTTCGTTGCAAGAGAGTATAAATCGCCCTGTAGATATTGGTTATTGATATATTTTGAATTAGGTATGTTTTTTGAATACAGGTATAAGTGCATCAAATTCAAACGATTTGGTTTCACTTTATTACAAATATTTCATAAAACCTGTTTTAAATATCAACCCATGTCCAACTCTACTTTTTATAAATATAAGCATTTGAGCTTGTTATTGGCTTTAACAATTTTATTGTCCAACCTTTTATTGGCTCAAATGTTGAAAACCTCTTTGTTTACACCCCTCAGTATTTCGGAATATAAAGTCCCAATAGATACGATTTATCGTCCAACAGAATTTAATGGTTTAGTTGCTGTTGATGTGTTGCCAAAGGCATTGTTCCAAATAGATACGTCTGAAATACCTACAACGCCAAAAGTTTTAAAGTCCAATTCTGGCGCAATGATTGAACCACAATCAGAAGAAATTGAGACACCACAAACCGATGTCCGAATCGCCGAAAATACGGTTGAAATACCTTTTTATCAAGATTCTACATGTATTGACCTCACTTTTGACAGCGTTTCAATCGTTCAAATAACTGAAAAATACGTTGAAATTGAATATTCAATCATCAACAAAGGCAATGCACCTGCGCCTATTTTTGGTGAAAAACGTTCTACTTCAGACAATGTAGCCATTAGTTTTTACTATTCTGGCACACCTCGACTGACGCGTGGAGCGATATTGGCTGATGGTATTTACTTGACAGAAGGATTGAAGGAAACAAAAGGGATGCTCGCGCCTAATGCGGTTTATAAAAACAAATTCAAATTGTCGCTCGAAAAAAAAAATCGGTTTTATGGTGTTATCATCTTACAACTCGATGTTTTTGATGTCCTCAGACATGAATGTGATGAGACAAATAATATTTTTGCCATCGTTCCAAAATGGTATTGAAATAATAGCGAAATTGCGCCGCAAATCATAACTTTTTTTGTCATTCTGAACGAAGTGAAAGAATCTGAATAATTTCCAAAACAGATTCTTTCACTTCGTTCAGAATGACAAAAGGAATATAAATAATTAAAAATCAACCACTTACAATGAAATTCACTTCTATCTGCGTTCAGGAACTTGAAGAAAAACGCACCACCCGTCCACACACATTACCCATTTACGCCACGTCCAGTTTTGATTTTGAAAGCGTTGACCAAGGCATGGATATTTTTTCGGGCAAGGAAACAGGTCATTTGTACAGCCGTTTCGGCAATCCTACTGTTGATGCGATTGCAGACAAAATTGCCGCGCTTGAAAGTTATGGCACAGGCGTTGAGGCTTCAGCAATAATGACATCTTCAGGCATGGCAGCTATCTCAACTTTGATGTTGGGCGTTTTGAAAACGGGCGATAAGATTTTGACCCAAGGCAATCTTTACGGCGGCACAACTGAGTTGTTTTTGAAACTTTTACAACCTCTGGGCATCGAGACTTTAATGGTTGATTTACAAGACATTACAGCCGTTGAAAAAACGATAAAAAACGACCCCTCAGTAAAAATGCTCTATTTTGAGTCTTTGGCAAACCCTTCATTGGCTTGTGTGGATATTCAAAAATTGGTGGATATTGCCCATGAAAACGGTATGTTGACGACGATAGACAATACATTCACCACACCGTATATTTTAAAACCTTTTGCTTTCGGCGTAGATTTCATCATTCATTCCACAACGAAATACATCAACGGACACGGCAATTCAACTGCTGGTGTCATTCTCGGTAAAGACAAGGTTTTGATGAAAGAAAAAGTGTTTACTGCCATGAAACTGACAGGAACAAATTGCAGCCCTTTTGAAGCGTGGTTGACATATAATGGTTTGAAAACCATGCCTTTACGTATGCGTCAACATTCTGAAAATGCTTTACATATCGCACAACAACTGGAAGGACACCCCTCAGTATTGAAAGTCAATTATCCAGGTTTGCCCTCTCATCCTGACAATGAAATGGCTAAAAAACAATTGCAAAATGGATTCAGTGGTATGTTGAGTTTTGAATTAGTCGGCGGTTTGGAAGCTGGTTTGGCTTTTATGAACAAAATAAAATTCTGTTCCCTTGCGCCGACGATGGGTGATGTGGATACTTTGATTTTGCATCCTGCATCTATGTCTCATCTGCGTATTCCACGTGACGTGCGTATGGCAAATGGCATTACAGATGGTTTGATTCGTCTAAGTGTAGGTATTGAAGACGTGGAAGATATAATGGCAGATTTGCTTCAAGCGATGAATTGAATTGTTTTGTAAATTGACTTAATAAAATATCTATTTTTGATAGAATTGACTTAAGAAAATATTTAATTTTAAAAATTTGACTTAAATGAGTTTGTTTTAAAGTCAATATACTTTTTTGAGTATTAGGTATAGTAGACGGAAATTGAATGGATTTTTTATTTTTTTTGCAAAAAAAGCAAAAATCCATTCAATTTCGGTCCACTATACCTTACAATTCTACAATCGTCACCCCATCGCCACCTTCTGCATTTTCAGGATGAAATGCCTTCTTGACTTCCTTGTATTCCTTTAATTTTTGACGTACTAATTTTCTCAAAACGCCATTGCCTTTGCCATGCACAATGCTCACAGTATTGGCACTTGACACAACTGCATTGTCCATAAACGCTTCCAAAATGCGATCGGCTTCAATCATTGACAAGCCACGCAAATCTGTTTTTGCATCGAAATTGGCAGAACGCGAGATAGAATCATGTTTCGATGATGACGATGTATTCACAACCAAAGGCTCACCAACGGGTACTAAGTCCTTGATTTTCACAGTCATACGCATAGCACCCATAACGACTATCGCTTCTTTTTTGTCTATACTTTCCACACGACCAGAAGCAGTTCCCGACCGCATTTTGACCATCGCACCGACTTCAATCGGCTTGTGTAGGGATGGGGTCGAATGATAGACATCTTCATTCAAAAGCGTGACTTCGTTTGCCAATTTTTGTTGTTCTTCACGGACAGAATGAACCAATTTTTGGGTTTGTTCCAAATTTTTGGTTTGCTTCAATTCCTTCATTAAACGTTGCAAATCTTGATTTGAATGAGCTGATTTTTGCAATTCAAACTCTTTGGCATCAAGTTTCATTTTTTTACGGCGGAACTCTATGTCTTTAATTTGGTCGTCGTATTGCTTGATGAGTTTTTCTAAAAGTGTCTGTTTTTCAGAAATTTCCTTCAATTTATCGTCATATTCCTGCTTTTCGTTCTGCAAATCCACCAAAAGTTCATCAACTGAATGCTCGTTTTCTCCAATCCGTTTTTTAGCATATTTCAAAACTTCAGCATCTAAACCGACACTCGACGCAATTTCAAACGCATAAGAAGACCCTGGTCGCCCAATCGTCATTTTATAAGTCGGCTTCAAATTGTCTTTATCAAAATTCATGCAGCCGTTGACGATGCCTTCTGTTCTGTACGCAAACATTTTCAAATTGCCGTAGTGTGTCGTGATAACGCCCATCACTTTTTTGTCGTTGACACCCCTCAGTATTGCCTCCGCAATCGCACCGCCAATTTTAGGGTCAGTGCCGGAACCAAATTCGTCAATCAAAATGAGCGTGTGTTCATTGGCTTGTTTCAAAAAAGCCTTCATGTTTTGGAGGTGCGAACTATAAGTCGAAAGGTCGTCTTCAAGGCTTTGTGCATCGCCAATATGGGCAAAAATGTGTTCAAATATACCCATTTCGCTCATTTCATGCACAGGAACGAGCAAACCTGACTGCAACATCAATTGCAACAAACCAATAGATTTCATCAAAACCGACTTGCCTCCCGCATTGGGACCACTGACTAACAATATGCGGTTGCCTTTAAATAGCTCCAAATTGAACGGTACAGTTTCCTTGCCAGCTGCCTTGTTTTTAAGGTATAAAAGAGGATGCCGTCCTTTTTGAATACCAAAATGTGCGGCATTGACCAATTGAGGCATAAAGGCTTTCATCTTGAAAGCCAAACGTGCCTTTGCTAATACAATATCATAAGCAAGAACAATGTCTTGATAATCAGCCAATTGAGGACAATAGGGGCGGAGGCGTGCCGACAAATCCCTCAGTATGCGATAGATTTCTTGTTTTTCATCTTGGTCTAAATCAAAAATATCGTTGTTGACTTCAATAGCCGCTTCGGGTTCAATAAAAGCCGTCCGACCTGTCGTTGATTCGTCGTGAATGATACCTCTGATTTTGCGCTTATGTTCGACAGGTACAGAAAGGACACGCCGACCATTCCGCAGCGTCTCGTTGTTGTCTGTCAGCCAGCCATTTTGCCGAAATTCGCTTATCAAACGGCGATAAACTGCGTCCATTTCTCGCATTTTTGACTGTCTGGCTTTCCTAATTCTGACCAATTCGGGTGAGGCATCGGAGCGAATATTGCCTTCGTCGTCAATGACGCGGGTAATTTCTTTTGACAAATCGTTGTCGTAATTCGTATTCCGAATGATATCATAAAGATTGGGATAGATTTCACGCCGCAAAGGGGTGAAGAAACGGTGTAAGTCTCTGAAAATCAACAAAATAGCATTGATACGTTGCAGGCTTTCGATAGACAAAACATAACCTTCAATGGCTAAAAACTTCAAATCATCATCAAGAGAATAATAAGCACCGAAAGGAAATTTATCATTTTTTTCAAGGGCTATTTTGAGTTCTTTTACTTGTTTGAGCTTTGTTTCTATGCTTTTAAGGTCGGTTTCGGGCATCAAATTTTGACAATATTCTTGTCCCATCTCACCGGAACACTCGCGCACAAGCAAAGCCAACACTTTGTCGAATTCTAATTTTTCGTAAATATCTTTTGGTAACAGGTTCATCCTAAATGTAAAATATGAAATATGAAATAATACTGAGGGGGGCAAAATTAATGGCTTTTAAACAGAAATACGTGTTTGAAAGTTCTATTTCTGAAATATTGACTATTTAATTTTGGAAACTGGCTGTTTAAGAAAACGGGCAATCAGTGCTTTATGCTTTTTTTACTGTTTTGGTTAGGAATGTTATTCTCAAGCAAAAAGAAGGATATTTCTAAAAAAAAACAATTGTTATTTATTTTATTCAACAATAAAACTGTTTGATACAAAAAGTAGTGTAGATACCTTTTTATGGGTTGAAACACCCTATTCATGGGTTGAAGGTAGGCGTTCAATCGTTCTGCTATTTTGGTAATTTCTTTTATCTTATCTTTGTTTCGGTGAAAAAACAGACTGATCAATGTAATAAGCCCTATTGAACAATTTAATTACTTTAACTAAATAATTTAAAAACCAAATCAATGTTTGTTTATTTCCTCTAAATCAACGTTTGAGTTTTAACGTATGACCCTAAAAAATCAATGAAAACATAAAATTACGTTAGCAGACTTCGTTATACCCCAAAATATTTTTTTTATTAAATCAAAAAATCGAAAATCAAATATGGACAATCAATTACTTCCTGAAAGTGCGAAAAAATCAATCGCTAATTTTCAATCTAATCAACTTGAGGGGCAACTTAAAAGCGTTTTTTTTACAGAAGGGTCGCTTCGGAAAATTCTTAATTTGCCCGGTTGTCAAGGCATTCGTTTTCATTTAGGTAGTGATAATGGTAAGTTAACTATTATCGCTGAACCTGCTGACAGCAAAGGTCTTCCTACAACGATTCCTATAGCTTCACCAACAGAGGCAACTTTAATGGCAAGGGAGACGGTTTCAGAAGTACCTTATTTCAGCCCTGATTATTTATGTCCAAATGATTGTCCACCTGAAAATTGAATAATAATAATTGAATATAAAAAAATACGGTTCTAAATAACAAATTATAACTTTCATTACATTAAGATCAACAACAGATTGCGATTCAACTTTTTCTCATTCTTTTAATTGGTGAGTGAAAAAGAGTTGTCCTAAGGACTTCTAAATTTTAGTGAACATTCGATTTTGTATAAACTGATATGCAATAAGCTTGCGTATCAGTTTTTTTTTGTAGCATTGCGTTTTATCAGTGTTAAATCGAATGAAGTTCACTATGCCAAACCTTACATATTACAGCCCATTAAGGGTTCGACTCTTGCGCAAAATACCCCTCAGTATTGGACTGCTTTGGTGTATACTCTTCTTATTTGAACCTACTCACGCACAGGTTAAAGAATATTATTTCAAGACTTTGACACCTAATGACGGTCTTTTAGGCAATGTAAATGCTTTTTTGTTCAAAGATTCGCGAGGTTTCCTTTGGGTGAGTTCCATGCAAGGCTTAAACAGATACGATGGGCAGCGTGTGCGGACTTACACACACGATGCTAATAATCCAAATGCCTTGCTCAATTCGAATATTCAATCTGAATTTTTTGAAGACAAAAATGGCGATATTTGGTTTTGCACAGTTGAAGCCATACACGTTTATCGTTATAAACAAGATCATTTTGACCGTTTTCAAATCAAAGATAAGCAAGGGCAACTCATTACGAATTTGTATCAAGTTTTTCATTTAGATACTGAGGGGTATTTGTGGATGCGCATTGGTAGTTATGAAAAAGGAATGTTGTATCGTTGGCACACGAGTGGTCAAGGTGATGCCCAATTTATGCACGAAATGAGTGGGCTCCGAGCCCAAGCAATCGTCAACAAACAAGGACTTGTGACGAGTATCATGACCTATTCGTGGGGCGTTGCGCCTGCGGGTATCAAGGAATATGTTTACGACAAAAACTATCGTTTAATAGCTCAAAAAAGTCATTTCTCTGGCGTGTCTTCCGCTTCACCTCAAAATAATATTTTATTCAATGTTTATAAGATTTTTTCAGATAGCAGCACTTCCTATATTTGGTTGGCGACAAAGCAAGGATTGGTTAAATGGGTTAAAAAACAGGACAAATACCAGCTTTTTGACAAATTTGAAGGTGAAAAAGTAGGTTTTTTGACAGGCATCGCTCGTTATAAAAACAGTTTATGGCTCAGTGCCAAAAACAATAGAGGTGTTTATCATTTTGATTTAGATAAAGAGCAATTTTTGCAACAAATTATGCTCAAAAAAGAATACACTGAGGGGGGGCTGCCTTACGCCTCTTTTGATAATTTGCACCTCGATAAAGATGGTAATTTGTTTTTATCGAGTTGGAATTTTG
>JAYSQG010000387.1:0-2349 GCA_043721685.1 Saprospiraceae bacterium | reverse complement strand
CTAATCGTTCAAGTTGATTTATCACTGTATCATACCCCCTCAGTATTTCAGGTAGATGTTGCTGTATATCAGCTATTTTTATGGGTTCTACGCCATTTTGGTATTTTATCCGCTTTATGGTTTCTATCAGATTTACATACTGAACGCCGACACCTAAAAATGCGCTTGTGTCTTCTGTCGTTATGCCCAATCTTTGTCGCGCACTTTCGGCTTGATATAGTAATGGAACGTGTCCTAATTGCTTCTCTATTTTTTGTCGTGTCTCTTGACTTTTAGCAGCAAAATAAGCGATTGTTAACGCTGCGTTTTCGGTGTTTTCGTTGCTGAAATAGTTCGCAATTTCAGCTTTTCGCATATCCTCTTTTTCGTCATTTTCTTTTAAAGCCTCTCGTATCTCTTCATCTTTTTCCAAACATGTGATGACTAAGGGTTGGATATTAACGTAAGGATTCATGGCTTTGAGTTCAGCAAAAAAGGCTATGACATCCCCCCTCAGCAAACGCTGCAATTCGACTTCTTTTTCATGGAAAATTCGTAATTCATCTACTTCGTAAACGTTGTTTTGGCTATTGAATACTATGCGAAAGTCTTTGACTTTGAGGTAATCATTTGTCTCTTTTCCTTCGGGCAGTACATTGAAGGCATTACAGAGTTCTTGACTACTTTCCAATGCAGAGCGCAAATAGCTTTTATGATTCAATATTTCTAAGGGTAGTTCGTGTGGTTCACCCTTCGTAAACGCTTCAAAACGGGCTGTTAACGCAGTTAATTTGTCGTTTTTTCGATATGCGCCACAGGGAATATAGACAAAAGCGTTTACCTCTACGTTAATACCCAATATGCGGTCAATGCGCGGACGAGCCAACATTTGAAGTAAACTATCCGTTGATTTTGGATGCACATAGAATATTTGAGCAGGAAATTCAAAGTTAATACCCGCTTCTAAAAACTTGGTGCATAACACTATTGTAGCCTTCTCTCCTACTCTACCTGTTTTTATCAAACTTTGGTAATGCTCATTATTGATACTCATCGCATCTGTCTTTGAAGAGATAATTGTCACTGCGAATTCACCATGTGTTTTTATCAATTTCTCTTTGTAACTATTGAGTAGGTCAACATCATCGAACTTAATAACAGTCACTTTGTCCTTATCTCGTCGCCTCTCAATATCTGTTAACACATCTTTTGCTCCACCTTTTTTCAGCAAAATAGGTTTGATATTAATTTTTTGGGCGTTTTCTTTTTTCTCAAACTCTGCGACACTTAAACCATAATTTAGATGTTTTATTAAAGACAAATTTGGGGTTGCAGTAATACATAAAACATATTTCGCAGTTTTAATGAGATTCAGTAAACGCCGCATTGTTTCAGCACGATAATCGAATTCTGATGTCAACGTGTGAAATTCATCTACGACGAATAGTGTAGTAGTAAGCCATTCTTTTGGAAACTTTTTTACTTGGTCAAATGTGGCAGCAATGACCTTACTTTGGGATATTTCAGAAGCGTTTACTTTTTCTAAACTACTCAAAAAAGGTATTTTGTGTTTGTCGGCTTGTTGTTGTCCTAACGAATTAGTCGGGCAGAGATAAACAATGCGCTCTATACCCATTATTTTAAAAAAAGCAGCGTCATTTGCCCAACGATGCAACATTAAATAGGTTTTTCCTGTGCCTGTTGGTGATTGTAAAATCAGTTTTTGAATCAGCCAAATATGATTTTTCAACTGCAAATACGAAAGGTCTGTATCACATAGATATTCGTGAATTGGTGAATGAAAAACACTGGAAAACACTGGGCGATATGCTAAGTTTTGTACTGCACATTTGGTTGTTAACTCGCGGTCTATTATTTTTTCAAACCTTTTTGCCCCCCCCTCAGTATTCATCACATCGCAAATGTCATTGAGGGTTTTGTTTCGACCCTTTTCATCAAATTCACAGCCTTTAAAATGGTCTCTATTGTTTACGAATGTTGCCAGTTCAATCCCTTGTAAACCATGTTCTTGCGCTTGTTTGTCCATGCTTTTTTGCCCCGCATTATCATTGTCAAACAACGTAACGAGGCGCATCGAGCGTGTTTTCAGTAATGCAACCAGTTGTTTGGACAAATTCCGCGTCTCGCTACCTTGTGTGACAGCGTACCAACCACGATGATTATAAGCATGATTAAAAGCCATGCAGTCGTGTTCACCACCAACGATGAACAATACTTTACACTCTTCTTTATTAATTGGCAAATTACTGAAACCAAAAAGATAGTTACCTATGTCCTGCAAAGGCATTTTATCGAAACCTTGTGATTTCTTACACGGACAAAAGATGCGAGCGTTTACGCCTTCAAATA
>JAYSQG010000386.1:0-3340 GCA_043721685.1 Saprospiraceae bacterium | reverse complement strand
CGATTGAGTAACAACAGTACCATTTCATTTAGGCTCAAAATACCTTTGATGAAAATATCGTGGTCTCGATTAATTTGCCTTTTTTGTTTTGCCATAGCGGTTTTTATTTTGGAAAGCAAAACTAAATAACATTTATTGTTCTTAATAGAATTGGTGAATATAAAACAAATAATTGTTTTAAGGATAAAAAAAGATTGTAATTTTACAAGCGACAACGGCACAGTGACGACTTACCATTATGTAATTGGTGCAGATAGATACCGACGGTTGATTATCCAAATGGCATTTACTTTGTAACGCTGCAATATGGCAAGGTGGTACAGACGAAGAAATTGGTGGTGCGGCATTGATTGTTGCGGAATGAGAAAAGATTCTAATGACAAAAAAGGGTCTCCGAATCGTTTTTTTTTCTGGCTTGCATTCTTTTATCAAATTGTCTTTTATTCTATAATTTTATGCAACTTTGCGCGATAATATTCCCCATAAAATCGGGTATTATCCATATTAAAAAATGAAAGAGAATATCGTAATAACAGTCATTGACCGCTTCGACGAAGCACACGATTTAGAAGTCCCATTGGGCATACCTTTAAGTTTGATGGAGGTTTGTAAAAGCTACGAATTGCCCGTTGAAGGAATGTGTGGCGGTATGGCTTTGTGTGCCACCTGTCAAGTTTATGTCGAAAGTGAACACGAATTACCCGAACCAACCGACGATGAATGGGCTATGCTTGATCAAGCGACGCACGTCCGTGATAACAGCCGTTTGGGTTGCCAAATCAAAATGCACGAAGAAATTGATGGTTTGGTGGTACGTTTAGCACCTGAACAAGTGTAATTTAATGGTGAATGGTGAATGGTGAATATTCACCATTCAATTATTCACCATTCACCATTAAGTTATTCACCATTATCAAAGTTCTTTCAATTTGCCGACGATGCCGATTCACATGGTCTTCAAAAAAGTCAATCATCTGCAAAATGGTCATTTTCCCTGCAATTTGATGCCGCCAGAGTTCGGCTGTAACCAGTGTATCAGGCATATCCTTCAAAAAATCATAATATTCTGCACGCAACGATGCCCAACGTTGTTTCAATTCTTCAAAATTTAAATCTTCTGGAATGTGCTCTAATTGTGGCGGTGCTTTGAATTTTAAAGGCAAAGCAAAAGCAGCCCGAAGCATGAATCTTCGCCAACGACTTTTAAAACCCGCTTGGGGTAAATCACCCGTTCCAAAACTCAACTTTTTTTTCATATAAGCCAACGAAGCGGTTTCCGCTCCGATGAGATGAAATATGTTTTGATTAACCGACCACTTATCAGAGGCAGGTTTTTTGTTCAATACTGAGGGGTCTTGTTTTTCTAATAATTGAAACAAAGACAGGCGGTCTTGTTCCAATTTTTCCCACAAGGGTTGTACTTTTTGATTCATTAGCTCATTTTTTAAAACCTAAAAATCAAAAATACAAAAAGCGCTGAAAGTCAAAGACTTCCAACGCTTTTTATTTTGATTCTAAAACCAAAGGTTCATTAAGCTTGCGCCTTCGGTGTATTAAAACTCATAGGGAAAGGCGGTACATCTTTCTCTTCAATTGTTCCAAATTGTTGTTCAAATTTACGCACATTATCAATCAATGCACCCAACAAACGTTTGGCATGTTCAGGTGTTAAAATGATACGACTTTTGACGCGTGCTTGTGGCACATTAGGCATCATACGCACAAAATCTATAACAAATTCTGTATTGGAATGTGAAATTATCGCCAAATTGGAATAAACGCCTTCTGCAATTTCTTCTGGAAGTTCGATGTTGATTTGACCTGGGTCTTGAACGGGTTGATTTGTCATCTAATTAATAATTTAATCAATTTAAGGAATAAAAAAGTTGCGTATTTAACGCTGTAAAATTAATAAAAGTTGCAACATTTTCATGAATAAAAAAGCGAAACCTTAGTAAAAAGACTTCGCTTTGAATATATTAAACATTCATTTTATTCTTAAAAGACTTCGATTTGAATCCATTAGAATATAGTCGAAATGAAACAATTACCAACTCATATCATCGTCGTCAATATCATTTTTTTTGAAAACTATCGCTTTGGGTTCTTCCTTTTCGCCATCGGAACCGTTCTCGTTTTCCTCTCGCAACCGTGCCTCATATTCCTCTTGACGGCGTGTAAACTCGTCGTAATCATACTGTGGCATAAGCTCAGTTTTGATATGGTTAATCGTCTCTTCGAGCGATTCAATGAAACGGTTGAAGTCTTCCTTATAAAGAAAAATCTTGTGCCGTTCATAACCTCCGTCCATTCGGCGGCTACTTTCTGTTAAGGTGAGGTAATAATCTTCTCCTTTGGTTCTACGAACATCAAAAAAGTAAGTTCTCCGTTTTCCTGCGCGGACTTTCTTTGAATAAACACTTTCAAATTTCCGCGATTGTCTCTCATTATCCACTTCTTCCCTGTTTTGGTTGAAAAATTTTATGAAAAGATAAATGTTTTGACTTGCGACAAAAGTAAATTAAATGTCTGAATTTTTATCCCTCATACCAAAACTTTAATCCTAAAATAGCCGTATTCCTTATTCTTATTTGTATAAAATATTGAAAATCAATTTTTTATATGTATATTATCTTTGTTTAAAATTTTTAATTTTTTTTCAGAAAAAGTAATTTCAGCGTTCTAAACGTCGGCGAGGTTTTGAACTTCGCCGACGTTAGGATTTACATAACGCTTATAGTTTATGCTTTTCAATCATCTCTAACAACTCATCCCGATAGTTTTTGCCAATCGGTAAATGTTTTGCCGCTCCTTTTTCTATAACTTCAACCATATTCCCTACGATAGCATGAATTTTATCAATGCCAACAATAAATGAACGGTGAACACGCACAAATTGAGCGACAGGCAATTTATCTTCCAAACTTTTCATCGTTTGCAATGAAATAATGCGCCCCGTTTCGGTTCTGATGATGACATAATCCTTCAAACCCTCAATATAGAGTATATCAGAAAACTTTACGCGTTGCAGTTTTTTGTCTGCTTTCACAAAAATATAGTCAGGTTTAGGTTCTGCCACCCCCTCAGTATTCAAACCATTTTTAGCTTCTTGATGATGCAAATCATACTGTTCGCTGGCTTTATTAACCGCTTTCATAAACCTATCCATCGAAATCGGTTTCAAAAGATAATCAATGGCATTCAATTCAAAGCCTTCGACAGCATATTGCTGATAAGCCGTTGTGAAAATGACCATAGGCGGCGTTTTTAATGTCTTCAAAAAATCAATACCTGTCAATTGTGGCATTTGAATATCAAGAAACATTAAATCAATATCATT
>JAYSQG010000385.1:0-10803 GCA_043721685.1 Saprospiraceae bacterium | reverse complement strand
ATTTATTATTTTTCATAATATTTTACAAAACACAAGCAACACTACGAACGAACATTATTAGAGTAACAAACACTTTTTAAATGCGACAACAAACTTAGTAATTTCCTTTCGCCCCAAAACTCAAACTATCCTCCACTAATGCACGAATCCCGACATCGCTCGATGTCGGGATTCGGCTTTTTGTAAACTACTGACACTCAATCACTTCTGTATTTAACAATCCACCTATAGTTATTCACTTTACTAAGTAACGGAGTTGAAATAAATAATGCATTTTAAAATGCAACATATTGATTTTCAATAAATTACAAAACTTCCCGCTTTTCATTCTCATCTATCAACTACTTAAAAATACTGAGGGGTATATTTGTTTTGAAGAATTTGTTTAATTTTGCCTAAATAAATTGTTTGAAATTAAAGCGTAAATGGCAAATCCGAATATTGACCCAACGGGGAATAATCAATCAAGCGAAGAAAAAATCATTGAACGTGCCTTGCGGCCTAAGGCATTAGACGATTTTAGTGGGCAATCCAAAATTGTTGGTAATCTTAAAATTTTCATAGGTGCAGCCAAATTGCGCGGAGAAGCACTCGATCATGTGCTTTTACATGGGCCTCCGGGGCTAGGTAAGACTACTTTGGCGCATATTATTTCTAACGAATTGGGGGCAACTATGAAAATGACTTCGGGTCCAGTCTTAGAGAAACCAGGTGATTTGGCAGGGCTATTGACCAATTTAGACGCTGGAGATGTTTTGTTTATTGACGAAATACACCGTTTAAATACTGTTGTTGAAGAATATCTCTATTCTGCTATGGAGGATTATCGAATTGATATTATGATTGATTCGGGTCCAAATGCTCGGTCTATTCAATTGACTTTAAACCCTTTTACGCTTGTGGGTGCCACAACACGCATGGGTCTGTTGACTTCACCGATGCGTGCGCGTTTTGGCATCAATTGCCTTTTGGATTATTATGATATCGAAACCCTGAAAAAAATAATTTTTCGTTCCGCAGAGATTCTAAACCTGCCAATTACTGAGGGGGGTGCTTTGGAAATTGCCCGCCGGTCACGAGGGACACCGCGTATAGCCAATGCACTTTTAAGGCGCGTACGTGACTTCGCGCAGATGAAAGGCGATGGTAAGATTGATATTGAAATAGCAAAATTTGGATTGAACGCACTTAACGTAGATGAAAGCGGCTTGGATGAAATGGATAATCGGATTTTATCCACGATTATTCACAAATTTAAGGGTGGTCCAGTTGGTCTCACAACCATAGCAACTGCTGTTGGTGAAGAATCGGGTACGATAGAGGAAGTTCATGAGCCATTTCTCATCATGGAAGGCTACCTGCACAGGACGCCGCGTGGACGGGAAGCAACAGAAAAGGCTTTTTTACATTTAGGTCTGATACCACCGTCTTCAACACAAGGTATGTTGTTTTAATATAAAACAGTATAAAAAAGCCCCTGATTTGACGAGAAACGCCAAGTCAGGGGTTTTTTATTTGACTAAAATTACCTTGTTAGTAACTTTTGGTTCCTTTTCACAGTTTAAGATAAAGTAAAGGGAAATTCTAATTTTCAATTGAGCAAATTGAGTTGCTTTTTTAAGAATTAAATATTTCATATTCTATATATTTTTATTTATAATGATTGGCATATCTTTTGTGGTGATTTTTTCAAAAAATAATTTTTAATAAAAAAATTGTTTAAATAATTGATAATCAATTATTTAAGTATATTTTTTAAAAAATAGCTCAAAATTAGTTAAATTTAATTTAAAAAAAAATTTGCATTTGTAATTCAAATATCCTTAAACTTGCAAGCGTAATACAAATAAAATAAAAAAATTTATTTTCTTTGTAACCGATATTTACACCAAACCGTTCTAACTATGAAAAATCGATTAACCAAGCAGCAGTCGTTTTTTATTAACTTAATTCCGTGAACACATAAAATTATAAGCTATGCTTGGACAAGGTCAACACCAAACCTTCACAACCAGTCTATCACCTCAGCAAATCCAGCTGATGAAATTGTTGCAATTGCCCACGACGGCACTTGAACAACGCATCCAAGAAGAAATGGAAGTCAATCCTGTTTTGGAAGCGGGCGATGAATATGAAGACCCATACAGTATCGAAGATCCACAAACTGAAATCGAGCCTGAAAAGGATGAATTAGCCGATGATGCAGCAGAAGATTTCCGTGAAGAAGAAGAAATACCGCTGCGCGAAGAGGATCGTGAGCTTGACGAGTACCTCGAACGTTTTGAGGACGATGACCCTTCGGATTACAAGACAAAAGGAGAAAGCCGCAATGCCGATGAAGACGAAAAGACCATTCCAATTGCACTCGAAAACAGTTTTCATGAGTTTTTAGAAGAGCAATTAGGGTTACTTGACCTTAAAACAGAGCGTGAAATCCAAATTGCCAAGCAAATTATCGGTTCTATTGATGAAGACGGTTACTTACGCCGTGCGCCTATAAATATTTGCGATGATATCATGTTTTTGCAAAATATTCACACCGATGAAAAGGAGGTGCTCGTTCTTTTAGAAAAAATACAACGTTTTGACCCGCCAGGTATTGGTGCGCGTACATTACAAGAGTGTTTATTGATTCAGATTCGTCAAAAATTAGAAAATGAGGCATCTAATCCTGAAATTGTCAAAAATCTTCGTTTAGCTGCTCGTTTAATTTATGATTTATTCGATGAGTTTACAAAAAAGCATTATCAAAAAATGCAAAAATATCTCAACATTACGGAAGAACAACTCAAAGACGTATTAGATGAGATTTTGAAACTCAACCCGAAACCAGCCAGTGGTCATGTGAGTCTACGTGAGCGTAATATGCAATATGTCGTTCCCGATTTTTCGATTGAAACAAAAGAAGGCAACCGTCTTGAATTGAGCGTTGACAGCCGTAATGTACCTGATTTACGTATCAGTGAGCATTATCGTGAAATGCTGAAATCGTACAAGAATCAAAGGAACAAAAATACTTCGGTGCGTATGCAAAGAGAAGCCGTCATGTTTATCAAACAAAAAATTGATTCTGCAAAATGGTTTATTGATGCCATTCGGCAACGTGAACAAACGATGTTCAAGACGATGTACGCCATAATGACTTATCAACAAGATTTTTTCATGACAGGCGATGCCAAAAGGTTGAAACCGATGATTTTGAAAGATATTGCTGATGTGACGGGTTTGGATATCTCAACAGTATCGCGTGTTGCCAATTCTAAATATGTTCAAACTGAATTTGGGACAAAACGCTTGAAAGACTTTTTCTCTGAATCGCTGCAAACAAGCGAAGGTGATGAAGTCTCGACCTTAGAAGTTAAAAAGATTTTGACCGATATCATCAAGGTAGAAAGTAACAGAAAGCCGTTTTCTGATGAAAAATTGAAATCAATGCTTCAAGATAAAGGCTATAATATCGCCCGTCGGACAGTGGCAAAATATCGAGAACAACTGAATATTCCTGTGGCACGTTTGCGAAAGTCGCTATGATAAAAAACAGGACTTTTTAATGAATTTGATTTATGGAGAAAATAAGTATTATACTGAGGGGTGTCCGATTTATTTCGAGACACCCCTCAGTATATTTGGCGTTAAGGATTCATTAAAAGGAACGTGTGTTAAACATTTGGTACACTACAATTTATTAGCTTTTCGTTAATTAGTTGTGATTAATTTGGTGAGCATTTCAAGTAAAAATATTTTTAATTTATATTATCATAAAATATTGACTATCATAATTTTATGAAATTTATTAACTTAAAATGACTTACCTTTGTCGTTGATTTTGCCTATTTTTTTTTAATTCTTTTAAACAACAAATAAAATGAACAATTGGAGAAATAAATTCTTCTTAGTGGCTTTTGTCCTGCTTTCTTTAAGCTATTATGGCTGCAAAGTGACTAACGGTATTACCAATGCCTTGATGCCTGACATTTCTGAGGATATCAAAATGGGAAAGCAAACAACCGCTGAAATCAGCAACAAGCCATCTGAATTCCCAATCCTGGCTGAACGTGGCAATGAAGAGGTCTATCGTTATATACGTAGCATCACAAGCAAAATTCTTAATAGTGGCAATGTTGAGCACGCAAAAGACTTTCCATGGGAGGTGAAAATCATCAATGACCCAAAGACTTTGAACGCTTTTTGCACACCTGGCGGCTATATTTATGTCTATACGGGCTTGATTAAATACCTTGATACTGAAGACCAATTGGCGGGTGTCATGGGTCATGAAATTGCTCATGCGGACAAAAGGCACTCGATGAAGCAGCTTTACCAAACTTATGGTATTCAGATTCTTGCGGCACTTGGTGCTGGTTTAGCGACACAAGGGAAAAGCGAAAGCACCCAAAAAACGGCGATGAATGCTGCCCAAATTGCTACGGCTGTTGTCGGTTTGAAGTTCAGCCGTGAACATGAAACGGAGGCGGACAATATGAGTGTCAATTACTTATGTGGCACGGAGTACAATCCAGCAGGTGCAGCAGGTTTTTTCAAAAAAATTGGGAATGCGAATACGCCACCAGAGTTTTTGAGTACACATCCAAATCCAGCTAATCGGGTTGAAAATATTGAAGCGCAAGCTGCTGCTAAAACGTGTCGTGGCAATGCAACAAACGCAGCGCAATATCAGCGGATTAAGGCTTTGTTGAAATAAAATGCACACCCTCAGTAAAAACAAAAACGGCTTCCTCGATACCATCCGAGAAAGCCGTTTTTATTTTTGAAAAAAGACATTACGGCTTGTTAGCCGCTACTTTTTTAGCACTTGCCTTTTCAGTTTTAACTGCCATTGATGTTTTAGCAGATGATGCTGAAGCACATTTACCTTCTGACATCGCTTTAGCGCACTCTGCTTTGCTCATTGTTGCACATTCTGTTTTTGCCATTGAAGCACAGCAAGATTTTTTTGTAGGTGCAGGAGCAGCGTCAGTTGTAGAAGCTGTTGCTTGAGTTTGTGCATTAGCAGCGAATGCAAACGCAGCAAAAGCTGCCATTAAGAACATTTTTTTCATGTCGAATTTTGATTTAAAATTTGATAAATAGTTTTAATGATTTCCAAATCTAACGGTAAAAGTTGGATTCACCTACGATTTTTCGCTGAATGGCTGATCTTTAACATTTACCTTAGGAAATACAAATATTGTGCCTCGACTTTTGAGTCTCAATTATCTGATTATCGAACCAACATAAGAACGCCCCGTTCAGCAAAAGTATGCCCATTGCCTTGTTCCGCTTTTATTAAAAAAGTATATGTACCCTGCGGCATAGCTTGCGAGCCTTTCCGACCGTCCCATCCAACCATCGGGTCTGTAGTTTCAAAAATCTTACTTCCCCAACGGTCAAAAATTTCCATTTTGTAGGTCTTAACGGTTTCTACGTAGGTGAAAACAGGGCGAAATTCAACATTTTTTCCACTTGGGGCAAAGGCATTAGGTACCCAAATTGTTGAAAATTGGTCAATACAAACGGTATTTGAAAACGAAGTGCCCTCTTCCGTAGAGCCGTCGGGCAGCGTATAACGGAAATTTGCCCCTAATCTGTAACACACCAAAGGCTCGTCAGAGCCTACAACATCTGGAAAATCAAATATAGAGGTATCAACAGGCAAACCTACAAGAGTTGGGACACCCGAAATAATGCGATATACTTGATAACCAATGGCTTCACCAATAGGCACTCGAAGGCGGTTCCAATTCAAGAGATTGCGCCGATTGGCAGCCCCTTTACCTGTCAGATGAGGTGTCATGGCAAAATTGGACAAACGTTTGGCACCACATTGGTCTTTGGTTTCAATCTTATAAAAATAAGAATGTAGGCTTGGATTAGCTGATGTATCCACAAAAAAAGCTTCATCATCAAGTATTGTAGGTGCTTTGAAATGTTTGATTTCAACATAACCAGAATCTTTATCCCCCCTCAGTATACGAATCGAATCAATCTTTGCATCTCGATTCCAACGCCAAACGATTTCTATTTGTTTTTTGTCGGTGACACTGGCGTTTTTCAAAAGTAAAACCGTCACAGGCTTAATAATATCTGCTAAAACAGTCGTATCAGATGAACGTGATGAGATATTGGAGACAGATTGTATGGCTTTTACAAAAATATTATAGCGCACACGGTCGGTTACATTCCGCAATGTATAAGTCGTATCAGCAGCTCCAACAGAGGCAATGAGCGATGGATTTCGGCCATTTTCACCAACCCAAATTTCGTGTTTTGACAAGGCAGTTGCTGCATTTTTGTAGATATTCCACTTCAAAGTAATCGTTTGGTCGCATTTACTTTGTACTGCTTTCAGCAAAACGGTGTTGTGATTTTGGTCAAAAAGACTCGTATTATTACAGGCATCAACGGCTAAAACTTGGTAAGTTTCTATTTTTACTGAGGGGGTTGCTGTCGCATCCACATAATGAATCGTATCGCGGTTTGGGACGTTGGCAATCGGCACCAGCCCTGAATTTGTCAATTTATAAATGATATAACCCACGACTTCGGGCGAGGGATTGCGGCGCCAACGGATATCAACTGAACGATTATTCAAGACGCTGACGACCAAAACAGGATTAAGCGACGGCGGCTGATTGTCGAGTGTATCGCTGCTTCTATGCGTTTGCGCGCCACAGTTCGCATCAGTTTGCATATAGTAATACCAGATGCCGCCGTCAATATTGTTGTGAAAATAACGGGTTTGATTCGGATTGGTGATGGATGTCAATAATTGATATGGTCCTTGTGGATTGCGTGCTGCATATATCAAATAGGCATTAATAGCCCCACAAGAAACTGTCGGCAAAGTCCAAATCAAAGTGTCGCGGCGCACACAACTGAAATTAGGTGCCGGTACTTGTGCAGACAAAACGTTTTGAAATAATACAAAAAAGAAGATGAGTCTAATTATTTTCATTTTTTCAGAAAAAAAGTCCTCAAATACTGAGGTAATGGTGAATAATTTAATGGTGAATGGTGAATATTTTAATGGTGAATAAAAATATTCACCATTAAAATATTCACCATTAAAATAGATGCTTTATTGGTTCGCTTTGTTGCTTTTTATTGTTTTGTTTGATTCAGATGTTGTTCAAACTTCGATTCTAAATCTTTCATCGTATAAATATCAACCAATCGAGTTTCAAAATTGACATCATTGTCAAGTGAGCGTTTTGTATAAACAAGCCCTATATTCTTAGCATAAATCTCTTGAATTGGATAGATATGCGTCCAACCGCCGCTTTTATTGTTTTGCTCCGATTGCTCCTCTTTCATTTCAAATTCGACAGCATCTAATTTTTTACCTTTAAAAATGTAAGACGTATCTTGTAAAAAACGTCTATTTCGGGTCAATGTTGTCATAATTGTCGAATCTTTCGGGTCTGAATATTTGACAACATTCACAAAAACATCTTTATCGTCAGTTACTTGAAACGGAAAAACCGCCCCGCCTTCAATCGTCGCCGTTGTTTTGATAGCATACCCCTCTTTATTGACTCCATAATATATCAACTCTTTGAGTTTCATGCCGTTTGCAACCTGCTCTTCACGCACGAGTACCAACGGATGAAAACCCGAATCGTAGCAATTGCCTACAAAATATATGGAATCGCCTTGTACAATGGTCTGATAATTCCAATAAATCGTGAACGAGGTATCGGGCGTTGAGATTTTATATTCATAAACCTTTGACTGTTCTTTCAACTGTTTGAGTGGGAAATAATAGTCTCGAAGGTCTTTTTTGCCGCAGGCTTGTAGCAATACAGCAAAGGCAATGAGAAAGGCTGTTTGGTAAAAACGGACATTTATTGTCTGTTTTGTCTTTATAAATACGGTTTGCATGAGTTCAGTATTTTTTTGGATGCAAAAATACTGAGGGGGGGCGTTTGGAGTTTATAAATGAGGAAATTCTTAAGAGAAAAATTTTAACTGCCATTTTGTCATACAACCCCGCTCGGCACGAATTTAGCTTTAACACAACTTTATATTCAAAGGTTAAAAAACTTTTTACCTTTGCGCGGCGTTTAGGAAATTGACACCTTTTCGTAGAATTTTGCTCAATTTTTATTTTCAAAATGAAAGAACTCAATCTGATAGCCCTTTTGGGATTTTACATCTTGTATCCACACAAAGCTGCGGACATGCAGGCGAGTGGCGAGTTGTTTGCCAAAAAGGTCGTCGTTGCTGCTGCTCAACAATATGCGTGGGGTGAAAAATTGAGCCATGTCTATTATTTGAACCAAAAAGAAACGCTTCATACATCGGCTGATGTCGCTGTCAAAACAGTTGAACCGACAGCCGCTATCATCTTCTCTGAATCAAAACCCGTTATCCAAAGCGGTAAGCGGTTTGTCCGTCCTAAGATTCCATTCCTTGCTTAATTTTCTTTTTAGAACACAGATTTAACTGATTATTCTGATTTGCGCTGATTTTCCTTAGTTCCTTACAGGATGACAAAAAGGAAAATCAGCGCAAATCAGAATAATCAGTTAAATCTGTGTTCTAAAAAAATCATAATTAATTGGCTATCAATCCAATAGTCATTATTCAATAAAAAATAATCAATAATAAAAAGATGTTTAATTTAATAAAAAAAGTCTTTGGTTTCAAATCAAAACTTGAGAAAGACCTTGCGACATATCAACCTTTGGTTGACGAAATCAACAGTTTTTATGAAGCCTTGCACCCCCTCAGTCACGACGAGGTGCGGAACAAAACAATAGAATTTAGAGAAAGAATCGCTGACTATTTGTCTGAAATTGATGCTGAAATCGAAAAGGTGCGGACAGAAGCCATCGAAACGGAGGATTTTGATGAAAAAGAAAACCTTTTCAAACACGTAGATACGCTTAGAAAGGAGCGCAATCAAAATTTGGAAGTCATCTTAAAAGAAATATTGCCAGAAGCTTTTGCAGTTGTGAAACAAGTTGCCAAACGTTTTTCTGACAATGAAACAATCGTTGTGACGGCTACGCAACACGACCGTGATTTGGCAGCAAAAGGTAAAAAACCTGTGACCATTGAAGGCGATAAAGCGATTTGGAAAAACAATTGGACAGCAGCAGGCGGTGAAATCGCTTGGAATATGGTGCATTTCGATACGCAATTGATTGGTGGCGCAGTGCTACACGATGGTAAAATTGCGGAAATGGCAACGGGTGAAGGTAAAACATTGGTGTCAACGTTGCCTGCTTATTTGAATGGTTTGTCTGGTCAAGGCGTTCACATCGTTACGGTCAATGACTATTTGGCAAGACGTGACTCAGAGTGGAACGGACCGATATATGAGTTTTTATTTTTGACGGTTGACTGTATTGACAAATATCAACCACACACAGAGGAACGCCGTCATGCGTATTTGTGCGACATCACGTATGGCACAAACAATGAATTTGGCTTTGATTACCTACGTGACAATATGGTTCACTCGCTTGATGAAATGGTGCAACGTCCGCATCATTATACGATGGTGGATGAGGTTGACTCGGTATTGATTGACGATGCACGGACACCGCTCATCATTTCGGGTCCCGTAACGGCGGATCAAGATTCACAGGAGTATATAGCTTTGAAACCAGAAGTAGAACGTTTGCTCGATGAGCAGAAAAAATTGGCAAATAAGTTCATTATTGAAGCCAAACGCCTGTTTGCAGAAGGCAAATACGGCACTGATGAAGGTGAAGCGGGTATGGCACTTTTGCGCGCGCACAGAGCCTTGCCTAAAAATAGAGCATTGATTAAATTCCTTTCGGAAGAAGGTGTTAAGGTTTTGATGCAAAAAACAGAGAACATTTACATGCAAGAACAATCAAAACGTATGGGTTTGGTGGACGAACCTTTGTTGTTTACGATTGATGAAAAAAACCGCAATGTCGAATTGACAGAGCGGGGTGCAGAGTTTATGTCAACAGCACATGGCGATGCTAACTTTTTCATCATGCCAGACATTGCAGAGAAAATGATGCTCATCGAAGCTGACCCCTCAGTACCAAAAGATGAAAAAGCAGCTATAAAAGATTCTGTGGCGCAGGATTACTCCATCAAATCGCAGCGTTTGCACGGTGTTAATCAGCTTTTGAAGGCTTATACGATGTTTGAAAAAGACACAGAATATATTATTGTTGAAGGCGAAGTGAAAATTGTGGATGAGCAAACAGGTCGTGTCATGGAAGGTCGTCGCTATTCCGACGGTTTACACCAAGCTTTAGAAGCGAAAGAAAACGTGAAAATTGGTGAAACAACGCAGACTTATGCGACCGTTACGCTTCAAAACTACTTCCGTATGTACCACAAACTCTGCGGTATGACGGGTACGGCGGAAACAGAAGCGAATGAGTTTTGGCAGATTTATAAACTTGATGTCGTGGTAATTCCGACCAATCGTCCGATTACTCGGAGCGACGACGAGGATTTGGTTTTCAAGACAGAACGTGAGAAAATCAATGCCATGGCAGATGAAATCGTTAGGCTGCAAGCAGCAGGACGACCTGTTTTGGTGGGTACAAAAACGGTTGAAAAATCGGAAGTTTTGTCTCGAATGTTGAGTATGCGCGGCATCAAACATGATGTTTTGAACGCCAAACAGCATCAACGTGAAGCAGAAATCGTCACAGCAGCAGGTCAGCCGGGTTCTGTAACTATTGCAACGAATATGGCGGGTCGTGGTACGGACATCAAGCTCGGTAAAGGTGTGAAAGAAGCAGGTGGTTTGGCGATTATCGGTTCAGAACGCCATGACTCACGGCGCGTTGACCGTCAGTTGCG
>JAYSQG010000384.1:0-12677 GCA_043721685.1 Saprospiraceae bacterium | reverse complement strand
CTCACTCGGTAAATGCCATTTAATACTAATCAATGCTCGAATGTATAAACTTACTGAAAGTTCATTGTTTTAAACCAAAACCTTATCAGATACCCATTTCGCCAAAGTCTGCACCCAAAGCGGATGCACATTCATACATGGAATCAAAGTAAAAGACGTGCCGCCCGAAGCTAAAAAAAGGTCTTTCCCTTCCTCCGCCATTTCCTCCAACGTTTCCAAACAATCGCTCACAAAAGCAGGGCAAACAACCAGCAGTTTTTTAATGCCTTCATTCGGCATTTCACCTAAGCGAGTAACCGTATAAGGCTTCAACCATTCGTCACGACCTAAGCGGGATTGGAACGAAAAGCTGTATTTCTCTTTTGGAAGTTGTAATTGCGCAGCTGCTAAATGAGTTGTTGTAATGATTTGATGCCGATAACATTTTGCATGCGCAGGGGAGACAACAGCGCAACAATTTTCAACACTCAAACAATGATTTTTCGTTGGGTCAGTTTTTTTAACATGGCGTTCTGGAATGCCGTGATAGCTGAAAAGGATGTGGTCATAGTCTTCTGTCAAAAAAGGTTTTATGCTTTCAGACAATGCATTGATATAGTCTGCGTCCTTGTAAAAAGGCTCAATTGTTGTCAATTTGAAGGCATATTGCTCTTTTTTATGAATTTTATAAGCGTACTCAACGGCAGTTTCGTAGCTCGACATCGCATAATGCGGGTATAAAGGCACTAAAACAACCTCATCTAAATCGGGCATTTTTGTCCTCAATTCCTCAAAAGCATCTTTGGGCGAAGGGTTGCCGTAACGCATGGCAACAGTCACTGGTCCTTCCATTTTTGACTGCAAAGCGGCTTGTAATTGGTCTGTTAAAACAATCAACGGAGAGCCGTCTTTTGTCCAAATTGAATTATAGGCTTTCGCTGAACGTGGCGCACGAAACGGCGAAATAATGCCACGCACCAAAAACAAACGCAACAAATAAGGCACATCTATGACCTTTTCATCCATCAAAAACTCATTCAAATAACGGCGTACATCACTCACTGACGTTGAATCTGGCGAACCCAAATTCATTAAAACAACTCCTTTAGACATTATTTTTTTCTAATTTATAAAAAATGAGATAAGGCGATTCTGTTTCAAAAGCCGCAAATGACCGAAGTATTGGGTTATTTTTGAAGGAAAACACGTCATTTATCAGTCATAATTAACAATTTAGTTTTTTTACAATCAAATGACTCGTAATAAAGTTAAGACCCACAAAGCAAGCCCTACTTTTGCCCACCTTTATAAGAAAAGGCTTTTAGATTATGATAAACAAAACGATACGCATAGGCACACGCAAAAGTCCTTTGGCGCTTTATCAAGCTGAACGTGTGCAAACGGCTTTGCAAAAACAAGGCTATACGACTGAAATAATCGGTATCAATACTGAGGGGGATATAGATTTGGTCACGCCACTCTACGAAATGGGTGTTCAAGGCGTGTTTACAAAGGCGGCTGATGCAGCTTTGTTGTCTGGCCAAATTGATATAGCGGTTCACTCTTTGAAAGATGTGCCGACTCAATTAGCGCAAGGCATCATGCAAGCAGCTGTTTTGACACGTGATTCGCCTAACGATATTTTAGTATTTAAAGACAATACTTCTTTTTTAGAAAACGTTGATTATCAAGCTGTTATAGCCACAGGAAGTATTCGTCGTAAAGCGCAATGGCTCAATCGTTTTCCAAATCATCGCCTTGAAAATCTGAGAGGAAATGTCAATACACGTCTTCAAAAATTGAAAGAAAGCGACTGGAACGGAGCTATTTTCGCTGCCGCAGGTCTTGAACGCATTGGTCTAAGACCGCAAAACAGCATTGACCTAGATTGGATGTTGCCCGCCCCTGCACAAGGAGCGATTGCAGTAGTTTGTCGGGTAGGAGAGGAGTGGTTGGTTGAGGCTTGTGCGACGCTAAATGATTCATTGACAGCACTTTGCACACATATTGAACGTGATTTTTTACGTCAACTCATGGGCGGCTGTTCAACACCGATTGCAGCGTTGGCAATGGCTGACAAAAATGACATTATACTGAGGGGTAATATTTGTAGCCTAAATGGTGATGAAAAAATAGAAATAGAAGTAAAAATGCCTATTGAAAATGCCCAAAACTTAGGCAAAATGGGTGCAAAAGAGATATTAAACAAAGGCGGCGACAAATTAATAGCCGCTTTGAATCGCTAACACAGATTTAGGAAATTTTAAAAATTTCCTAAATCTTAAAATCTATTATATCCGTGTTAAAAAACGACCTTTTACTACGTGCCTTAAACGGCGAAACACTTGAAAGACCACCTGTGTGGATGATGCGTCAAGCAGGGCGTTATTTGCCCGACTACCGCGTTTTACGCGCCAAATTTGGCTTTTTTGAACGCTGCCAATCACCTGAATTGGTCTGCGAAATCACGTTACAACCTGTTGACCAAGTAGGTGTGGATGCAGCGATTATTTTTTCTGATATTCTCGTTGTGCCACAAGCGATGGGTATGGAAGTACAGTTGATTGAAAATATTGGACCCGTTTTGCCCAATCCCATTAAGAGCCTTTCTGATGTTGAAAAACTGAATATTCCAGACGTTGCAGATAGTTTAAGCTATGTTTTCGATGCTTTGCGCTTAACAAAAAAAGAGCTTGACGGACGTGTGCCATTGATTGGTTTTGCAGGTGCGCCTTGGACTTTGATGTGTTATATGGTTCAAGGAAAAGGCTCAAAAACCTTTGATGCGGCAAAAGCTTTTTGTTTCACACAACCCAAAGCGGCGCATCGTTTGCTGCAAATGATTACAGATACGACGATTACATATTTGAAAAAACAAGTCGAAGCAGGCGCAGATGTGGTTCAAATATTCGATTCATGGGGCGGTTTATTGAGCCCTGCCGATTTTGAAACGTTTTCTTTGCGTTATATTCGTCAGATTGTTACGGCTTTGAAAGATATGTGTCCGACTATTGTTTTTGCCAAAGGTGCCTGGTTTGCCCTTGAAGAAATGAGTCAAATGGGCGCAAGCGGCTTGGGTATTGATTGGTGTATTACGCCACAACAAGCCCGTTTGTGGGCAGGCGACAACATCACTTTGCAAGGCAATTTTGACCCTGCACGGTTGCTGTCACCGATTCCTGAAATCCGTAAAGGGGTGCATGATATGATTGACGCATTTGGTACGACACGTTATATTGCCAATTTAGGTCATGGCATTTTGCCTAATATTCCAGTTGAAAATGCGAAGGCGTTTGTGGATGCAGTGAAAGAATATTCGATGGAGTATGCAGTGGTTTGAGCCCCCTCAGTATTTGCCCTTTTTTTTGTCATTCTGAACGAAGTGAAAGAATCTAAATGATATTTAGATTCTTTCACTTCGTTCAGAATGACAAAAAAAAAGATACAAAAAATAATTAAAACATGAAAGAATCATTCATCCAATTCATACACACCCTTCAAGACGACATCTGCACAGCCCTTGAAAAAATAGACGGAAAAGCCACTTTTCAAGAAGATACTTGGCAACGACAAGGCGGTGGTGGTGGCAAAAGCCGCATCATGAGAGGTGGCAATGTGTTTGAAAAAGGCGGCGTGAATACTTCAGTGGTGCATGGGCAATTGCCACAAGCGATGGCACAACATTTTGGGGTTAAAGAATCACAATTTTTTGCATGTGGCATTTCGTTGGTCATTCATCCACACAATCCGATGATTCCGACGGTTCATGCCAATTATCGCTATTTTGAATTGTATGATGAAAATGGAGAAAAGATAGATGCGTGGTTTGGCGGCGGAGCTGATTTGACACCTTATTATATGTGGGAAGAGGACGGCGTGCATTTTCACAAAACGCATAAAGAAGCCTGTGACCCGTTTGGTGTTGATATTTATCCAAAATTGAAACAAGAATGCGATGAGTATTTCATCAATAAACACCGCGACAATGAAGCACGAGGTATCGGTGGCATTTTTTTCGATTATATGCGTCCGACATCGGAAATGCCTGAAAATCAAGTATTTGCGTTTTCTAAAAGTTGTGGTCAAGCGTTTTTGAAAGCCTATTTGCCCATTGTCGAAAAAAGAAAAGACGAAACGTTTACAGAAGAAAACCAACTTTGGCAAGGTGTTCGGCGTGGTCGTTATGTGGAGTTCAATTTGATTCACGATAGAGGAACGCTCTTTGGTTTGCGGACAAATGGACGGATTGAGTCTATTTTGATGAGTTTACCCGCTATCGCTCGTTGGGAATACGATTTTCATCCAAAACCGAACAGTCGTGAAGCAGAACTTTTAGAATATCTAAAACCAAGAGATTGGGCTAAAGAGTTTTGAGTTTTGGGTTTTGAGTTTTGTATATAACTCAAAACCCAAAACCCAAAACCCAAAACTTGAAAAATGAATTACTTATACATCAAGGCTTTACACATTATTTTCATCGTCACTTGGTTCAGTGGCATGTTTTATATCGTCCGTTTGTTCATTTACAACACCGAAGCACAAGAAAAAGAGGGGGTTGAGAGAGACATTTTAAGCCGTCAATTCAGTATCATGATTAAAAGATTGTGGTTAGGTATTACTTTTCCATCAGCTATTTTGACTTTGATTTTTGGCTCAACGTTGTGGTATTTATTAGGTGTAACGCCCGAATGGTTGATGCTGAAATTGAGTTTTGTGGTTGGTTTATATGCTTACTTTTTAACACTCAATGCCATTTATAAGCAACAGATGAAAGGCGTGTTTCGCTACACATCGCAACAATTGCGGATATGGAATGAAGTAGCGACCTTTTTTTTAGTCGCTATTGTCATGTTGGTTGTGGTGAAAGACAATATGAGCTTTGTTTGGGGGCTGTTGGGACTTTTTTTATTTGTCATTCTGTTGATGAGTACTATAAATTTGTATAAAAGGGTTCGTCAGAAATAGATTTAAGAATATAAAAATTTGATTATCAATATATTATAATTTTCCAAAAGTTTTAAACTTTCGGAAAGTTAGCAACTAAATCATACACGTCATGCTAACTGAAATAGAAACACACGCACCCACAATGGATTTTGAAAATCACCTCGCCGACAAGTTGTCTGCTTTGAAAAAACAAGGCAACTATCGTTATTTTTTGCCTTTGAAGAAATCGGCAGAAACGCACCCTTCTTTTAGTCATCATACTGAGGGGGGTATAAAAACGGTTGTGAATTGGACGAGCAACGACTATCTTGGTATGAGTGTAGATACGGATGTGATTGAAGCATTTGTCAAGGCTGCAAAACAAGATGGTGTTGGCAGTGGTGGCACACGCAATATTTCAGGCACAACGGTGAGGCATCGTGAATTGGAAAAAACGATAGCGGTTTTGCATCAAAAACCGAATGCTTTGTTGTTTACAAGTGCTTATGTCGCCAATTCTACGGCTATTTCGATACTTGGACGTGCTTTTCCAGATACAATGCTTTTTTCTGATGAAGAAAATCATGCGTCTATGATTGAAGGCATCAAACTAAGCCGTTGTGAAAAACGTATTTTCAGACACAACGATTTAGCGCATTTGGAAATGCTTTTAGCGGCAACTGACTATGACCGTCCTAAAATGATTCTTTTTGAATCCGTATATTCTATGTCGGGTTCGATTGCAGACATCAAAGCGATTTGTGATTTAGCAAAAAAATACAATGCGTTGACGTATTTGGACGAAGTGCATGGTGTCGGTATGTACGGTTTGAACGGCGAAGGTGTGGCAGGAGAACAAGACTGCATGGATCAAGTAGATGTCATAAATGGTACTTTAGCGAAGTCTTTTGGCTGCATCGGTGGCTATGTGGCAGCGAGTGATACGATTATTGACTACATCCGCAGCTTCGGTGAAGGTTTTATTTTTACGTCTTCTTTGCCGCCTGCTTTGTGTGCCGCTGCAACAACAAGCATTAAAAAAGTGCAAAATAACATGGAAATACGTCCACATTTCCACAAAAACGTCAAAATACTGAGGGGGGCATTGCGAGCAAAAGGCGTTGCTTTTGACGACAATCCTTCACATATTACCCGCATTATCCTTGGTGATTCTAAAAAAACAAAGGCTGTGACGGATAGATTATTCAACGAATTTGGCATCTATTTGCAGCCGATTAACTTTCCGACGGTGCCAAAAGGTCAAGAAGGTTTGCGGATTGTGGTGACAGCACGGCATACGGAGGGGTATATTGAGCATTTGGCTAATGCTTTGAAAATCGTTCTATAAATCAAGACATTTTGAATTAATGTTAAAAAAAGCCTTTGCAATACAGCAGAGGCTTTTTTGTAATACGTCACATTTCTAACAAAAGTCGTTTATAGTATAAAAACAAGCTGTATGGAAACTGTTATATCAAATACACAACAAAATTGGACACATATTTTAAAAAAATACTTTGCATTGAAAATACTTTATTTTATATTTGTATTATACTAAAAGACAAAACGTTGATAGAGAAACGTTTAAACATTAACTACACATTTTTAACCCACATTTTCTCACTCTTTAAAAAACCATACAGCATGGCACAAAGAGCAGTTCTTTCTTCCGACACCACAAGTACCGACGACCCAAAATTGGTACTGATTCAGAGCCTTATCTCACAATTGAGTTTGGCTGTCGTTGATTATCTCGGCGATTACAGTAAAAACACAGCAGGTAAAAAGTCAACCGGTGACTACAGCTTTGAGTTCGTCAAAGAATGTTTTCAAGGCATGGTTGACTTTCCTGAATTGTTGGCTGCCACCTTTAACAAAGAAGACTTTACGTCAAAATCGGGTGCTTTGGCGCGTTTCTTTTCTATTCGTGCCGCTATCACGGAAGCGATTGACAAAAAATGGGCGACGAACTTGATGATTTGCAAAACTGATTCATTGAACTATGCCAATGAGTTTTACGGTATCGTTCAAAGAGAAGCCGCTAAGTCTTTGAAGTACCAACCGCTATTAATCAAGTTGAAAGCCTATTACAAAAAGACAAAATCGGATGATGGCAACAGCACTGTTGCTGCCAAGCCGTCAGCGACTTAATGTTTTAGATGCTTGAGGTTGAATGATAAAGCCGTCTCGATGTTGGGTCAATCGAGACGGCTTTATCGTGGGGTTTACTGAGGGGTGGTTTGATATAAGTTTGCTACTAAACGTATCGGTTTTGAAAAAACTTACTTGTAATACTTCACACAACTAAAGTTGTGAACATTTTCTATAACAGAAGAAGTTGAAGTAAACGTAATTGAGCTATATTTGCTTTAATATTGAAGTAATCATCAGAAAACAGCTTTAATCTGATTGTAAAAATCACATATAAGTCAGTAATAGAAAAAATATTAAAATGACATCAATTCAAGAAAAGCACAACGAGATATTTGAGTTCTTAATGAAGAAACGGGTGCAAAGTCCTGACTTGCGGTTTTCGCTGCGTACAGTAAATAAAGATGAAAAATTAAAAAAAGGCTACTGGTTTCCAGGAGATGATAGATTTTTAGGGATTTCTTTTTGGAATGCTTGGGCTAATATATTCAAAAAGCAGGAATTAAATATTCAATTTACAGTTTTCGAAGATGGATACTGTCGGATTGAATTAAGAGGTGATGGAACACCTGAAAAAGCTGAAATAATAAATAACATTGCTAATTCTCTCTCTTTTAGAAAAGACCAACCATCTTTTGGAGACATACCAATCTATTGGGTAAAAAAATTTGAGAATAAAGATTATATTAAAAACTTAGACCAATTTATACTTGAGGATAAACCCCTTATTGATAGTTTTCTTAGACGATTTGATAAAGAGAATATTTTATTCCCTTTCATAACTGAAGAGAGTTTTAATTATTCACTCACAAAAATAAGAAACTGGCAAGATGCTAAACCTAAAACCTTAACAAAGACTGTTAATAGTGCTACAAAAATTCTTGAATTAAGAATAGAAAACATCAAACGTTTTTCAAAGTCTTATATCAACTTAGATAAAGCTGTTGTATGCTTTTGGGGCAAAAATGGAACGGGTAAAACAACATTGCTGCGTACAATTGCTATTGCTATGGCAGGAAGCAATGATTTGGATACATCTAATGAGGCTATTATTACTCTTCCAAAAATGATAAATGGCAATACAAAAGAATATGTAAAAAGTGCGTTTATAGAAATAACTTATACTATTGAAGATTTTACGAAAATAGAACCCAGCTATAATCCAATAACTTTGATACCTAAACCAATCATTAAGGGTATTGAAATTGAAAAGCAAAGTAAGTTAGCGTATTCTGAAGAAGACAATCCACGAACATTTAATCTGGCAGGAATAGAAAAAAATACTTTCAAAACCTTGATGATTGGTTTTGCTCAACAAAATAGTAAAAATGAATTAAAAAATGGTGAAAATATATGGAAACCAAACTTTAATGATTTAAATGCACTCGTATATGATGAGGCAGATAATCGTTTCAATGAATTTATTACGTGGGTAGGAGAAAAAATAGCTCCAGAAATAGTCCCTTCATTTGCACAGCGTCAAGAAAATAGAAAACAGATTAATCAGATTTTTCGGGTTATCTCAAAAATAACCGACGATGAGATGCAGCTTTCAGAGAATTCTTTATCGGCAGCCGTCGTAACGAAGTTTCATCCAAACGGGTTGCCTTTAAAATTAATGAGTCAAGGCTATCAAAATATCATTGGTTGGGTTGGTTTTTTTATGAAACGCCTTTGGGAATTTGGACAAATGGAATTGCCCGACGAAGATTTTATGAAAATGCCCGCCGTGTGTTTGATTGATGAAATTGATACATATCTGCATCCCGAATGGCAATACCGTATTTTGAGTGTATTGGTAGAAAATTTTGAGAATGTTCAATTTATTGTTACATCTCATTCACCATTTGTCTTGTCAAGTATTCCAAATGACAAAGTATTAATTTATGAAATTAAAGACGTAAATGGTGATATAATCATTGAGCAAGAAAGGGAAAATCTTTTTGGTGCTGAAATAAATGATGTCAGTAAAGAAATGGGAACAACCAAACGTTTCAAAATTATTGATGAGGAAGTAGAAGCCTTGTTTACCTCGATTTACGACAATGAGCTGGAACAAGCAGATGCCAAACTTGCAGCGTTGCAAACGAAAATCAATCCCGATTCAGGTGATTTAATAAAAGCAGCTATGCTTATTAAAACTAAAAAACTCTTACGCCAACGAAATAAATAATCAACATGGTCTTTATTGATAAAACAACCTCTCATTCTGTCGAATCAAGAAACAGATTAGAGACTTGGAAAACTCAATTAGATTTAGCACGTCTGTATGCTGAACCTAATCAAACGGGTGATGCTTTATGGAATATAGAGGATTTTGAATTTCAAAATGTAAAAGATAGGCTAAGAGAAGATTTAAATACAGAACAAGGTAAAATTTGTTGTTACTGTTGTCAAGGTTTAGAACTGCTTAGGACAAAAATCGAGCATTTTTTGGCCAAATCTGCACCTGACCGTCTGGATAAAGAACAAGCATTTGTCGAACGTGTATTTAATTATGAAAATCTTCTTCTTTCTTGTGACGGCGGAGAAAGAAGTCAAAAACCGTATGAAGTTAAAGTCAATATTTATGGCAATGTACAAACGCGGCAAGAGGTAGCTGATAGATTAGGCGTTTCAGTTGAATTACTGGATAAACTAAATCCGTCTGCAACGTATAGACGTGGTGAAAAAATCAAATATACTGAGGGGGTGCATTGTGATGCTATTAAAGGCAAAAGCGTTTTGCCTATTTTTAATCCAACTATTGAAGACAGCTACTGGAGATATTTCGAGCTTAAACCCGATGGCTCAATATCGGTAAATACAACAAGAGAAACATCCATACAACAACTTGCAGAAAATACACTTACAGTTTTAAATTTAAATGAATCAAGACTTACAGATAAGCGGAAAACAGCTTGGAAAAAATTTGAAGAAACACTAATAGAACAAGAAGGATTCCAAGCAACTTTTCCTGACGCAGAAAGATTATACGCTTATTTACAAGAATATTTAGAAATACAATTAGATAGTGATAAGGTATCAAAGAACAAAGTCCCGTTTTGTTTTGTAAATTATCATGTTATTACTGGTATTTAAGAAAATGCTTTACCTCTATCTACATAATTCATCCACAGTATTTCACACCATTCCTAAAAGACAACCTTTAATTATGTCGCTCCAAGACATAATTTCTACGTTTTCGACATCATTATCTCTATTTTACACATAATTATGTCGCTACAAGACATAATTCCTACGTTTTCGACATAATTATGTCCAATCCACACATAATTATGTCGTACCCAGACATAATTTCTATGAAATAGACATAATTATGTCCAAACCACACGTAATTATGTCTTATCCAGACATAATTTTGCGAAAAGGCATCTTATGCAGCGACTTTGAGTTATAGGTCTTAAGAAATCTACCGCGAAGCATATTGAGCAATCGTCCTTTTTCCCAACTGATTCAAATGCACCTCATCGGGACCATCTGCCAAGCGCAAAGTTCGTGCAGCCGCATAATAATGAGCCAACGGTGTATCGTCAGAAACACCCATACCGCCATGAATTTGAATAGCTCGGTCAATGACTTTTAACGCCATTTGAGGCGCAACGATTTTTATCATCGCAATCATATCTGTTGCTTCTTTGTTGCCCAATTTGTCCATTTTGTCGGCAGCAGAAAGCACCAAAAGGCGAACTTGCTCAATTTCGCATCGAGAGTAAGCGATTTCTTGACGAATACTCGTAAAATCAGACAAGTGTTTCCCAAAAGCCACCCGTTGAGACGCTCTGACAGACATCAATTCCAACGACCTTTGCGCCATACCAATCAAGCGCATACAGTGGTGAATACGCCCTGGACCTAAGCGACCTTGTGCAATTTCAAAACCCCGTCCTTCGCCTAAAATGATATTTGATTTCGGTACACGTACATTGTCCAATATGATTTCAGCATGACCTTCTGGCGAATCATTATAACCAAAAACCGTCAACGGACGCACAATTTTAACCCCCTCAGTATCCAAAGGCACTAAAATCTGACTTTGTTGACTGTGACGTGGCGCATTGACATCGGTTTTGCCCATCACAATCGCAATTTTACAATGTGGATTCATCGCACCCGAAGACCACCATTTTCGACCATTGAGGACATAAAAATCACCTTCTAAACGTATAGATGTTTCAATATTTGTCGCATCCGAAGAAGCGACTTCGGGTTCAGTCATCAAAAAAGCTGAGCGTATTTCGCCATTCATCAAAGGCGTGAGCCATTGTTTTTGCTGCTCAGGCGAGCCGTATTTTGCCAAAACTTCCATGTTGCCCGTATCGGGCGCATTACAATTGAAAATCTCAGGTGCCCAAAGAATACGACCCATGATTTCTGCCAAAGGCGCATATTCCAAATTGGTCAATCCGGGGCTCAAAGCACCATAACTTTTGGGCAAAAACAAGTTCCACAGACCTGCGGCACGAGCTTCTTTTTTCAAATCTTCAAAGCCATGCCAATGCTGCCACGCATTGTTAGGGTTGTGGTGAAAACCAGATACTTCCTTTTCGACAGGGTAAATATGGGCTTCCATGAATTGTGTGAGTTGCTCTTGAAGGGCTTTGGTTTTATCTGAATAGTCGAAATTCATGCTTGTTATTTTTTAGTATTAAAAATATCGTCAAAGTAAAGCGAATTTTCGCAAATAAGAGGGCAGGTTATCCAATAATTTCTGCGGTTTGAGTGTATTAAGTTCGAGAAAGTTTGAAACTCTTAATTCGCTTAAATTAAGCTTCGTAAAACATCTAACATCTTGTAACCGCTCGTTTCAACGAGCGGAATGTCCCACCGATTGGAAATCGGTGGTTTCAAGATGTTAGATGCGTTCTATATTCAATGCCATAACCACATATTCTAAGCCTTCTTTCATAAATCGAATGTTCGTTTCTTTCATACCAAACTTTGCATAAAAAGCCGATTTATGGTTTCTCGCATTGCACCAAATCTTTTTAATACCTTGATTTTCAATCAATTGAAAAATGTATTTTAAAAGCTGTGTGCCATAACCACGCCCTTGAAATGCTGTTAAAGTTGCAAATTTTCTAAACTGCACTTCATCATTTTTATAAAACAACGAGACGACAGAAACGAGTTGATTGTCCTCAAAAAGTCCAAAATGCACCCCCTCAGTATCTTCATCAACTTTTACAAATTCAATAGGTTTGTACGCCCATAGGACTTTGTGGCGGATGTCGTAGGTGTCTTCGGGCTGAATTTGTCTTATATCCATCTTTAACTTTGTTCTAAACGTCGGCGAGGTTTAAAACCTCGCCGACGTTAGTACACTTATTTCGTTGCCAAAATAGCTTCAATATCAGTCAATTCTTCTGTACTGAATTCTAAATTTTTCAAACAATCCAATGAATCCAATAACTGCGAAGTACGGCTTGCACCAATCAAAACAGAAGTCACCCGAGGGTCTTTAAACAACCAAGCCAACGCCATTTGCGCCAAAGATTGATTCCGTTTTTCAGCAATATCATTGAGTTTTTGCAACTTCAAAACCACCCCCTCCGTAATCACAGCCTCTTGTAGAAAACCATGAGGTTTTGCAGCTCGCGAGTCAGCAGGAATGCCTTTTA
>JAYSQG010000383.1:0-10511 GCA_043721685.1 Saprospiraceae bacterium | reverse complement strand
TGCGGCGGTTGCCCGTTGTCGCTGATTTCATGGAAGTTGAGACAAATCCTGACGGTACAACCCACATCGTTGAAAAAGCGGATTCTGTCGGACAGTTATTATCAGAAATGAAGATACCACAAGCCGAAATCCAAGCTCGTTTGTCCGATTTGATGAAAAACGAACCGATTTTGAGGGTCGAAAACCTCAAAACATGGTTTCCTTCAAAGCACAATTTCTTTGGCAAACCGATTGACTTTGTGAAAGCCGTTGATGATGTCAGTTTCACTGTTTATCCTGGCGAAACATTGGGTTTGGTCGGTGAATCGGGTTGCGGCAAGACGACTTTGGGACGTGCGATACTGCGTTTGTCGCCCGCTACTGAGGGGTCTATTTTTTTTGAAAACAACGACTTGGTGCATTTAGATGCAGATAAACTCAAAGCCTTGCGTCGGGACATTCAAATCATTTTTCAAGACCCTTATTCGTCGTTGAATCCTCGTATGACCATCGGTTCTGCCATCATGGAACCCATGCAAGTCCATAAAATGTACAAAAACGACGCAGAACGCAAGGAAAAAGTCATAGAATTGCTTGAAACGGTCAGCATGAATGCGAATCATTTCAATCGTTATCCGCATGAGTTCTCAGGCGGACAACGGCAACGCATTTGTATTGCCAGGGCTTTGGCATTGAATCCAAAATTTATTATTTGTGATGAATCTGTTTCCGCCTTAGATGTGTCTGTTCAAGCCCAAGTCTTGAATTTATTGATTGAACTCAGGCAAAAAATGCAGTTTACATGTATATTTATCAGCCATGATTTGTCGGTTGTTAAATTCATTTCTGATAGAATGATTGTGATGAACAAAGGTAAAATTGAAGAAATGGGTGTTGCCGATGATATTTACAATAATCCACAAAAAGAATACACAAAAAGACTTATTGAAGCTATTCCCAAAGGGCTTTAAATATTTCCCAACCCTGTTTACAACTTGCCTCAATTGAAGCAATTATTTTCAATTTGTTCTTTACAGAATTTTATGAAAAACAACATCATCGGCTTTGTCTTTGCAGGTTTATGGGCTTCAGCTTCGGTAGCGACGAAAATAGGTCTTTTGTCGGCACAACCTTTGACAATTGCCAATTTGCGCTTCTTTATTGCAGGTTTTTTGATGCTTTTGGGCGCACATGTTTTTAGAAAATACAGACTGCCCGAACGCGATGAATGGATGCCATTACTCATTTATGGTTTATTAAATGTCACCGTATATCTCGGTTTATTCATCGTTGCACTGCAAGAGCTTTCGGCAGGCGTTGGCAGTTTAGCACCCGCTCTTAATCCCTTGATGATTTCAATTTTATCGGCTATTTGGATAAAAAGAAGAATCAAACAAACAGAATGGACGGGTTTGTTGCTCGGTTTCCTAGGCGTAGCGATTGTTATTTATCCCTTAATCAAAGCAAGTTACGTCACTCTGTGGGGCATGACCTTGATGTTTTTCAGCCTACTCGCCTACTCCATCGGAACGGTTTATTATTCAAGTCGCACATGGCGATTGCCGATATTAGCGATTAATGCTTGGCAAGTTTTGTTAGGTGGCATCTGTTTGTTGCCTTTCACGTTCACGATGACCGATTTTTCACGCAATCATTTTGACCATAATTATTGGGTTTCTGTCGGTTGGTTGATCGTCGTTTCCATTGTTGCCGTGCAAATGTGGTTGTATTTGCTAAAAATCAATCCCATAAAAGCGGCTTTGTGGCTGTACCTCTGCCCGACTTTTGGTTTTATTTATGCCAAATTGTTGTTGAATGAACCGATTACGGCTTATACGGTTGTTGGGACGTTAATTGTGATTGTGGGATTATATATTGGACAGAAAAAAACGAGGGCGAAACTTGTAACGTCTTTGGAAAACCCTTAGTCTTATTTTTCTCTAACGTCGGCGAGGTTTCAAACCTCGCCGACGTTTAAATCTATCCAAAATCACATGACAATAAAGAAAAAAACAGTTTTTAAAACCTTAATCATTTTAGCGACCCTTGCTGCAACGTTAGGCTACTTTGTTGTAGAAAACGTCCTACCTTATGCGGGCATAAAACCATACAAAGTCAACGCAGCTGCCTTAACCGAATTCAAAAACGGCGTATTGCCAAGCGACTATGGTCTTGATTTTGAACCAATCAATATTCAAACAAAAGACAACTTGATACTGAGGGGGTACTTTATCAAAGCTGAAAAACCACGAGCCACCATCATTTTGGTACACGTCTCCAGCGGTTAAATAAGTAAAGTTGGTTGTTATGGCGCGCGTTCCTGTTATCATTTTTCCGATTGTTCTGCCTTTTAACAGAAATTCAGAAATGAAATAGTACAAAAACATGCCTGAATAACTAAACAAATAATCCCAACCTTTTGTACTACTTGGATTACCTGTTATGCTTTCCACAATATAAGGGTTCGAAAGAACGACTGCATACGTCAAAAAATAGATTGTAGCATAAGCCAAAATATGATCAATGATAAAATTGACAAACCGTGTATTTTTAGTAGCTAATTCAAGTTCGATTTCTTCATTGGTATTTTGTAAACCCGCATCTAAGATTAGATTATCCATATTTTTCAATTTAAAAGTTAACATTTTGGCTATTCAAACGGTCTAAAAAATTAGTTGTTTCAAACGAATTTGCAAATCAAGTAAATTTATTTCTAATATTCTATAAATAAAATCCAAAGTTTACCCAACCTTTCCACCCAACCTCCCTGTCTATAAAGGCAAACAAGATTTTTAAACAGTCAAAATATCAAAACATGAAAAAGATTCTCTTTTCCATTTCCGTTATCTGCGCTTTTATTGCAGTCAGTTTTCAAGGGTGTATCAAAGATACATGCTCCAACGAAACAACTTATACACGTTGGACACCCGTCTATAAAACCGATGCAGAGATGCGGGAGACCCCTCAGTATCAAGCCACTCGCGCCTTGAAAAATACGGGGAAAATCTACTTTTACGGCAAGTATATCCTCATTAATGAACAAAAAGAAGGTATTCACATCATCGACAACAGCGACCCTTCAAAGCCATTGCCTGTCGGTTTTATCAAAATTGTCGGCAATGTGGATATGGCGGTCAAAGGTAATTTCCTTTATGCCGACAGCTATCGGGATTTGTTGACGATTGACATTTCAACCCTCACAAACCCTCGTGTTACTTGCCGTGCGCAAGATGTTTTTCAATCCACTTTTTGGCGTGACCCACAAAACGGTTGGCTTGTGGACTATAAAAAAGAGACCGTCAATGAAAAAATTGATTGCAACGACCCACGTTTGACTGGCGGTTATGGTTATGAATACTTTAGTCAGGCTGATGGTTCTGTATTCACTAAAAATTCAGGTGCTCTCAGTACAACGGCTTTTACGAACAGCAACAACGGTAGTTCTGCCGCAGCACCCGCAGGTGTAGGTGGTTCGTTGGCACGTTTTACTTTTTATGATAAGTATTTGTATTGCATAGACTTATCTACTTTAAGAACTTTCAATTTGACCAATTTGGATTGCCCTACATTGTCCAATTCTCAACAAGTGGGTTGGAACATCGAAACCGTTTTTCCTTACAAAGACAAACTGTTTATTGGCTCTACAACAGGCATGTTTATCTACGATTTGGTCAATCCGATTAAGCCTGTGTATATGAGTCGTTTCGATCACGGCAGAGCGTGCGACCCTGTTGTTGTTGAAAACGACATCGCTTACATTACTGTTCGCACTGGGAGCAATTGCGGAGGCAATCTCAATCAATTGCAAATTGTGAATGTCTCTAATTTGAAGTCTCCACAACTGATAAGTGTCTATAACATGAAAAACCCACGTGGTTTAGGCGTTTGGGACAACAGTTTGTACCTCTGCGACGATGGTTTGAAAATCTTTGACGTAACAGATAAAAACAAAGTTGACCAAAATCTCAAAGCTCAAATCAAAGGTTTTGATACGTTTGATGTCATCCCTTACGGTTTCAACAACAACAAATACCTCATGGTCATTGGTGCCGACGGTCTCTATCAATTTGATGTGACGGACGCTGCGAGTCCAAAAGAGTTAAGCAAAATCATTGTGAACAAGTAAAATTAAATTGTGTCCTTAATCGAGCCTTGGGCACCAAAATGCCCATTGCTTTTTAAAAACATGAAAAATGAAAATCTTACGTTTGTTCCTATGCCTTTGCCTACCCCTCAGTATTGCGGCTGTTTGGGGAAGTTGCGACCACGAAGCAGCATGTACACCACATGCTGCAATTCCTTCTTGCATTTGTACGGCTCAATACGATCCTGTTTGTGGATGCGACAAAAAAACTTATGGCAATGATTGTGAAGCACGCTGCTCAGGTATTGATGATTTCACACAAGGCGCATGTCCTAAATAACACACTAAAAATCAAGTACTTATGAAAATACGAGTCTTTGCCGTTGTTTCTTTCCTCCTACTTTATGCCGCCCACATCAAAGCACAACAACCGACGTTTTCAGATAGAGTGTATCTGAAAAACGGCAGCGTTATGGTTGGTAAAATCCTTTATTATCAACCCAATGACACCTTGCAAATGCAATTAGCAAGTGCTTTAATCATTCGTTTTGCACCTTCTGAAGTTAAAAAAGTGAAGATGACAGAGTTGTCACAAGGCAAAACAAGCCGTTTGGAAAGACCTTACAACTTCAAAGAACGCGGCATGTATGATGCTTTGAGTTTTAATGTCAACATAGGGCGTTCTACTCGCTCGCATTTGGGTTTTGGCTTTCAAAATGTGGTGGGTTATCAATTCAATCGTTTGGTTGGAAGCGGTTTAGGTATTGCTTACGACGCGTATTATCTCAATAATGGCGAGTCAAATGTTGTTTCAGTATTTGGTGAATATCGCGGTTATTTGAGCAAAAGAAATACTTCTGAATATTGGACATTTGCGGCTGGTTATGGTCATCCATTGGGCATCAAAAACGATAATCTAACTAATTTAAAAGGCAGTTTTATGCTTCAACCGACAATCGGTTGGCGTTTTGGAGCTTCAAGTCGCTACAATTTCTTTGCTGATTTGGGTTTCCGTTTGCAACAAGTCCGTTATGAAAGCAACAATACTTGGGCTGAAAATCATTACACCGTCACTTATCGGCGTTGGGTACTGAGGGGGGGCATTTTGTTTTAGTTTATGACTAAAATTTGTACTTCTGAGCTTTTTTTATAATCTTTATAAACCTTAAAACAAATCCAAAAATGTTATCAAAAACCAGTCAATTAATCCTGTTGTTTTGTCTATTCCTTTTCTGCTTGTCATGTAGCTCAAAAGATGATATTTCGTGTGGTATCTCTACCGAAGGTAAGTATATCAATCGCGTTGAATATCAAAGCACTTATGGACAGAATGGCAATGAAACGTATGTCTATAATGGTAGAAATCTATTAGATTCTTTAAAAGGTGTCCAAAACAACACTCGTTTTTATACATATAGTTATGATTCACAAAATAGAGTGATTGAACAAGCCACTTTTACGACTTTAAATAAGGTCATTGAAAAAGTATTCATAGACAGTTTTGATTATAATGGTCTCAATCAAATTGTCAGAAGGAGAAATTATTCCAGAAATTCGGGTTCGAATTTACCTTTGACAACTGTAGATATTTATTTTTATAACAATGATAAATTGTTAGACAAAAAAATACATTTATTTGCCAACGATACAACTGAAGTGACTCATTATCAATGGGAAAATGGTAATATTACTAAAGCATCCACTTACAATAAAAAGGGAATTTTGACCTTTGAATCGTTTTTAACCTATGATAACAAAAAGAATTATTTAGAAAAAATGCCTTTTGATGGCTATCGAATTCTTACAAGTAACAATATCATAGAAAGTTTAGGCAAAGATTATGTTGGTACTTGGGATCCGATTGCCAATCCAGTAAAGTATCAATATTGTTACAATTCCGAAGGTTATCCAACATTAATTAAAAACAATTACGGTTCTACAACGACAATTATATATAAAAAGTAATATTCGATACTTTTCAAACTATTTCAATTGCTTGTAAAAATCAATCAACTTCACTTTTTCGTTTTCCCAATTCAGCACTTTTGCCGCTTCAAGGCAATTCGCTTTTAATGTTTCAAGCAAAACAGGGTCTTCAAAAAGCCGTTTTAAAGCCGCCACAAGTACCTCAACTTCTAAGCTATCAATCACCAAACCGACATTGTACGCATCATTAATCCGTTGAAACTCAATGAAATTGATAAAAATCTGTGGCAAACCCGCTTGAATATAATCCGTTGTTTTATTGCTTAAAGAAAACTGATAACTAAGGCTTTTGCCTTCGGCAATATTCAAACCAACGGTAGCCTGTTCGGTAATAGCTGGCAAGTTTTTGGGTTCAATATAACCCCAAAATTTGACTTTATTTTCCAACTTTAAATCTGAAACCATACCCCTCAGTAAAGACATCAAATCACCATCTCCTACTATCCATAATTCTGCATTTTTAAGATATTGCATGGCCTCAACTGCCGTTTCAAGCCCACGACCTTCGTTCAAATTGCCTTGATATAAAATGGTGAATGGTGGCGTTACAAACTTATCACTTTTCACTTCTAACTTTTCACTTAAAAAAGGTAGGTTTCTGATGAGTGCGAATGGAGTGCCGTATCGTCTTTCAAATTCATCGGCAACGGATTGACTGACGGTGTAGCGGTATTTGACACGTGGGACAATGAATTTTTCAACGGCTAACCATACTTTTTGAATCATCGGACGGCGAATGACTTCTGGCGTTTCGCTGTACAATTCATGGGCATCATAAACGCATTTTTTACCCCTCAGTATCGAAACAAAATAACAAGGCAAAATGCTGTCTAAGTCAATGCCACAGACAATATCGAAGCGTTGAACCAACAGCCAAAAGAACAAACGGATATTGTATTCGATGTAAAACAATTTGCCTTTATTGAACACAAGGCGAAAGCGGTGTGCTGTAAAACATTGATTGTCAAAGGGTTTTGACGAGGAAAGTTGACGACCAACAAGTTGTATTTGATATCCCTCCTTAGCGAGGGTTGTACAAATGCGCAACATACGTTGGTCATACGTTAGGTCATTGGTGACGGTGAAAATGATTTTTTTCATGTTGTAAACTTATCGCCTTCTTTTTTCAAAGACTGTTCACCGAGCATAAAACCAATGGTTTGAATAACCTTTGTGCGCTGCCTTTCGGCAAATGAATCCACAATTTCTTTCAATGACAAAGGTTCTCTTTTGACCAATACTTTTATTTTTTCTGAAAAAACCATGAAATCATCGGTCTCCAAATCGGCTTTGTCTTTTTCTAAACAGACATCACATTCGCCACATTTTTGGGCATCGGTTTGACCAAAATAATGGAGTAATTGTTGGGAGCGACAAATATCTAATTCAGCGTATTCGATGGACTTTTTCAAACGGTATTCTGCCCGTTTTTTTCTAAACATATACAAGTTCCAATCTATCGAAAGGTATTGTGTATCAGTACGTTCGCGAAGGAAAACGATTTGCGGTTTGTCTTTTCGAGGGCGATAATCAATGATGTTTTCGCTGTGCAAATAGTGCAACGTTTTTTCTAAATCCATTACAGACATACGCAGAAACTGCGCAATTTGTAATTCGTTAAAATTGACATAATCCGTCAATGCACCTGACAAAGCCCTTAGTAAACCCTTCAAAACACGTTCAAAATCGCGTCTTCTAATTTGAAAATCATACAATTGTTCTCTATCAACCATAAATTTCAAATTGGATGGTTGATGCACCCCCTCAGTATAAACAAGCCAACCGTCTTGTTCAAGGACTTTGAAACAGGAATACGTTGTCAAAACATCTAATTTGAAACGTTGTGCAAATTCCACAATATCCATATCAAAACTCTGCCCTTCTCCCCCACCGACAGCCAATTGTAGATAGCTGCCCAAAGCTTCATAAGTCCGTCGAATCTCTTTCATTTCTGGAAAAGCAATGTCAAAATTCTTTTCCAAATTAGCTGTATCGCTTTTATTAACCAACAAAACAGTATAACTCCGTTTGCCATCACGCCCTGCCCTACCCGCTTCTTGAAAATAAGCTTCCAATGAATCCGGTAAATCGTAATGCACAACCGTCCTTACATCAGGTTTGTCAATGCCCATACCAAAGGCATTTGTGGCGACAATCACTTGTGTTTTATTAGAAATCCAAGCGTCTTGACGACGATTGCGCTCTTCGGGGTCAAGTCCTGCATGGTAAAAATCGGCTTTGAAACCCTTTTTCTGAAGCCAATCCGATAAGATTTTTGTTCCTCGACGGCTGCGGACATAAATGATAGACGTGCCTTTTGTTTTCTTGATAATGTCTAACAGTTTCGCCTCTTTATTCTCCTCATTTCGGACAATATAGCTCAAATTTTTTCTTTCAAAATCCTGTTGAAAGATTTGATGATTCTTCTTAAATTCTAATTTTTTGCAAATATCCGTCACCACATCAGGCGTTGCCGTAGCGGTCAAAGCCATGACAGGCACATCGGGCATGTACTCACGAATCGCTGCAATTTCAAGATAAGAAGGACGGAAATCATAACCCCATTGACTGATACAATGCGCTTCATCAATCGCTAACAAATTGATATTCATGCGTTTGATGCGTTCTTTTGCTAAGTCGGTCATCAAACGTTCGGGAGAGATGTAGAGGAATTTGAGACCACCATAAACGGCATTGTCAAACAATCTGTCAATGTCTCGATAGTGCATACCTGAATAAATAGCAGCTGCCAAAATGCCTCGTTTTTTAAGGTTTTCAACTTGGTCTTTCATCAAAGCTATCAAAGGGGAAATGACCAAACAGACCCCCTCAGTACACAGCGCAGGCACTTGAAAACAGATACTTTTACCACCACCTGTTGGCAACAGCGCAAGCGTATCACGTCCGTCTAAAACAGACTGAATGATGTCACGTTGCATCGGACGAAACGAATCGTATTGCCAATATTGTTTAAGTATGTCTTCAGGTGTCATTGTTATTCGTTATCCGTTAATCGTTATTCGTGTATTCGTTATTCGTTAATCGTTATTCGTAGTCTCAAATACACGAATAACGATTAACTATTTACGGTAAACCAAAGTTTTAGCGACTATGTCGTGAAATGCTTGTTTTTTTGCTGTAAATGGCTGAATAAGATAGCCCATTAAAGCTAAAAAAGACAATGTGCTAACGATAGTAGGAGACAAAAACGCACTCAAAAGTGAAATAAACGAAATGAGTTGTTTCATCACAAAACGCACACAGGCATGTTGAAAACTCAAACCTTCTCCATTCAAGTCGGTAACGATTAAACCCATTGCGCGTTTTCCTAAAGTCGCTTTTGTCGGGCTTGATTCTTGTTGAGCGAAGTAAAACAAGTCGAAAACAAGGCTTAAAATACTTGCAATATAGAAATTTGAACCAAAAATATCAACAGGGTCTTCACCCCTTGCTGCACTTTGATACATATCTATAAAATTGATACCAAATGCGCCTAAAATCATTTGCCCTGCCACAAATAAGATGATGCCATCAATTAAAGCTGCACCAAATCGCTCCCAAAAGCCTGCATAGCCATTATACTGAGGGGTCGGTTTTTCTAATTCTGAATCCAGAAATTCATTGTCCATTTTGCTAACGTCGTTATAATTAAGTAAAAAGTTGGTGATTCCGCGCCAAAAATAAGGAAGCCTTTGAGATATTTCACTCTCAAAGGCTTATTTATGCTAATTTAGTTTTTCAATCACATTTTCGTTTTCCTTATTTCCTATAAACCAAAGTACCTGCAATCATATCGTGCAGTGCTTGTTTTTTCTGAGTGAAAGGCTGCATCAAATAGCCGATACCTAAAATCATTGCAGACGGAATTTTAGAAAAATAACGTCCCACAGCATTGAGCATCGTGATGCGCTCACCGTTTAGATCCGTTACAACAAGTCCCATCACTTGTTTTCCAAAAGTTGCTTGCTTTTCGCTTGACTCAAAATAAGCGAAATAAGCCACTTGCAAACCTAAGGTAATGACATAGGCAATAATAAATGAATTGGGTATGCCTTCAGCGAACAAATCAGGGTCAGCTTTTAATAGGCTGACACCAAAAACTGAAAAAACAATCATTTGTGCAATATACAGAATGATGCCATCAATAAGAACAGCAACAAAACGTTGCCAGAAACCTCCGTACTCGTTATACCGAGGTGTTGCGTTGTCTAAACTTGAATCGAGAAATTGATTTTCCATTTGCCAATTGATTTTAAGTATGAATTATTAAGATGATAGAATTTAGTCTCAAATATAACAATGCTTTTTTTAGTTTCACTTTATGCCTTATCTTTTTTTTCAAAAAAGATTTCTGCCATCATACATCTTGCCGAACCACCGCCATAAGTTTCAATGGTTTTAATATCTGCATAAAGTATTTCTGTATGCCTTTGAATATGAGCTATTTGCGCAGCATTCAAAG